>VGTB01000038.1 GCA_016874835.1 Deltaproteobacteria bacterium | reverse complement strand
CCCGCCTTGCATCATCTACTGCAGCGGCTCCACAGCATCTTACCCGATCCTCTTTTCCTGCTATGCCAAGACACATGGTCACGCCGGAAACGTCATGCCCTTCATTTTTCAGCAACATGGCCGCCACGGACGAATCAACCCCGCCGCTCATGGCCACGAGTACCTTTTTCCTCATCTTCCCTCGCAAATCGTTCCCTTCTCCTCTTCCTATGCCGCTTTGCCGGACAATTTTTTCACTGTCCTCCTTTGATAATCATCGAGAGCCTTTTTCAGCGCCTCTTCGGCAAGGACAGAACAGTGCATCTTGATAGGAGGGAGTCCACCCAATGCCTCTGCAACAGCCCGATTCGATACTTTCATCGCCTCATCAACGGTTTTCCCCTTCACCAGTTCAGTAACCATGGAGCTTGTCGCGATTGCGGCACCACAGCCGAATGTTTTGAATTTCGCATCCGTAATCACATTATCCTTCACTTTTATGTAGAGTTCCATAATATCACCACACACGGGATTACCTACCTTGCCGATACCATCGGGATTTTCAATCTCACCAACGTTTCTCGGATTTCGGAAGTGCTCCATGACCTTTTCACTGTACGCTTCCATATTTAACCTCCTTCTTGTAGAGAGGTGACATCGCCCGCAATTTGCCGACGATACCAGGCAGAACACTGAGAACGTAGTTTATGTCATCGCTCGTCGTCGGTCTCCCTAAGGAAAACCTCAGTGAACCGTGGGCAAGTTCATGGGGAAGACCGATCGCTGTCAGGACGTGAGACGGCTCCAGACTCGCAGATGAACAGGCAGAGCCCGTGGAACAGGCAATACCCTCCATGTCCAGATTCAGAAGCATTGACTCACCCTCAACGTACGCAATGGAAACGTTGACGTTGTTCGGCAACCTCTTTGTGGGGTGCCCGTTTAAAGAGGAATATTCAATCGCATTGAGGATACCCTGAATCAACCTATCCCTCAAAACGGTCAGGTGCTCTATTTCTTGCCCCATTTCCTCCTTCGCCAGATCCACTGCTTTTCCCAAACCTACGATACCAGGCACGTTATGAGTAGACGCCCGTCGACCCTTTTCCTGTCCTCCACCCTGCATGAACGGCGACATTCTTATCCCCTTCCTCGCATAGATGATCCCCACACCTTTTGGACCGTACAGCTTATGCCCGGATGCGCTGAGGAGATCCAGATTCAGCTCATCGACATCAACAGGAAGGTGACCAAACGTCTGTACGGCATCGGTATGAAAATATACACCGTTCTCCCTGGCGATACTGCCGATCTCGGCGATGGGCTGGATGGTACCTATCTCGTTATTCGCGTGCATGATTGAAATCAGAATAGTTTTCGCATTAATAGCCTTCCTCACATCCCCAGGATCGACAAGTCCGTACTTATCAACGGGAAGATACGTCACCTGGAATCCTTCTTTTTCTAAAAAATGACAGGGTTCCAGAATGGCATGATGTTCTATCCTGGAAGTTATAATATGATTGCCCTTATCACTCCTGGCGTGGGCTATACCCCCAATCGTAAAATTGTTACTTTCCGTACCGCCGCTTGTAAAAATAATTTCCTCCGGCTTCGCCCCGATAAATGAAGCAACAGTGTGCCGCGACTCCTCAACAACATGCTTTGCCTCCTGACCGAAGGCATGAAGACTCGACGGATTCCCGTATATTTCCGTAAAGTGTGGCAACATGGCCTTTACCACACGGACATCTACCGGTGTTGTTGCCGCATAATCCAGATATATTCTTTTCATTGTTCAATCCTTTCGTTGACAATAGAAGCGACATCCCTCTTCACCTCTCGGGGAAAACTTCCATATCGCTGTTTTTCAAATATTGTGCATGATCGCCTTTTCCGTTTTTTCCTGATTCATCTTCACCAGGGTATCCAGGGTGATCGAAGTCAAGGTTTCCGAAATTCGCCCTCCTATAATTGCCCAGACATCTCTGGTTACACAAATCGGCACCCTCGGACACGCTGACGGATCCTTAACACAGTCCACAAGGCAGGAATCTCCCTCTAAAACATCCACAACTTCTTTCAAGGTGATCTGTGAGGGGTCTCTGGCAAGGCTGTATCCCCCGTAAGCACCGCGGCTGGAGTTTACTAAACCGATTCCTCTCAAGGGTATGATGATCAAGCTCAGGTATTTTTCAGAAATGTTCTCTCCTTTTGCGATATCCTTCAGAAATACCGGTCCCTTGCCGTAATTAAGAGCTAATGCAAGCATTAATCTCACCCCGTATCGGGCTCTCGTAGAAAGTTTCATATTTCCCTCAAATGTTATTACTACTATTACTATTGATTTGGTAGTAATTAAACTACAAAAATGATCTTGTCAAGAAAAATTTACCCATTTGCGTGAACACATCGTTTATGATAGTTATCATGCACGCACAACCCTGCGATACTCTTAAAAAAGGACGGTTTCCTAAAGTATGTCCCATAATATCCGCTATTACAGCACCAACAGAAACCTCGAAGGAGTCCCCGGAATCGTCCCCTTCAGGGAAACAGTATCCTTCAGAGAGGCCCTCCTTCAGGGTCAAGCTCCCGATGAAGGCCTTTTTATGCCTCATCCCATTCCGGAGCTTCCCCTCAACGACATTTCCGCGTTAAAAGGAAAATCCTACACGAAAGCGGCGATGCTTGTGGCAAAAGCCTTTCTGGAAGACGAAATACCCGACAGGATTCTGGAAAAAATTGTGGTAGATTCTTATAACTACCCGATTCCCCTGGAAAAAGTCGTAAACCGCAAATATCTAATGCGGCTTGACCAGGGGCCGACGGCATCTTTCAAGGACTTCGCCGCCCGCATGATGGCGCGTCTCATGAGCCATTTCCGGAAGGAGGGAACCCGGCTGAACGTCCTGGTCGCGACCTCGGGAGACACGGGGAGCGCCGTGGGTGATGCCTTCAAGGGAGTTGAAGGCATAGACGTCTATATCCTCTATCCCTCAGGTGAAGTCAGTGTCAGGCAAAAGAAACAACTGGATACAATAGGTGACAACGTTCAGGCCATTTCCGTCGACGGCAAGTTCGACGACTGCCAGAATCTGGTGAAACAGGCCTTCTCCGATCCGTCCCTCGCCGACCTCAATCTTACCTCGGCAAATTCCATCAATTTCGGCAGGATTCTCCCTCAGATCGTATATTATGTGTACGCATACTCTCAACTGGCCGGGAAGCGGGAGGAGATTGTGTTCTCCGTCCCTTCCGGTAATTTCGGCAACGCTCTGGGCTGCGAATACGCACGAAGAATGGGACTCCCCGTAAAGAAGCTCGTCATGCCGACCAATGAAAATGACGAATTCCCCCGATTTCTCGCCAAAGGAATCTATGAGAAGATATCCCCTTCGAAAGCATGCCTGTCCAGCGCAATGAACGTAGGACACCCGAGCAACCTGGCCCGATTCTTTGACTTATACGGGGGGACGGTGGATCGCGCGGGAATAGTGCATCGGTACCCAGATATGAACGAAATGGGACGACGTATCTTTTCCGTGAGCGTCTCCGACGAGGAAACAAAAGAAACGATCAACAGGGTTCACGGGAGATACGGCGTTCTCCTGGAACCGCATGGAGCAGTCGGCTGGAGAGGACTCGAAATCTATCTTGAACAATCGGGTGATTTCCCACTGTGCGTATCTTTAGAAACGGCTCATCCGGCCAAATTCCCCGATGAGATTCGGGAACTGCTGGGCATCATCCCGGATCTGCCGGTGAGCATGAAGGATATTGATCAGAGGGAGGGGGGGCCTTTTGAAATGAGCGCCGGCTATAAAAATTTCAAAGACTACCTGCAGACCCACCTCAAGATGAGGTCATGACAGAGGAGGTAAGCGACCATGGATGAACCGGTTCCTTTTTTCTTCAAACGTTTGATCCTATTGATTCTGCTCATACTCCTGCTCCCCTCGTGTGCTACCAAAATGTCCGTGGAAGAGGCAAAAAAAGTGACCGTCTCCATAAGCCCCGTAGCCGGTTTCATTCCTCCTCCCCGGAGAATTCACGATATCACCGCAATCCTGGAACAGCCGGGACAGTTTGATGCAAAGACAACGGAACGATTCCGGGCCGAGGCTGATGCCGCACCGCCCAACAATCCGGACAGCAATTTTTATCATACAAGGGGTTTTGCCGCCTTGCACCTGGGCCGCTTAACACAGGCCCTTGAAGATCTGCGCGAGGCGAATCGTCTCGCGGAGGCTGCCGGGGTACATGACATGAAAATTCTCATTCGACTCGGTTTTGTGGAGAGGGCAATCGGAAATTTCAGCCGCGGCGTGCAATTGTTTGAAGAAGCACTGAAAATCGACGAGAACCCTTACACGTACGGACGACTGGTGGAGACATACATCCAGATGGGAAATATCGAAAAAGCAGAGCAATTCCTGCTGCGCGGAAAGACCTTCTGTGCCACATCGCCGAGACAGCGCAATCCCCAGTTCGTGTTATGGTGTGATATCGAAACGGCGGCCATGGACGCCGATCTTCTGGAAGCCCGGGCAAAATATCCCGAGTCGGAGAAGCTGATTCGCCGTCATCTCGATCTCGTGCAAACAAAAAATATAAAAGACGAACATCCGGCATGGCTCATCAACTCAAGGCTGCACCTCGCAGTAAATTTACTGAGGCAGGAGCGCTTCACGGAAGCGGAAATTGAGGCACGGGAAGCCCTGAAAGAGGCTCTCGGCCTGGGAGGGAAAGACTCTTCCTTAACGACAAAGGTAGTCTCCAGAATGGCCAACATACTGAGGGCTCAGGGCCGTCTCCCGGAGGCGGAAAAACTAACATTGCTGGTAATTCATGACCTGGAATCTTCCGGCATATCCAGTGATTCCGGAAGTATGGGAGACTCGCGAATGTTATTGGGTTCCATCCTTGCCGCCCGGGGTAACTTCACGGGAGCAATAACGCAGTTCGAGCTCGCCCTGAAAGGGGTGAAAGAAGAAGACTTTCTGTATAAAAGGCGATTCCTGGGCAATCCCGATTTTATCCTTGCACTTCTCATGACGGGACACCACGAAAGGGCACTCACCATACTGAACAACACCTATACCAAAGCTGCACAAAGATTCGGAGAGAAGCATTACATTACCGTCGAAAGACTGGCCCTCCGGGGAATGGCCCATTACCGGATAAAAAATTGCAGGGAAGCCGCAAGAGATTTTTCCACGGCAACAGATACTCTTTTAAGTTTTCAGATGGACAAGGCAGATTACTCGAAGACGCAGAGATTGAAAATCATCCTGGACGATTACATCAACCTGCTGGGCGAGATCCACGGCACTCCGTTGGAAAAAGAACTGGGCATCAGTGCAGCGGAAGCGGCATTCAGAATCGCCGAGGCGTCCCGGGGCCGGACCGTCCAGGCAGCCCTCTCTGCCAGCAGCGCCCGGGCAGCGGAAACGAGTCCCGAACTGAATGACCTGATGCGCCGTGAACAGGATGCGACAAAACAGATCGAGGTCATGGAATCGTCCGTTCTCGACCTGATCGCGGCACCTGCCCATGAGCAAAAGCCGGAGATCATCAAAGGCCTGCACGCCAAGATCATGAATCTGAACAAGGCCCGTGCCACCCTCCAGGAAGAGATCAAGAGGCGTTTCCCCAAGTACGCGGATTTTACAAATCCGCCTGCCGTTTCATGGACTTCAGTCCAGCAGAATCTGCATTCCGGTGAGGCGCTGCTTTCCATCTATTCCACGGATACGAAAACGTATGTATGGACTATTCCTCACAGAGGGATCATGTCCTTTTCTATCTCGCCCTCAGGAGTAAGGGAACTCGGTCAGCTTGTTGCCGTATTGAGGAAATCTCTCGACCCCAACCCCACCGTTGTTGGAGATATCCCTGATTTCGATACTCAGATAGCCTACGATCTCTATCAAAGGCTCCTGAAACCGGTAGAGAAGGGCTGGAAAGATGCCGCCGATCTTCTCTTTGTCACATGCAGCCCCCTCGATCAAATACCACTGTCGGTTCTCATCACCGCACCGGCACAAATCAAGGATGACAGCGGTCTGCTCTTCAGCAGATATCGCCACGCACCATGGCTCATCCGTAAGGCTTCAATCACCATGCTTCCTTCCGTTTCTTCCTTTGTCATCCTCCGCGGTCTTCCCGCCGGAGACCCCGGACGCAAAGACTTTGCCGGATTCGGCGACCCGGTGTTCAACCCGGAACAGCTCACGCAAAAAGGGATTGAAAAACCGTCCCGTGATATCCTTTCCCTTTCCAAGCGGGGAATCCCCATCCAGGTGCGGGGCATCAGGGTTACAGAGAAGGGCGGCCTGGATAATAACGACATCTCCAGTATTCAACTGGGGAGACTGAATCGCCTCCCCGACACCGCCGAAGAGGTCAGAAGCATCGCGGCGGCAGTCGGCGCCGATCCGGACAGAGACGTATTCCTGGGGAAGGACGCTTCGGAGAGTCGCGTGAAGACCATGAATCTCTCAGACAGAAAGGTCATCGCCTTTGCCACCCATGCCTTAGTACCGGGTGATCTGGACGGATTGGAACAACCCGCCCTGGCCCTTACCGCCCCTTCCGTGGCGGGAGATGACGAAGACGGCCTGCTCACCATGGGTGAAATCATGAAACTGAAGATGAATGCCGATTGGGTCGTTCTTTCCGCGTGCAACACCGCTGCCGCAGACGGCAGTGGCTCGGAAGCCCTTTCCGGACTCGGACGAGCATTTTTCTACGCCGGAACCAGAGCGATTCTTGCCAGTATGTACCCTGTGGAGACGACCTCTGCCCGGAAGCTGATTACCGCCACGTTCCGGTATCAGAGAGAAGACCCTGCAATCCCCCGGGGAAAGGCATTGCAGAAGGCCATGATTGACATGATCGAGAGAGATACCTTAGTGGACGATGCCACCGGTAAGATCGTCGCCAGTTACGCCCACCCGCTCTTCTGGGCGCCCTTTATCATCGTCGGCGAGGGTGGCGGAAGATAAGTGTCATGGCAGGAAGACAACTGCAGTGACAAGAGCGGGGAACATAGCAGCTACCACTTCGGGGTACCCTGCACACCTGCTATTTAATATCAAAGGCAACGTATGTTTTCCCGGTGATATTGACCTTTATGGTAGCCTGGGATTGCCTGCTATTTTTCAGTTTCACATTCCCGAAGGGCGATACGGTACCTCTTGTCAAAAAATGTACTGTTCTGCCGTTGCCGAAGTTAGCACTCATGAGTTCAATACACTCACCGAACGATGAGGGACGCTTGGTGGCAATGGTGGTCGTACCCTTCTGGATGGTGTAACAGCTCCCGATGACATCAAAGGTAATTTTATATGTTTCGTTCTCGGAAACCGCCTTTCTCTTGTACAAAGCGAAGTCGGTTACAATATCCCTTGCTGCCGTCTTGAGATTTCTGTTCAATGCGTAGGCGTGCAAATTCAAACCGGCAATGACGGCAAGAATGGCCACCAGCGCAATAACGATCATCAATTCAACGAGGGTGAATCCCTCTCTCGATCCTCTCATGATTTCACATCAACCACAGAAACAGTTCACGTGCGGTTGTCCCTATCTGCCTGCCCCTGCATTTTTCCAAACACATCCTCCAACGCTGTTCGCAAATCCGTAAAGCGAAAGCGAAACCCCGATTCGATCAGACGTGTTGGCAGGACTCTCTGTCCTCCGGTGAGAACAGCGGCCCCCTCTCCATATATGAGCCTCAGAGCACATGACGGTATCGGGAAAACGGCAGGACGTCTCAACACAGAACCTAACGTCTCTACGAACTCACGGTTGTTGACCGGGGCGGGAGCGGTAAGATTGAATACCCCGGAAATACCTTCGTTACCGATGGCATACAGATAGGCAGCAATGACATCATCGATATGTACCCAGGAAACGAACTGCGTGCCCCTCCCGATCACACCACCCATACCCAGATGAAAAGGAAGGTACATCTTTTTCAGGGCACCCCCGTCTCTTCCCAGCACAACCCCCATGCGGAAGATGACAACCCGTGTCAGGTCACTCACCTGTTCGGCCCGATGCTCCCAATCCCGACAGAGATTTCCCAGGAACCCCTGATCATACTCGGCATTGTTTTCGGAGTAGGTTCCCTCTCCTTGATATATTCCCACCGCCGAAGTAGAAATGAACACCTCCGGTTTCACCCTCATACGGCGGACCGCCAGCGATATTTTGTGGGTTGTATCGATGCGGCTCGAATACAGCTCTTTTTTGTATCCCTCGCTCCATCTCCTGATGATGGGCGCTCCGGCCAGATGAATGAGGGCATTGTGTCCCTCCAGCCTGTCGATGAACTTTTCTTCACCTAAGTTGAAATCATTCCTCGCCAGGACATGCACATCCCACCCTCTCATGCTCAATGCATTCACAAGGTGTTTCCCGACAAATCCGGTTGACCCGCTTACCACTACTTTCATGATGTGCACTCTTACGCGAAAAGGTTTCTCTGCACTCTCCATTGGGGGATGGTCAAGTTTTCCCCTTCAGTCCCACGCGGCATTTTCTTACATTCTCCTCACTGAAAAGTGAATGTTAAAAAAACACTATATAAATATAAGTATAAAATATGCATTATGGACGGGATGACAGGTGTGTTTCGGCGCAGACAAAAGATCGGACAGTGCGGGACTATCGGCCCGTTTTCACGCCTCATAAGAGGCGGGTGTACCCGACGGGGCGCGCCTCTTGGTGAAAGGCGAATGGCAAGCAAAGATCAAGGTGAAACTTCACTCAGGCGGGTTCAGTATCTATCACACGTAATATGGAGACATTGTGGGCGAGCAAACGATATGGCTTCCCGTTCGTCGGAATTCCAAGCGTGCATCTCAATCGCGAAAGTTTCGAGAACCTCCTTCCCTTTTTCATGCATGAGTCGAGAAGTATCATTGTTTTTTCTGTCATGTTGGTCACACAGGTCCAGTGCCCGCGCTCCCTGTTGCTGTTATCAAGCTGCCAATTGTAATCCACGATGGCAACGCACCTGCCCTGACTGCAGCAACCCTCAAATGATGTCTGGAGTTGTTTCCAGTATTGATCTATTTTTTTCGGACGCCTCCGCCCCTGCAACGGCTTCTGCCAGACCAGGTCAAGTTTCTTACTCTCCAAAAAATGTTTTGTCTTACGCAGCATGTGGGAGATGTCATGCACGCTTGTCCCCTCCCAGATGAAATCGACGGGGCTTTTGGACTTATTCTTGCGCCGCCGGTTGTTCCGCTTGAACACAACTCTTACCAGTTCCCTGAACAATCCGCTCGCATCATCTTCGGTAAATTTCAATCCCGCAAGATATTTGATGGCATTGACCAGTGTGTAAATGCCACAGAAACCGTCCATGTCACCTTGTTTAAATGGTCTACGCATGTGAACCCCTTTTGACAATCCTGTGAATACCGATACGGGTCAACACACTACCTTCATGTTCAGAACAAATTGTTGCGGGAAGATTACCGCGTTTCCCCTTCCTGACCTACTCGTAATATCCTGATACCACAGGGCTCAATATCGATCGTAATATCCTTAATCTGTGACTTGTACCGTGCTCCGGTCACCCTGTCTTCCATGTGTACTGTGCCGGTACTGTGCATGAGATAGGAAAGGTCAACCTGCATGGTATAGCCGTTGTGAATATCGAGATTGGCAAAGACAAAATACCCCCTGTCATTTTCTTTTTCCATGCGGCGCAGAATCCCCAGCACCGCCCCGTGGCCGCTGTCAATAAATTCCACATTCCCGCTCTGATGAAATACCGGTGACTCTGCAAACACCCGGTTAATGTGTTTCATCCCCTCGGCGATATGGACATTTTCCCGGAACGTATATTTTTCTTTCCTGCCAATAAAATCTATTTTCTCCCGATGTCCGTATTCAACTCCCTGGACAATGCCGGTTTGTCCCGTTCCCATGAGTGCAGTCACTGCATAGCGCGGTACGGCAGCCTCCGGTGCGCCGAAAAGCTGTGCCGGCACACCCGTATCGTGCGTGGTAAGAGGAAGGTAAAAACGTATTTTCCGGCCTATGTCGTGAATGTAACGCAGATAATTTCGCAGATCGCCTGCATACGGGTATTCCCACTGATTGGCGAGAAAGAGATTGATCTGCCACTCGGCGGCTCTCTTCAGCATGGTATTTGAATCGGTAAAGAACTCGGCCATCACAATCAGGTCGGGGTAGGTTTTGCGCATCTCCTGCAGCAGGTCCGTTACAAACCCCTCATGACTTGAGTGCAGGTTGTCCAGACGGACCATACCGCCCGTGAGCTGGGCAAAATGAGCCCAGAACAGGGAATATTTTTTCATGTACTCCCAGATATCGTTGCGGATGTCATGATGAGGATGATCATAATATATCTTTACAAGATCTCCCCATTTCAGCCATGCGTTCATGTGCCAGCAGCCGGCTCTCTTCAATCCGTCTTTCTCATTCTTGTCGGGGACTATCCACTCCGGGCACATCTTTACCATATTACTCCTGATCCCTATATGATTGAGCGCCAGGTCAAAACAAAGACGGATTCCCAGTTTTCCCGCCTTTTCCACAAATTTCTCGAAGGATGCGAAACCGGAACGGTCACCTTTTCCCGTATACGCGTGATCAATGGAAAAAAGATCGAATGCCGAATAGGGGCTTTCAGATAAGTCGAGACTGGTAATCGGGAGGAGATGCACGGCGTTAAAACCAAGTCCCGCAATGTGGGGGAGCATTTCTGTCCATTCGCTGATGGTACCCGAAACCGCTGGTATCAGCGTGTACATCCTGATATCCTTTACCGCCTCCGGGTCCACAATGACGTGACTGAAGGGGACCCTGTCCCAGTACCAGGTCTTACCGTTATCGAGAGAATACTTTAATTTGAACTGATAACTGCCGCAGTGTCTGACATTATATGACAGGCTGAATACCCTGTTCTTTTTTTCTCTGAATTCCAGCTCCCGCCATTCGTCCCCAGCACAGTCAATATTCGTATAAAGCAGTACTTTCACTTGCGCTTCCTCATGCCGAAATTCAACATCCAGATGAAGGTTCTCGTACTGATAGATCCTGAAGAAATCATCGGGAACCACAGAGAAAGAACGCCTTAATAATCCTTCTTCACCTATTCTCATATTGCGAGATTTAAGCCTGGGAATGGGAAAAGGGAAAAATGAATGTTTTAAATTCATAGTTAAGAACCTGCCGGGTCTCACGACGGGTCGATGATATATAAATGGCCATCTTCTATTTTACGTACTGATTACCACGATTTATACCAGAAATCTACTTTGAAAAGAGTGAGATGTTTCCCCGTCAGGCAAACAACCAGGCGCCGGAATACGAGAGTGACGCGGAGGGAACCCGCGCATGGGAAGCAAAAACACGATTTATCTTCTTGACATACCACAGGGCATTCCTATACATCAGAGACACGACGCGATCCACGTTCATCAATACCCCATCGAGATGTTATGAAAAAAACCCTCAGGAAAATGAAGTTCTTTATTGTGCTCTTCCTTCTGCCGATAAGATCCTTTCTGGAAAAAACCGGCCTCAACTTCGATCTCATTGAACTGGGAAATGACATATACCGCGATGACTTTTTGAAAATCCCCGTCGGAGAGAGCGCCGTTCTCCTGCCTCACTGCCTGATTGACAGGGAATGCCCGGCAAAATTTTCAAAAGACGACGGGATTCTCTGCATCAAGTGTAACCGCTGCCGGTGCGGAGAGATAAAAAAATTAAGCGAAGAATGCGGCTACCAGTTCTACATCACGCCCAGCGTAGGCTTCACAAAAAGGCTCGCACAGCGAAAAAAAATCAGGGCGGCGATCGGTACTACCTGCCTGTATGAAATTGAAAAAGGGCTCCAGACAGAAAGGATTACCCCTCAAGGGGTAGATCTGAACAAAAACAAAGTGATTCCGCAGGTGCTGTTGACACGCGAATATAACTGCCTTGTAAATGACATAGACTGGGAAAGGCTGAAACGGATGATTACCGACAGGAGATGATAGCGATTGTTTTTCATCCGGCAGTCGGTCCGTTAAATCCGTATACCGTTGAGAGCATGTAAAAAAGGCAGAAACCTCACGTTAGGTTTGTGACCCTTCTATGATCTTCTCGCTGATCGCCTCCCGATAGATTCCGAGAAGAGCCCGGGCTTCGTCCGCGGGACTCGGCCACTCCGCCGCTCTCAGGCGACCCCTTGCAGCAAGGGATTCCCGAAACGCTGAATCATCGACAAATTGCAGGGCCTTACGAACGAAATCCGTGTGATCGTGGGGAGTGAAAAGACAGCCGCAGGGACCGATCCCCTTTTCATCGTGGATCACCCATCGGTTCCCCGGAATATCAGAAGCCAGGACTGGCCGCCCTGCTGCCATGGCCTCAAGGAGCGAATTGGAAAGTCCCTCTGAACGGGAATGATTCAGTACCACATCAGCACCCCCATATGCGGAACACATGGCCTGCGAGGGGATCTGCAGAATCCATTTGGCGAAAGACTGCAGACGATTTATTTCTTCCTCAAACAGAGCGGCATACTCAGCGTCAAGCGCCGGTCCGGCAAATATTATCCGGATTTTCGAACTGGCTTCGTGGGCCTTTGCCATTACCGAGAGGCATTCAAGATTGCCTTTCACGGGGCGAATGCCGGCAGGCATAAAAAAAAGAATGTCTTCTTCCCGGCAGCCTGCGACTGCCCGGAGATCATAAGATTCGTTCCCAAGCCACAGAAAAGCCTTGGGTACATAGACAATCCGCTCTTGCAGTTCCGGCATGAGTTGCTGCAACGACCCGACGGTTTCACGGCTCTGGGCAATGATAGAGCGGGCCCTACGGCAGATTCTGCCGACTTTTTCTCTTTCCGATTCTTTCGTTGTATAGAGATTGATGTCAGTCCCCGCAGGAGAAACAACAAGGGGTAAATGGCCGTATTTTTCTGATACGAACGGATCGAGCATGATCTCACCCGCCCGGCTGATATGATGCGCGTGGACGATATGAGGACGGAAACGGTCCAGGATATCAACGAGACTTCTCGCATCCAGATGCTGCGTCTCCGTCACTTTTACCACATTGCCCTTTTGTGAAAGGGACCGGCGCCAGCGCTCGGCGGTAATGGCATTCCCCGTTACGTTGGGAAGGGCCGTCGGGGTTAAAATGATCACACGAAGCGCAGAATTCAATCACGTACCTCCGGAAATGGCGTGAGCCGAATATGATATCTTGTGAGCATTAAGCGGAAGTGGCGGTCCATCAGCACATCCAGCTCCTTTGCTCTATCCCCGTGCGAGAAAGAGGAAAAGGGGCCCTCCGCCGGCCCGGTTGATACCCTGCCGGGATGAACCATCAGTTCCGTAAGACCCGCGGGCAGAGTTCGCAGGGTTCCCTCAAGGCGACTCAGAGACATCCTTCCCTTCAGATAGAGACCCCGGAAATGATCTGTCATTCTCATACTGGACTCATGAATCCTCACATGGGCGGCTGCGGCGAGCCGGCAAAAAGTTTCCGCTTCTTCAGCCAGCACACGATTGTTTTGATCCATGGAGTCTGAGGGTGGCGGTTCTTCAGGAATCCTTATCCAGGGAATCCCGAATACCCTTCCCGCCCGGAGGGTTGAGTTGATCACCGCGGGAAAAATGTGGACATGCTGGTGCCCGTCCGCATGATCAATACGAATACCGGCGTCGCGGAGGGCCGTGATCTGGGCCGCGCATTCCTGCCATATCTCCTCTTCAAGTGCCGCGTCGCCACTTTGCATCAGACGCCGATGGCCTTCCGCCTTGCCGCAGAAGCAGCCATCCGGACCTGTAATAAATTTCAGACCCGGACTCAGAGGCATTCCCTCGGTAAGGTTCAGATGAACACCGAATGAAACACGGTCACAATTGGTTGAAGCAATCCTTTGCAGGACATCACGGAAGGCAGGCCCGTTGACCAGGATACTCGCAGCCGTGACAACGCCCGCTTCTATGGCCTCGAAGATTCCTGCATTGCGGGAGACATCTGCACCCAGGTCGTCTGCATTGATAATCAGCATCTTCAAGACGTTCTCGCTCCCCAGGCACGGATAAACAGGTTGCGAAATACGTAACTACCCTCACCTACATCCTTGAAATCCGCGTGTCCCGACGAACGCAGACTGAGGAAATGATTTACGAGCCCTTGGTGAAGAGATTCGTATTCATTTTCTGTAAAGGGTCGCTCTGTTTCGTGGACAACAGAAACGTGATGGAAATGTTGTCGCAGCTCACGTAAAAGCTCTGACGGATTTGCGAGCGAGATTGCCATGAGCCACAGCCTCCCGCGATCCGTATTCAGAAAAGCCGGGGCTCCACGGATGATTATAGACAGGTGCTTTGTTCCGTCTGGTCCACCATACCGTGGACCGAAAGGATAGGGACCCGGAGTCTGGGGAGGGGTTGCGATAATCACATCGAAGCGTCCTTTATCATTACCGGAATAACCCTCCAGCGTTTCATACCAGGAACCTCCGCGGACTTTGATTACCTCTGCGACACCGTTTGCCTGCGCATTCCTCATCGTTGCATCGAGGGCACGGGTATCTATATCCGTGGCGATGACACAACCTGCTCCAAGCCTTGCCGCAGCAATGGCAAGAAGGCCCGCTCCGCACCCCAGATCGAGGACACGTTCTCCCTGCCGTACATCCAGAAGATTCGCCAGCTCCAGGGTAGACGCCGGCGGATGGTGAACCCCTTCGGGGATGAGCAAATCAACCGGACCGGTGGAAAGGGCAATGCGCGTTTTTTTCTCTTCACGGCAGGGGGGTTGGCCATAACGTCTCAGGGCTGCTGAGAGCATTTTCTCCACCAGTGCCGGGTAGTTCATCCCTGCCCATCCCGCTGAGAGCGCCATGGCTTCAAGATGCTCCATGCTCGGTGTTGTGTTTGCCTCCAGAAAATAAAAAGTGCCGCCGGAAGAAAGTCGGACATCGAAACGGGCATAATCCCGCAACCCGAGGGCAAGAAAGGCACGGCATGAGAGACTTTCCAGCTCATTTGCAAGATCGGGCGTGAGCTCAGCCCGCAATGCATCCTGTCTCTCTCCCAGGATATCTGCCCGTTTAAAGGTCTCGGTCAGCACGGATGATTCATCCGGATGAACCCTCCACTCCAGGGGTGGCAATACTCTCGGACCGTTTCCTTCATCCAGAAGCGAGACGGCAAATTCACGACCGGGGATGAAGGTTTCCACAAGGATCGGCTGCCGGAACCGGTCTATGAGCGCTGCAACCCTCGCCTCGATTTCATCCTCCTTTTCCGCGAGCACAAAACCGCGGCTCATATGTTCAAAAGCCGGTTTCAGGACGAGAGGCACCTTGAGCCAGCTGGGCAATATCTGCTTTTTCGAAGTCACCGCGATACCGGGAGGCACCGGTATGCCTGCGTTTGACAGAAAGGACTTCGCGGTAATTTTGTCGTCAGCGAGGAAGCACGCCCTTGCATCGGAACCGACGATCCGCGCCCCATAGCTTTCCAGCAGCACTCTCACAAAAGGACGGAGAAATCCTGACCCGTGAAAGGTGTCTGTATGGTCAATCACCAAATCACATGTGTTCGATATTTCCCCGGCCATCAATTCTATCTCTTCCGAATCCACCAGAAAAATCTCATGGCCGAGTGCATGAATCCCTGTGGCAAGAGCTTTTGCACAGGTGCAGGGTGAACCAACAGTATGAACAACAGCAATCCGCATAATAATCAGAGGATCACCTTCTCCTGTATTGCAGACCCTAATATTTTCCGCATAATCATACAAACCCGTTCTCTATGAACGGCCTTCCAGTGCCGCCGCGGCCCGACGGACAGCAAGGTGCACGGGATCCCACACGTTGGAGTATGGTGGTGCATAACTGAGGTCGAGGTTGATCATATCCTCAACGGCAAAGCCGGCGTGCAGCGCAGTCGCGAAGATATCAATTCGCTTTGCCGCCCCTTCCACTCCGACAATCTGAGCGCCCAGGAGCTTTCCGTTCTTCTTTTCGGCAAGAACCTTCACGGTTATCTCACCCGCGTCGGGATAATAGTCGGCCCGCGTTGTGCTCTCGATCCTTCCTACCACATATTCCAGTCCGAGGGACGTGATCTCCCGCTCCTGGAGACCCGTCCTGGCAACCTCCACAGCACATATCTTGCTCACTGCCGTTCCCACCACGCCCGGGAACGTGGCATACCCGCCGCCAAGGTTGATCCCGGCCACACGGCCCTGCTTGTTAGCAATGGTGCCAAGGGCAATATGAACGGGGCGCCGGCTTACGAGGTGGAATGACTCCGCGCAATCGCCTGCCGCCCAGATGCCGGGGCTTAACGTCTGCATCCGGTCATTGACCTTGATGGCATCCCGCACACCGAGGGCTATTCCCGCGCGGCCGGCAAGTTCTGTGTTGGGGCGAACTCCCAGCCCTAAGATTACGATGTCGGCCGGGATCGTCCGGTGATTCGTGACAACTGCCCTCACGCGGCCGTCTGAGACTTCGATGCCCTGATAGGTTTCCTCCCTAAAAAGGTTCACCCCCACGTGCATGAGGGCATCGGAAACGAGGACACCCATATCCGGATCGAGCGTGTTCATGACCTGACTCGCCTGCTCCACCAAAGACACATCGAGCTCCCGCATGATGAGCGCCTCCGCCATTTCGAGCCCGATGTACCCGCCCCCGATGATCACAGCCTTTTTCGGCTTCTCCGTGTCCACGACATTTCTCACCGTGATGCCGCTCTGGAGTGAATGAATGCTGTATACGCCCCGGGCATCCGATCCGGGAACCGGAGGGAAGATGGGAACCGCCCCGGTGGCAATCATCAGGTGATCGAAGGCTTCCCACGATTCTTTGCGCTCCTCAATCGACATGACAAGGACACGCCGGTTCTTCAAATCAATCTCCATGACTTCATGGAGGATGCGGGCATCGATGCCGTATTCGTCTCGAAACTCTGCCGGCGTCACCACGACGAGTTTGCTTACATCGTCGACAACCTTGCCAACGTAGTAGGGAATACTTCAGGCAGAGTAGGATGTGTGAGGTCCTTTCTCGAAGGCAACGACTTCCAGATCCGGCTTCAGCCGTTTTGCCTGGGCTGCTGCGCTCATTCCCGCCGCATCCCCTCCGATGACCACGAGTCGCTCCTTTGTCATTAGCTCTGTACCTCCATGAATAGTATATTGTTCGCATGATAATGTGATGGCCAATGAATGTCAACAGCGTATGGTCGGTTCATCGGAACATCCTCTCCGAATTGGGAAACCCCCGCGAGATTCATAGAACTTCTCAATGCAAGAGCAGTATTTGACGAAGCAACTTCTGACCCATGATCCAAATCCGGCATTCCTTTCAGAGGCAATCTCACGGGAACCGATACTGATTGATACGGATATGGATTTACTTTTCGGCGGTCGGATTGTAAGGAAAGATGTTCTTGTGTGTCAATGGGAAAACAGCAGCAAGACGGAGGAAGCGGACGCTTTGCCGCTTCTCGATACATGGAACCGCATCGGGTGATTGCGATGACGGATGAAGTGAGTATGCAGACGTTTCTATACGTGATTCCTGAGCATCAACTCTATCGGGTGTGGATGAAGGTAAAGCTGTCTTTTCAGGTAAGGCTGGTTGTATTTACGCACATAGTGTTTGAGGAGAACCACAGGAACTATCAGTGGAATGAGCTCCCTGCGATACTGATCAATCACATCGAGAAGCTCCTGTTTTTCGTCGGGCGTGAGATCCTTCTTGAAATAGCCCATAAGGTGGTGCAGCACGTTCGTATGTTTTCGCACCGTGGCGATGAGCGTTAATGCCTCCATCATGGTTGCGATGTATGTTTCATTGCGATTTCCTGCGCTGCCTTTTGAGTCTGCGACAAGGCGACCGAGGGTTGTTGAGTGTTTTGGACTGTGTGACATGACAAGCAGTTTATGGTCTGTGTGAAACTCCACCAGATCCTTCATGGATTGTCCCTTATCCAGATACTCCTGCCATCTCTTGAATGCAAAAATCCTCTCAATGAAGTTTTCCCTCAGCACAGGATCATGGAGACGCCCGTCATCCTCAACAGGCACGAGGGGGAAGCGCGTCATAAAAGCACCTGCAAATATCCCGACTCCTTTCTGGCTGGGCATTCCCGAATCTGTATATACCTTT
>VGTB01000037.1 GCA_016874835.1 Deltaproteobacteria bacterium | reverse complement strand
CGGTACGGTAGTCCTGCGCAAAAAGGTATATCTCCTATTGACGACGGTAAAAGGATTCTATATCCTGTCCAACGCTTACGAAAAATTTTCCACGCTTGTCAGAGATATCGTTGATCATATCGACGCACAGAAGGTGGAAGCGGAAGCGAAAAAACAAATTGAGCACCCCGTGAAAAATATATCGGACATTATCTCGAGCTGGATTATGGCATTGGTACTTGCGGGAATCATAGGCACAAAACTCTTGTCTTCCTGATTCTCTCGCATATAAATCATAAAGAAAGGACCCGGATTTATAATGGCTCTTAAAAAAAAGAAAATCATTGTGAAGGGTAAAGACACCCAGAAATCGTCGCCCCTGGATGTGGACGAGATTATCGAAAAGAGCCTTGAAGACATCGCAACACTTCTCTGTTCGTCATGCGGAAGGAAGAGCAGAATATACGAAGAGGTGCTGTCCATGTTTGAGCGAAGTCTCTTCAAGATCGCTCTCAGAAGATCGTCCTTCGTGAAGAGTACCGCCGCCAGTTACCTTGGGATCAACAGAAACACTTTCCAAAAGAAAATGGTCAAACTGGGCATCGACTGCCAGAAGGAGTGAACATCTTGCGAACGGATTAATTGATGGAAGCAAAAAGAAACCTGTCAAAGAAATTGATACGGCTTATAGAAAAGGGGGTCAGGATCGTGAACCCCCTTTCCGTTGATATCGGAGAAGAAGTCGAGACCGAAAGGATATGCGGCGAGGGAGTGGTTCTCTATCCCGGAACGAGGATATACGGCGCCAAAACCCTGATCTCCCGGGAGAGCAAGTTGGGATACGAAGCGCCGGTTACCGTGATCGACTGTCAAATCGGACCCTCTGTCGAACTGAAAGGAGGATTTTTCACCACATCGGTTTTTCTGGAAAGAGTGATCATGGGAAGCGGTGCTCAGGTCAGGGAGGCATGCATACTGGAGGAAGAGTCCAGTGCGGGACATACCGTCGGCCTGAAACACACCATTCTTTTCCCCTTTGTAACCCTGGGCAGCCTGATCAATTTCTGTGACTGTCTGATGACAGGAGGGACCAGCAGAAAAAACCACAGCGAGGTGGGCAGTTCATACATCCACTTCAACTACACACCCAATCAGGACAAAGCCACACCGTCCCTCATCGGCGACGTTCCCAGGGGGGTCATGTTGAATCAGCCACCCATTTTTTTGGGAGGCCAGGGGGGTATCGTGGGCCCCCTGAGAATAGGCTTCGGAACGGTAATTTCCGCCGGTACGGTATACCGGAAAGATTGCCCCGAGGGGGGAAAGAGAATAAACGGATCCGGAAGGCCGTACCGGGAAACGGTCTTCCACGCAGGCCTTTACCGAAACATCGGGGGAAAAGTCTACAATAATATCTATTACCTCGCCAATCTTCTGGCCCTGAGGCAGTGGTATATTCACGCCCGGAAACCATTTTTTGCGCGTCAGGAGATGGGCACGGAAATGTTCACCGGGGCCTTAGACAAATGTGAAATGGTTCTCAGGGAGAGATTGCAACGTTTCCGGGATTTTTCCGA
Source organism: Deltaproteobacteria bacterium (assembly GCA_016874835.1). Classification (GTDB taxonomy): domain Bacteria; phylum Desulfobacterota; class Syntrophia; order Syntrophales; family UBA2185; genus VGTB01. Next base: position 16,847 of record VGTB01000037.1, on the reverse strand, counting down.
AAAGATGAACCTATCCGTCGAACTGGGAAAACGAATCCTGGGGAAACGTGATCAAGCGATCTGTCTTTCTCTCCAAAAAGATCTTGCAGAAAACTGGCCTTCTCTGGAAGAGACGTTCACCAGGGGGAGCGAAGCAACCGTCGATCCGAAAAACCGGGACGCCTTCGTCAACACCATCCACCGTACCATGACCAAGGAAGGCGCCGATTACACAAGAGTCATTCAGGAACTAAAAAAAGACGCTTTGACCCAGGGAACCGCATGGCTCCAGAACATCGTAAACCATATCACTCGGGAGGCATTGAGCCACCTGCTATCGTACAGAAAAACCGGTGGAAAAAGAGGATCCCCGGATTAAGTGCCATGAACGTTCTGTGTAAAACATATCGTACCCTCTCAACGTGGAAGATATTCGTGGGAATCTGCAGGGACAAAGCCCCTCCCCGCTCAATAATTTTCTTTCCCATTATTCCCGGTTTCCTCTGCTGCGGTTTCGCCGGGATCATGACAATAACAGGAGATGAAACCCCGGGGGAAGCCGATCCTGTCACCGGGATCACCCGCCTCTTCAAGAAAGCCAGGGAAATCAACATGGGGTCTGTCCTGGCGGGTCGGGCCGCACCGGTTGACTACCTGGGCGATGAGAAACCCCTCCCTGAAATGGAGAAACTGCTTCTTGAGTTAAAACGGGATAGCTGCTTCGAGGAGATCTTTTACAATCAGGAAACAGCTCGACACCTGTATGATTTAACCGGAGAGATGAAGGCTTTTTTAGCCGTTGAAGAAAAATGCCTCGAAGAACATGCCGGTTACTTCTCGACCGGTGACATGGAAATGATAAATTCCCGGCTCATAATCATAAAGGACATCATCTGGAGCCTCGAGAAGGACATTCTGGATAACACGGAAAGAATAGTACAACTGGCGGGAGCCGCCCGGGCTAATGAAATTTCACCGGCATCACTAAAAAAATACCGGAAGATCAATTCCCTCCTGAACTGTCTCGACAGACTTGAGGTCAGAGGAAGGGATTCCACAGGGATCCAGATATCATTTACACTCCGCGACAGATCGGTGCTCATAGAAATAACGGAAACCCTGAAACACAGGGGCCTGTATGACGATTTTCTGAAGAGAATCCGTGCCGGTGATCTGATCAACGGCTCCATTCACCTCTCATCAGAGAATCCGGCAGGCTCCGAACCGGCGGCGGAAGTGACTTCCCTTTCCTTTGTGTATAAAACATCCTCAATCATTGGAGAACTGGGGCAAAACGTCAAAGATTTAAGAAAATGTATTTCCCAGGACCGTATCTTTCATGAGTTCTCCCGGATTCAATCGGAGTGTGAAACAACCATCGCACATACCCGCTGGGCATCAGTCGGCTCGATCACCGATGAAAACGCCCACCCGATCAACAACTTTACCCTGAACAAAGACATTCCCGGCAATGACGTCACATGGCCGGAAGTCACGAAACACTATCCCTTCTATGGCAAAGGGAGCTGGTTCATAAGCGTCCTCTTGAACGGAGACATTGATAATTATCAGATGCTCCGGAATAATCTTGAATCGGGCGAGTACCTCATTGCACCCGATGTTACCACGGACACGAAGGTAATCCCCCTGCAAGTCGAACGATACCTGTTAGAGGGACATAACCTGACGGAAGCATTCCGTTTGGCGGTAAATGACTTCGAAGGCTCCCATGCCATCGCCATGGTGAGCAACACAGAACCGGGCAAAATCTTTCTCTCCCTCCGGGGAAGCGGGCAATCCATTTATGTGGGCCTTACGCCCGACCAGTACCTCTTTTCCTCAGAACTCTACGGCCTTGTTGAAGGAACGCCTTACTTTATCAAGATGGACGGGGAAAAGCCGTCTTCACATGACTTCCCGGGAACCGCCGGTCAGATATTCATCCTTGACCAGAATTCCCGTGGAGGCGTTTCGGGGATACAAGCCTTCTTCTACGACTCGACACCACTGCTGATTGATGCGAGCTGCGTGCAAAAGGCGGAGATCACCACTCGTGATATTGACCGGGGTAACTACTCCCACTATTTTCTGAAGGAAATATCCGAATCTACCCTTTCCGTAAAAAAGACCCTGCGCGGGAAATACCGCATTGTAAAAGAAGAGAACGGGAAGCCTTCCGTTATATTCAATCTCGGTCAGGATATTGTTCCGGAGAAGTTCAAACACGCCTTCTCCGAGGGACGGATCAGGAGGATCATCATAATCGGTCACGGCACGGCTGCCGTTGCCGGCACGGCGGTAGCGGACGGTTTTGAACGATATCTCAAGGGCTCCCGGATAAAGATTGAATCAAGAATGGGTTCCGAACTGAGCGGATTTTTCCTGGAGGATGACCTGAGGGATGCGTTGATCATTCCCATCACACAATCAGGTACCACGACGGATACGAACCGGGCCGTGGCCATGGCGGTGGAACGGGGAGCTACCGCCATTGCCATCGTCAACAGAAGGCAGTCCGACATCACCACGAAAGCAAACGGTGTGTTCTATACCAGCGATGGACGTGACATCGAAATGTCCGTGGCGTCGACGAAAGCCTTCTATTCACAGATCGTGGCCGGCCACATATTCGCGCTGTATCTCGCCCAGCTCCTCAAGACCGCACCCGATGACTTCATCATGGAAGAACTCCTGAACATGGAAAAAATTCCTCACCTGATGACGAGGGTGATCGAAAAAAAAGAAGAGATAAAACAATCAGTCGATTTGCTGGCAAAGAAGAGGAAATACTGGGCGGTTGTGGGAAGCGGCCCCAACAAAGCGGCGGCTGACGAAATCAGGATCAAGCTGAGCGAGCTGTGTTACAAAACAATCTCCTCGGATATCATCGAAAACAAAAAACATATCGATCTCTCCGCTGAGCCACTGATCATTGTGTGTGCTGCCGGGAACCCCGAATCCGTAACGGGTGACGTGATAAAGGATGTGGCAATCTTCAAAGCCCATAGGGCGGGTGTCGTGGTTTTTGCCGATGAGGGAGAGGAACGGTTTAACACCATCGCCGATGCGGTTATTGAATTGCCCGGAGCACCCATGCCGCTGCCCGTCATTCTCAACACGTTAGCGGGACATCTATGGGGCTACTACGCCGCCTGCAACATCAACGAGGATGCATCCTTCCTGCGGGGGTTCAGAAGCCAGCTCGATCGGAAAATGAGCGAACACGAGAAGACGCATTCCTCCCTTTTTGAAAGAATCGCGGACAGAACCTTCCGGAGACTGGTGGCCGACTTCTCCGCACAATTCAACAGGATGAGAAACGACGGCGCATTCTCTTTTACCAGCGCGAACACGATGTCAGACACTGTTCTCCTTTTGAAATATGCCACCGGGAAACTCCCCCTGGAGGACTTCTGGCGTGATTTCAGGACAGAAAACGATTTAACCTCCCCCATCGAACTCTTAGATGTGGCAATCGGTCACATGATTGATGAACTCTCCAGACCCATCGACGCGATCAGACATCAGGCAAAAACGGTTACGGTGGGAACGAGCAGAAAAGAAACACCGGTTCAGGGTATTATTTTCGACCTTCTGCGAAAACTCAAGTTTTCCCTGAAAGACCTCGTGGCCAAAAACATCATGGTGATCACAAGGATTCAACCGGTAGTATCGGCGATAAAGGGATATACGCTCTACGATATCAATAACCTCGATGCCGACGGCAATCCCGTTGACGTCTCCACGATTCGAATCAGACAGAAAGACGGAATCTCGCAGCGGATGAAGTCAAGGGCGGAAACCTCGAATGTGTTAATGGGTACAAAAAAGACGATAGTGAGCACCGGCCACATCTACGTGGGCCGCGGGAAATCTGATAACGCATCCATTGTGATTATCCCCCTCCTGGGAGAGGGAACGTTTGTCCGGAACCTGCTGCTCATCCACATTGATTTTAACGACACTCTTTCCATACGAGAAAAGAAAGCGGTACTGGGTTATCAGTACAATGATATCAGAAACCTCATTAATGAATACAACCTCCCCTGGGATGACGGTTACCTGGAAGCAATTCCCACAGGGGTTCTCCTGGGCGAGCCGCCGGAAGTCATTGCCGGGCATATAAAAAATTTGGCGGAAACGAGTAAAAAATTCAGGTAAAGTCCCACCAAGAGGCAATTATGAAGACGAAATTTATCTTTATTACCGGCGGCGTCCTCTCCTCTCTCGGGAAAGGGTTGGCTGCCGCATCAATTGCGGCGCTCCTGGAATGCCGGGGGCTCAGGGTCACCAACCAGAAACTCGATCCCTACATCAATGTTGATCCCGGCACCCTGAGTCCGTTTCAGCACGGCGAGGTCTTTGTCACGGACGATGGTGCGGAAACCGATCTGGATCTCGGGCACTATGAACGCTTCACCTGCACCAGAATGGGAAAGTCTAACAACCTCACGGCGGGACAGGTTTATTTCTCGGTGATTTCAAAAGAAAGAAGGGGCGACTATTTGGGAAAAACAGTGCAGGTAATCCCCCATATCACCGATGAGATCAAAGAATACATCAAGGCGAGCGCAACCGGCTTTGACGTTGCGATAGTAGAAATAGGGGGTACTGTAGGCGATATTGAGAGCCTTCCCTTCCTGGAGGCGATCAGGCAGTTCCGCAACGAACTGGGCAGAGAAAATGCCATTTTCATCCACCTCACATGGGTCCCTTTTATCAAGACCGCCGGTGAAGTGAAAACAAAGCCGACACAACACAGCGTGAGAGCCCTCCGTGAGATCGGTATTCAGCCGGAGATCCTTCTTTGCCGAACAGAAGACTTCCTCTCAGAGGACATCAAGGCGAAGATAGCGCTCTTCTGCAATGTCGAGGTCGCGGCGGTATTCACCGCGAAGGATGTGGACTGCATTTATGAGGTACCGCTCATCTTCCACAGGGAGGGAGTGGACCAAAAAATTGTGGACCTCCTGAATATCTGGACAGGACGGCCACATCTGGAGGCATGGGTGGATGTCGTTGAGAAAATAATAAACCCCGCTCATGAAGTATGCATCGCCATCGTGGGCAAGTATATAAACCTGACCGATTCCTACAAGAGTCTGAACGAAGCCCTGATTCACGGGGGTATTGCAAACAATTGCCGGGTAATCCTCCGGTTCGTCGATTCGGAAAAAATTGAAAGAGAGGGGATCGGTTCTCAACTGGATGGTGTTAACGGCATCTTAGTCCCGGGAGGGTTCGGCCAGAGGGGTATTGAAGGCATGATCACGGCCATTCACTTCGCCCGCGAGAAGAGAATTCCCTACTTCGGTATCTGCCTGGGTATGCAGCTTGCCGTGGTGGAATATGCGAGGAACGTATGCAAGCTTGAGAAAGCGAACAGTTCGGAGTTCGATCGGGAAACTCCCTACCCGGTGATAGATCTTCTCCCGGAGCAGAGGGCCGTTGCGGAGATGGGAGCCTCCATGAGACTGGGGGCCTATGCCTGCGTACTGGAAAATGAATCCTTTGCGTCCGATGCGTACGGCAGTGTCGAAATCAGTGAGAGACACAGACACCGCTATGAATTCAACAACAATTTTAAAGATATCCTTGTGGGAAAAGGTATCCGCATCACCGGAGCATCACCCGGGAGCCACCTGGCGGAGATAATCGAAATCAAGGACCACCCTTGGTTCCTGGGGTGCCAGTTTCACCCCGAATTCAAATCGCGACCGACGAGCCCCCATCCGCTGTTCAGCAGGTTCATCGCAGCAGCATTACAGTACCGCCTGCGGGGAGTCGTGTCTGAACAACCATCCTCCAAGCCCCGGACCGCAGGCGGCAAGAAGAAGCGCAAGAAAAAACGTCCTTCCTGACCTATACACCGGCCTGGCGTTCCATATCCTTTTTCAACTTCGACAGTGCCGGTGAAATCGTGACGGGATAAGGGGGCGATGTGAGAAGGCTTTGAAGATGGGGTGGCAGGGATGTTAACTGCATGCGCGCATGCGATGCGATGTCCTTCAAAACGGTCACCCCGGCAACCTTCTTACCCCGATTCATCACTTTTTTAAGAAGGGGCTTCCCCTCAACCACATCTCCTTCCAGGCTCAGAATATCCCTCACCATGGTCTGGCCTTCAAACTGACGAAAGACCTGCTTTCTCCCCGGAACAGTGGCTTTACCCTGGGATTTTTTGAAACGAGGCTTCCCCGAATATTCCATCAGCTTGTACGCACATTCCAGGTACGGTGCATCCTCCGATGTATCCAGCTTCGTTCCCACGCCAAAGCCATCGATAGGCGCCCCGCGAACGAGGAGCTCGCGGATAATGTGTTCATCAAGATTGCCGCTCGCAAAGATCTGCACGGCGGTGAGACCACCGCCATCGAGGATCTTACGGACATCCTTTGACAGGGTGAACAGATCGCCGCTGTCGAGGCGGATCGCCCGGACCTTGATTCCCTCCCCGGCAAGAATTCTCGAGGCCTCTATGGTTTTTTTCGCACCTCTATGAACATCATAGGTATCGATAAGAAGCGTCACATTATCGGGATTTGCCCGGGCAAAACCGAGGAACGCCTCCAACTCATCCTCATGGGCCTCAATATATGAATGCGCCATCGTCCCGAAAACCGGGATACCGAAAAGAGCCTCTGCAAGCACGGTCGACGTTCCCGCAAAACCGGCAATGTATGTCGCCCGCGCCGCCAGCAGACCCGCCTCGGCACCGTGGGCGCGTCTCACCCCGAAATCGACAAGCATCGCACTGTCGGCAGCCGCCAGGACACAACGGGCGGCCTTGCTCGCAATGAGTATCTCGAAGTGAAGAATATTGATCAGGCGGGTTTCAATGAGTTGCGCCTCCGGCAGTGGGGCGACAATCCTCACCACAGGTTCATTCTCAAAAAAAACCGTTCCCTCCGGCATGGCATAGATATCCCCGCTGAACCGGAACGATGCGAGGTAGTCTAAAAGGCCCTTCGAATATCTGCCCGTTCCTTCAAGATACCGCAACTCCTCTCCAGAGAATCTCATCCCTTCAAGAAAAGTGAGCAACGTCTCCAGGCCCGCTGCCATGAGGAAGCCGCGGTTCTCCGGCAGGTTTCGGACATAGAATTCAAAAACCGCGTCCTCGTGCATGTCCTCATCCACATACCCCTGCAGCATCGTCAACTGATAAAGATCAGTCAGGAGCGGGCTGGTGAGCAAATTCATTCTTTACCCCTGGATCATCGCGCTTGATATTATTTTCGCCCCTTTCTTCACCATTTCCTCAAGGGCTCTCGCCCCGTCGCCGGGGTTCACATCCACGGCAGCGATGGCATCTGTTAATACAGAGACTTCATACCCTTCAGCCAGGGCATCATTTACGGAATTGAGAACGCAGTAATCGGTAGCCAGTCCGGCAATAAATACCCTTTTGATCCCTAACTTCCTCATGAGATCACTCTTGGTGTTCCCCTCCTTATCCCGTCCGTAAAAGGTGGAGTATTGCTCACTGTCCTTCTCCGTACCCTTGGAGATGATGATGGCACCTTCGGGGATATTCAGCCCCGGGGGATAGTCCGCACCGGACGTGTTACGCACGCAATGAGGAGGCCAGGGGCCTCCCTGGCTTTTGAATGAGCAATGATCGGGAGGATGCCAGTCCCGGCTGAAAAACACAGGCAGACCGTTTTTTCTGAATACCTCGATAACTCGATTCAAAGGGGATATGATCTTATCCCCGCCGGGAACACCAAGAGCTCCTCCCAGCAGGAAATCATTCTGGACATCCGTCACTGACAGAGCATCTCCCCGCCGAAGAGTTATCGGTTCTTGCACCTGGTGTTTCATGGCTCTATTCTCCCGGAGATCTTACCGATTTTAAAAAATGACTTAATCCCGCTTCCGCTCAAACTTTACACGAAAAGTTGATGTAACATATAAGGATTCATACATGAATTTTCAAGGAGAAAAATCACATGATCCCTCCGGTTCCCACGAGATCTTTGCCACCACAGGCCTGAACAAGCTCCTTTCACCAATCCCAACGGCATGCAGGGAAATTGACCACTCTCATTGCCGGGCAGATGACCGCGATCATCTCCCGGCAATAAGTTCGGGGAAGTCGGTGAAGATGCCGTCAACTCCCAATCTTTCCAACCGCGCTATCTCCTGGGACGTATTGACGGTAAAGACAAATATTTTTAAACCCAGTTCCCGCGCGCGCTGTATGAACTTCGCATCTACAAGATCAACGCGGGGATGAACCGAAAAGAGACCATGCTTTCTCGCAAATCGTGTGTAACGGCGGCGGATGCCGTCCACAACGACACCGGTTCTGATGTCCGGATTCATTATTTTTACCCTCCTGAGTTGACGACGATTGAAGGAAGATACGATAAACTGATTATAACTCCAGCCGTAATCACATGTATACTCGTTGATCAATGTTACCGCCGGATATGCCGTATCGGGACCCTTCAGTTCAACGTTTACTCCGACCCTGCGATCCACGCATTCAAAGACTTCACGGAGTGTCGGAATTCGCTGGCCTTTTCCCGCATCCAGGGAACGAAGGTAGGCCAGGGTTCTCTCCATGACATAACCCGTCCCGTTCGTCGTACGTTCAAGCCGATCATCGTGAATGACCAGTAATTCTCCCTCCACGGCATACACGTCAACTTCGATCCAGTCGGCCCCCAGTTCAACGGCTCTTTTCACTGCGGATAATGTGTTTTCCGGTTCATGACCCGACGCGCCGCGGTGGGCAAAACAGAGGAGTTTCTTCATGGCGTGAAACTATTCCCGCAGGAAGAAAACATTAGATGTCTTATGAACATTAAGAGATTACCGCATTGAGATCCGGGAAAACAGCTCGATCTTTCTGCCAGTCATAGAGGAGAACATTGACACCCAGCTTCGCCAGTTTTGTTTCCAGGGTTTCATGAATCGCCTCAGGCATGGTAAGAATCATTCGCGGTCTCTCCGGCAGGTCCGCATTGGCAAGCAACAGCTGCACTGTTCCCGATTGTATGTTTTCCCTTGATACATCCGTGATCACCCGGAAGGTAGTCGTTGTCTTTCCTTTTGCATCGGCAATTAAGAGGTCTCTCTCAGCATCATTCCCGGCTTTGTAACCCCGGCGGATAAGTTCTTCGTACAGGTCCCGTACAACCAGGGAATGGTCGCACCCTGATTTTGGATCACTGACAGGAGCGGTATGACCCTGCCCGACATACTCTTCCTTGAAGCGCAGTTCATCAAAGGTGATTTCCAGTTGCGATGAACGCGAAGAAGCAATATCCTTTATCTTGTCAACATTGCGCACGAACTGTGTCGTCTGTCTGACGAACCGTGGGGAATTCAGGAGACCGATGAGGGCAACGGTGGATACTGCGTCTCCATCTTCCATATACGTCCACACACCGCGATAGTGTTCTTCAAACAGGGATTTCCCTATCCCCTTTTTTCCGCCTCCGATTTTCCCCCGATGCACCACAAAGATCCTCCCGGAGCGGTCCTCGGCGAGGGCGCCACCGATTCGTCTGTCTATACCTTTGAGGGGAAAATTGATTTCACAGGTAATAGGGACAGGCGATAGACCGGTCGGCCGCCCTATCCCGAATGCATGCCCGTATCTTCTCTCGGATATCTTATCGTGGAAAATCCAGATACCAAGGCGGCTCGACCAGAAAACTTTTGCTTTGAGGGTTGCTCCGGGGTGCCCCAGACTGACGTGAATCTTCTCGTCGATAAAGGGTTTGAAACTTTTTATGAACAGTCGCCTGTATCTTTTGACGGCGGCTTCGTCCTCAATGACCCTCAGCATTATCCCCTTCCTTACCGCGCAGGATACAGTGCGGACTCTTATTGATGAGATATTCTGGACATTTACAGCAATTGGAGAACTTAATCAAGCCGTTTCCGCAAAAAACGCGAGAGCGCAAACACTTTTGCGTCACCGTATCTTCTGCAATTCCACACTCCAGGAGGATAACTTCTCACTCCCCCTGAACAGCACGCCCCTGCTCCTGTAGCGGGTATCGTCAACTTTTATGAGGACTTCCGTACCGGCGTATTCACCGTCCCCGGACAGGCAGGTGGAAATTACGGCATCGTCCACAACGACAAATTTCCCCCGTAACGTTCCGATATCGGCATTCAAAGATTCCCAGACGGTCATGCTACTGCCGGCTTCAAAGGGCATTATTTCATAGCGGTTATTCATTTTAATTGTGTGATCGTCCACCCTGATCACCATCTCCCCTTCATTCAGCCAGACCCCCTCCCGGTGGGTGATCTTGGTTTCCCCCTCAAGCGGAACTGCCCGGTTTCTATCATTATAATAAATGCCCCGGACGATCCAGATTCCCTCCTGGAATAAAAAGGTATGCTTCATTCCCCTCTCTTCTTTCTATCTTTCTAAAATTAACGATCTGATCATGCTGTAATATGCGGTCGTATGGATTGTATTGTGTGCATCATGCCCGACACCCGGTCTATATGGTTGGATTACAATTGTATTCAAGCATGTCTAATCACCCGGGACAATACCCTATTTTTGAGAAAAATACGACAGGAGAAGAGATCCAATATTCCCCTTTTCATTATAGATTTCTCTCGTGAATCGTGATAGACAAGTCACGTATTCGTATAATCGCGGAGGGAAACAGGAGTATGTTAGCGTTCCCCTTTCTCCATGTGATCGCCCTGATGACGGGGGGGTTCCTTATCCTGGTAATAAAGAAAAAATATCAGAAGCTGTACAAAACGGAGGCTCTGCTGATCTTTATTCTCTACGCACTCTTGATTGCCCTTTATACGGAGCCGGTGATAACCCTGATTAAAAATTCCATCGATTAGTGGCGGGTGAGAGATGATGGAGATACTACGATGAAAAATCCTGCATCGCTGATTGCCACCCTGATTCTCTGATTGCTCGCCACAGGCCACCTGATCAGGTTTGCCTTCAGCATTCCTATCTCCATCGGCGGGATGGAGGTACCGCTATGGGTCAGTCTTCCCGCCGCCGCTGTTTTAGGTACCCTCGGGGTGTGGCTGTGGGTTGAGAGAACACGGTGAACAGAAAAGCACCGTGATGATCAGTGTGCCCGAGAAAGGCGAGCATTGATTGGAGGTCCGACGATGAAAGAACGCATTCCCGATAACGAAAAGTATCTCAACCAGCGCTCAAAAAGAGCGATGGAGGAAGAGGGTGAAAGCCCCAACGCTTCTCATCTGTATTGCCTTCAGCTTGCCCTGTGGGCAATCGAGAGCGGGATGGTAACTACGGAGAAAAAGATCGAGGATCTGCTCTACCAGATGATGGGAGAAAAACCGTCCCAGGTAATGAACATGCTGGAGTCCCTGCCACAGCATGAAGAAAAGGAGCCGGGAGAACATGACATAGTGCCCGGAGCAAGAGTAGATCTGGTATCACCGGAGGAGGAACTTTCTCCCGAGGAGCTGGCGGAGAGGATCATCGCGCACGTGGAGAGCTGGTACACGGAAGCCAGAAGCTACGACGCAGCCACAGACGAAGAGGAATAGCAGGTGAGTATGGAATCCCGGGGCTCCTGAGATGTGCCGCCCATGAAAGCGAACCCGGTCAGACGGGATTGCGTGGCGGGCAACGAGGACGAAACCGTTTCACCTGGGCAGGATCGTCTCCGTTAGTGTCACCCAGTAACTCGCGCCGACGGGCAGTATCCGGTCGTTGAAATCATACCGGGACTGATGCAGCAGGCCGTTTTCCCGGGGTTGCCCGCCACCGATCCCCACATATGCTCCCGGCCGTTTCTCCAGCATGAAGGCAAAATCCTCCGATGTCATGACCGGAGTGAAGTCGGTAAGCACCTTTTTCCTTCCCCCCACCAGCGTCGCCGCCTGCACCGCCTCATCCACTTCCCGATCCGTGTTGATCAGCGGAGGATACCGCCGCTCATAGGTCATGGCTGCGTCAACATTGAAAGACGCGGAAACACCCGCGCAGATTTCCCGCATCCGCGTCTCCACCCGCTCCTGCACTGCAGGAAGAAAATGACGCGCCGTACCCCGGAGCCTGACGGCATCAGGAACAATGTTGTAGGAGGTGCCGCCATGGATCTCTGTCACACTGATCACCGCGGCCTGCGCCGGGTTCACGTCCCGGCTCACCACGCTCTGAAGGAGATTGATTAAATAGGCTGATGCAAGGACGGGATCCTTCACATTGTGGGGCGTGGCGGCATGACCGCCCTTTCCGGTAATCTGTATGTCGAATACATCATACGCCGCCATCATAGGCCCCTTGCAGACGGCAAACATTCCTTCGGGAAGGACGGGGATATTGTGGAGAGCAAAGACGGACCCGACGGGAAACTTTGTGAAGAGTCCTTCTCTCACCATTCTTCCCCCTCCTCCCTCATTTTCCTCGGCCGGCTGGAAGATGAAGTGGACCGTCCCCCGGAATGTATCGTTCTCGGCCAGATACTTTGCCGCACCGAGAAGCATAACCATGTGGCCGTCATGGCCGCAGGCATGCATCTTCCCCGCATTGCGGGATGCGTAAGGAAGACCCGTCTCTTCCGTGATATCAAGAGCATCCATATCGGATCGAAGTCCGATCGCCCGGTGTCTGCTCCTCCCCCTCCTGATGGTGGCAACGATTCCTGTACCTGCAAGGCCGCGTTGAACATCGAGACCGAAAGAGCTGAGTTTTTCGGCCACATAGGCGGATGTCTCCCACTCAGTAAAGGCTGTTTCCGGACGTTCATGGAGCTCATGACGCCACCGGGTCATCTCTCTGTGCATCGCTCCTATTTTTCTATTCACTGCCATCGTCGACTTCCTTTCTGATGAGTAAGCTGTTGCCCGCAGCTCCTTTTCCCGCCGCTGCGAATAATTTCCGGAATCCTGATGAAACTCTTTTTGTTCCTATACCTTCCTGTTCACCGGCACCGCCACTAAAATACCCCCCAGACACAGAGCGGCGGCAAAAAACATTACCCCGCGGTACCCCCATCCCTGAGCAATAAGGCCGCCGATGAGCGGGCCCACAGCATTGCATAAATTCAGGGTGGACTGAAATATGCCTCCGGCGGTCCCCCTTTCCTTTCCCCCGCGCAGGATGATAAGAAGCGCTCCCACATACAGACATGACCAGGCCACGCCCATGAACGCCTGCACGATTATCAGGACAAACCGGCCGGTTACGAACCCATACGCAACAAACACGAAGATGGAAAGGAGCTGACCGTAAAAGAACGTTTTGAACTCGGAAAAACGCTCGAGCCGGCGCATGACCACGAACTGCACGGCAAAGTTAACGCCCCATAAAAGACCGATCCAGAAATTGTCCAGGCCTATGGAGACCAGGTACAGCGGAAAAATGATCCAGACGGCGCTCGCTCCCAAGTGTCGCAGGAATACCGCAAGGTAAACGCGGTAATCCCGCCGCAGGACGTGCCACATATTGGGAGGTCTGGAGAAATGGTGAGACGGCACTTTCTGAAAGACCAGGGAAATGAAAAACGCCAGCAGGCACGCTAGAAAACCGAGAAAGAAGAGAGGCCTGATATCACCGACCATCGCTGACGCCACGGCGCCGAAAATCCAGCCGAGCGACCCGTAGGAACTGTATTTCCCCATATTCGCGCCCGCATCAAAAGCATAGGCGATGGTTGCCGCGACAGCAATACCAAGAGAGAAACCCACCACGGCGCGGACAACCATCAACAGGAAAACGCTGGAGGCCAGGAGCTGGATCGCGAATGCGGCGCTGCTTATCAGAAGCCCCCACCGCACGAAGACGAGCCTTCCCAGATAATCGGATTTCCAGCCCGAATAAAGCGATGAGAATAGAAACGCAATCCCGTAGGCAGCCCCCACTAACCCGATCTCAAAATCGGATGCCCCCAACTGCACACCCAGGAGAGGAATAAAAATGAAGGAGCTCATGGCAGCAAAGCTGACAAGAAAATTGACGAGGCCAACAAGCCTGTTACGGGACCACGCATCCACCGAACCTTCTTGCGCAATCATTCCATACCGTTCCGACATGGGCGTTCATTAACATAAAAACTCAAGACTTTCATTCCCAAATCCACATCGCCATCACTCTATTCATCGAATACCCGTACTTTTTTATGTGCCCCGCCATCATCCGGTTCGGATTCAAGCACATAGGGTCATGTAAATAGTATTGTCTCATCTTGAGAATATGCACAAAAGATGATATGGTGCGTCTCAATCATGCAGCGAAGAAATGTGTGCTGATAAGGGCTTGCGAATCAGGCAAAGAATCGCCGGCAAAATACTTAATAGGAAGAGACAAAGAGACATCCATGTCAACCGAGCTGACATACGTGGTGATTACCCCGTACAGTCTCATGAAATCCCGTACGGGCAATATCATTGCCCGACTCATGTCATTCTCCGGCTGCGATCTGGTGGGTATCCGTATGATGAGACCCTCCAACGAGTTCGTTGATGAATATATCAAACGCCTGAAGAGCCTCTCCATCGAACCCAGGGTTGAAAGGGCGCTTATCGAATACATCGATGAGAACCTCAGATGCGAAAATATCTCGGGACAGCAGAACCGGTGCATGTTTCTCCTCTTCGAGGGGGAAAACGCCGTGAGCCGGATCTACGAGGTTGTCGGCAAGCTTACCAGTGAGGCGGAATCGGAGGCAATCCGGGGAACCATTCGCGGCACATACTGTGATTTCATCACCACTCCCGACGGAGCGGTCCGCTACTTTGAACCGGCTGTTCTGGTGCCGACCAACCCTGAGTATGCGAGAAACAATCTGGAACTGTTCGCGCAGTTAGGATTCGACGATTCCGGTATCTACGAAGAGTGCGCCGAGGGGGAGACCACACTGGTCATTCTGAAGCCGGACAACTTCTTCAAACACTCGGTACGGCCGGGAAACATGATCGACATGTTCTCCAAGACAGGGCTCAGGATCGTCGGCGCCCGCATGGTCCGGATGAGTGCAGCCCAGGGCGAGAAGTTCTATGGGTTCATGCGGGACATGTTCAAGCGGAAGCTCAAACGTCGGATCATTGAAAATATGAAGGAAGGACTCAATGGGTTCATAGGGTTTGAGATAACCGACGAACAGTACAGCGCGATGGCCGATGTCATCACGGAAAAGAATGCCATGTATGAGTTTTCGCTCATCGTGAAATATATGACGGGAGTTGATCCGGGCACAGTCTCGACGGAGGAGCGTCACAGACCCGGAACACATCGGAGTCTCGCGCTTCTCTATCGCGGGTTCAGCGCCGTGGGAAAAATCAGAGACCGCCTCGGTGAAGCAGATCCGGCAAAAGCCGCGGTAGGAACGATACGTTCCGATTTCGGGCAAAACATACTGCAGAACGCCGCCCATGCCTCCGATTCGGTGCAGAGGGCCCTTCACGAGAGAAAGATCGTCGGTCTGTACGATAACGCCGGGAACGACTGCGCGGAAACCATCATGAACTGGCTGAAAACGGGGCACATCCACTCTTAGGCGCGCAGGATATCTCCCGTACCCGCTTCGGGGTCAGCGTACTTTACGGAGCCGCACACACAATAAAAGATTATCAACAGGAAAGGAGTAGTATGACGAAACGAGTTGCAGAAGACGCCAAACGCTGGGTAGATACTGCCGTAGCCTTTTACAGGGCATCCGGGAAGCGCATCGCATTGGCCGAATACACGAATCCCAACGGACAGTTCGTACAGGACGAAATGTACATTTACGCGTTAAATCCCAAGGGAACCATGCTCGCCCACGGGGTCAACGAAAAGTTCGTGGGTGAAGAATTCATTGACATCAAGGACTATGACGGCAAGGAATTCATCAAGGAAATCATTGATATCGCCAACAGGGAAGGCAGCGGCTGGGTGACATACAAATGGTACAACCCGGTAACCAAAGAAGTGCTGCCGAAGACCGTTTTTTTCAGGAAGGTGGATGACCTCATCATCTGCAGCGGTGTCTACGGGGAATAAACATCCTCTGTAATTTCACGAAACCATCATCATTCACCCGGGAGGGTGCAGGACGGAGCGCATGAAAAAGAATCACACCCGCATCGCCTTTATTCTCACGGTCATCCTCATTATCGGCCTGTGTATGACTTCCTGCAGGGAAGAAGGAGAAGTCATTTCCAGGCCGGACGAATACACACATATCTATGACGCCAGGGAAGAGGTAATCCTCCAGGCAATCGCCAAGGTCTTTCAAGAGAAGGGGTTCGGCAAGGCCACGATCGATCCGGAAAAGAAACAAGTGGAATCTGAGTACGTCATCCAGGACGAGTGGAGAACAAAAAGCACGGCCCGGGTAAAGAAGATCTCCTGGAAGGAATGCGAAGTCACTCTCTCCGTCACCTCGGAAAAGAAAACCTCCACAGGCTGGGAGTTGAGGAGGCTTCTGGAGAAGAAACAGTACGACAACTTTTTCGACGCAATCGAGCTTAAAATTTACGAGGAGATGTACAAGACCAAATAACGCGTTCAGCCAGCCTTTTGCAGTCACGTGGGTACGGGTTTTGGATACGTCATTATGGAATTATTTTTTGCTCATTTTTTATATTCGCGTTATAAGGTATTAAAAATAGTCCGACAACAACAAAACTTCAAATATTGCCTTTTTGAGGTAACCTCAAGATGAAAAATTCATTAATACTGTCGGTTTTTCTCATTGTTACCCTTCTCTCGGGATGCAGTACCGTTGTGTATCATGTGACTCCCGATTTACCGCCAACAATGGGAATTCAAGAAGCGAGGGATGCAATCGAACTCACAACATCACTTGCAAAGACACCCTCGGGATTTGAAAGCATTAAGTTTGAAGATGACACATTTGTGACATTTGAAAGTATAATAGTATCGCCTGACTCATGGCAGCGACGAA
>VGTB01000036.1 GCA_016874835.1 Deltaproteobacteria bacterium | reverse complement strand
AAGCGACCCCTGTCTGCCATCACTCTTGCACGAGAGGATGCGGTCTACCATGAGGAAAGGTGGTGCCGGCAACCGTGCATCAAAATCCGCCGGCGGGTCTTCCACGAGGCTCCCGTACGAAAACGCGATGAGTTCTTCCAGATTGAAGGATTCGCGCGCTCTGAACTCCTCGTATTTCATTGTTCTTCCGCCACCTGCAGCATCATGTGTGTCCAGGAGAGTCCTGCCCCGACAATGGCGATGGCGACATGGTCGCCGGGGCGCAGGTCGTTCCAGTGCTGGCTCAGGACTCCCGGTGCACCCGAACACCCTGTGTTTCCATATTCTGTGACCGCGTGCCAGTGATTCTGATCGGGAATGCCGGTTCGCTCACAGACGGTTTTTAACATTCCCAGATTTGCCTGGTGGCCGATAAAGAGAAAACGGTTACCGTTCAGGTAAAAATTTTTCCGGAGCATACGAATGGACTCTGTTGTCTTGCGGATCGCGAATCCCTGCACGGCATTGCCGTCCTGATGGAAATAGCCTGCCCATGATACGCCCACCTTCCCCCATTGAGACGGCTTCGTATCGCAATGGCACGCCGTAAAGATTGCCCGGGAAGGAATGGTGGCGGAAACGATTGCGGCAGCGCTTCCATCACCGAAGAGTACCGCCGATCGCCGATCGGAATAATCCACACGACGGGTGAGACTTTCCGGATTGACCACTAATACGAAAGGAGGTAATGCGTCAGGCCTCATGCGGCTGAGGAAATCGATCTGGGTGCCGAAAGAGGTGCAGGCTGAATTCAGGTCGAAGCACATCACTTCGATTCCCAATTCCGCAGCAATGGCGGATGCCTCTGCAGGGGCGATATTGTCCGTGGCACTGCTTCCGGAGATGAGGAGGCCTATATCTTCCACCGAGAGTCCTGCCCTCTCGATCGCCATCCGGGCAGCGGCAGCTCCGGTCTGGGCATTCGTATAGTTACTCGCCTCGAAAGCTCCCCGGGGGTCCCTGTTTTTGGTTGTCCTGATATACTCTATGGAGAGAACCGTACGGCGGTTGCGGATACCGACTCGTTCCAAAATCCATTCTTCCGAAGTTCCGATATCCAGTTCCTCCAAGAACGAATTGCTGATGACGTTTTCGGGGTAGAAATGGCCCGTTCCGTGAAGATAGATCATGGCTAAACAATCTCCCTTCCGATAATCATATTCTGAACCTCGCGCACACCCTCGTAGATATCTATGATGTGTGCATCTCGCACCAGTTTCGAAATTTCGTATTCCGTCATAAACCCGTAACCGCCGTGAAGGTGAAGACCTTCGTTGGCGCAAAACAGCGCCGCTTCTGCGGCAATATTCTTCGCGAGGGAAGCGTATATGCCCCTGTCCTCTGCTTTTTCCTGAACTTTGAAAGCGGCTTTCAGCAGGGAGAGCTCCGCGAGTTCGACTTTTTTCCACATCTGTACCAGAGTTTCTCTTGCTACGGGTAAATCGCAAATCCTCTGTCCAAACTGTGTGCGCTGTTTGGTGTATGCCAGGGTAATGTCTAAGGCTCTTTTCGCGAGACCGACCCCAATTGCGGCGACCATCGGCCTCGCATAATCAAGAACATCGATGATGTACTTGAATCCCATTCTTCTGTCACCTATGATCTGGTCGCTCTCAATGACGACCTCTTCGAAGGTAACCGTTGCGGTATTGGAGAGCCGCTGTCCCAGCTTGTCCTCCGGTTTGCCGATAATGATCTTTCCCCCTCCGGGCAGAGAGATATCCTTGCTTTCATTGATTTGAGAAACGGGATCCCAGGGGAGCACGCGCGGCGCGGGGACAATCACGCATGCGATGAAGTTGCTCGATGGCTTCCCGACTTTGCAAAACACGGTAAACTGTGAAGCATAAGAAGCGTTTGTAATAAAGCATTTTGCCCCGTTGAGAAGGTATTTCCCGTCGGCCGCCTTTTTGATGTAGGTGGTCATGGCGGAATTGTCGGAACCGGCACCCGGTTCAGTCAGGCAGAAAGAGGCTAAGATCGGTCCATCGACAAAGGGTTTGAGAAATAATTCCTTCTGTGTGTCAGTACCATGCTGGGCAATCACGGTATTTGCGAGGTCATTGCACATTGCCGAGGTTGAGATGCCTGTGTCTCCATAGGAGAGTTCTCTGATTATCAGGGCCGTTGAAATGACATCTACCTCATAGCCTTTCACGGATTCAGGGATGCTCAGATTGAGGATTCCTAATTCCCATGCCTTCTGGATAATATCCCAGGGAAAATCATGATTTTTTTCCCTTGCCATTATATGGGGTATGATTTCGTTTTTGACAAACCGGTTGACGGTATCAAGATACATCTGCTGGCTGTCTGTAAGAGTAAAATCCATTGAATGAGTCCATTACGGGGATGCATTTCTTATAAACGAGAACGGACAGAGCATTAATTGTGCCAGGTTGCGGTACAAAGCGTGCCGTTATTCATATGTTTCTATTATTATTGATGTTATGTCGGAGGCAAAGGTGGCGTTCGGAAAGCGATGAGAGGGGTTTAGGCTGTGTAGATTTTTTTGCGGTGTGAATGGCTTTACGCATGGAAATATGTCAGGCTGGGGACATCAATAAGGCAAATATAAAAAAATATGGCACGTAAGATTTATCTTGACAAGGTGAAAAAATGGAGTATCTTCCCCACATAAGGAAATGATGGTTAATTCACCAACGTCTAAACACTTTTAAAAGGAGGTAGAAATCGATGAAGAGGGTTTTTGCAATCATTATCTCAATTCTTTTCTTAGTATCGCTGACCTTCACATTAGTTGGCTGTCCGTCAGCGCCAGAAAAGAAACCTGCGGAACCAGCGAAGAAAGAGGCAGCGGCCCCAGCTCCAGCTCCGGCCCCAGCTCCGGCCCCGGCCCCAGCTCCGGCCCCACCAGCACCACCGGCTCCAGCAAAGCCAGCTGCGAAGTAATACCGGTAGTCGTCTTGGGAAAAAAGAAGCCGAGCATGTTGTGTTACCTCACATGCTCGGCTTTGTTTTTTCTCATAGCCGAATCGCTTATTCAGGGTTTTGACTTTCTTGACTTCCTCGTTTTTTCTCTATATCATTTTGCTCACATGCTTATCGAAATTGTATGACATCGTATGGAAATCTTTACCTTAGCAACGGTCAGTCTCATAATCTTCGTCTCTCTGATTATCAGTAAAAAGAGGGAACCCACGCATATCTCCTTTGCAGCGGTATGTCTCGTGCTGTTTTTCCACAGCTCCGGGGCTTTTTTGTACGATATCTCTGCTCAGGATGTGTGGAGGATTGTGAAAGACCTGGGGCTGCTTGCCATTCCGCCATGTACCGTACAATTCACTGTTTCGCTGTTCAGCCGGGATTCCCTCCTTTCGAGAAGAGATATTGTATCGACCGCTGTGTTCAGCACTCTTTTTGCGGTAGTTGCCCTTTTTACATCCCTGGATGAGTGGGAGTATTTTTATACCTTCCTTTCCATGTACATAGGTATTACACTGTTGATATGTTATGTCTCTCTCATCAGGTATATTAGAAGACGGCCCCAGAGCGTCGAAAGAACGCGAATGGTATATTTGGCTGTTGCCTGCATCTCGGCGGCGATACTCAGTGCCTTCGAGATATTGTCTTACCTTGGCTTCTCCTTTCCCCCTGTCTCCAATATTTTTGTCGCGGTGCTCCTCTATTTTGTGATGATTATGATCACACACCCTCATCTTCCCGAATTGCATGAGTTTATGGCAAGAGCGCTTATCGTTTCCATTATCACGCTTTTTGCGGCAATCACGTTTATTATCGTTGTCGGTTTATTCGGCAAGACTGGCACTCCGCCCTTTACGCATGTATTGCTTGCATCATTTATTATCGTGATCGCGATTGAGCCTTTTAAGCTGGTGTTGCAGTGGATATTCAGCTACATCTATCCGGAAGGCAAGGATGTATTCACTTCACTGTATGCCTTCGATGAAAAGCTTGAGAAAGAGAAATCCCTGCTTTTGGAAGAAATGGCACCTGTTCTCGCGCATGAGATACGGAATCCCCTGGGCTCTATCAAGGGTGCTGCCCAGTACCTTCGCTCGGAATCGAGTACCGGTGGGAATCAGAAACTGTTGGATGTCATTCTGGAGGAGGTGGACAGGCTCAACAGCGTGGTGTCTCAATTTCTCAACTACGCCAAGCCTTACTCGCTCAATTTAAAGATGCAAGACGTAAATCAAATTATCGAGAAGGCGATTTCGATCATAGCCGCGAGCGACAGATTAGACAATATTGCCATTGAAAAGGAACTGCGTCCTGATGTGCCTCTCGTATATGTGGATGCGGAGCAAATGGTTCAGGTAATTCTCAATATCGCGTTGAATGCGGTAGAGGCGATGCCGGCAGGAGGGACTCTCATTTTCAGAACGTCAAGGATTGACAGTGGCGACGGAGAGGCAGTGGGTATATCCCTCCGGGATACGGGGAAAGGAATCAAAAAGGAGGATATCAAAAATATCTTCAAGCCTTTTTTTACCACAAAGGAACGTGGCGTGGGGCTCGGGCTTGCCATCTGTCAGAAAATTATCAAGAGTCACGGCGGCAATATCCGGGCCAAGTCGATCCCCCAGCAGGGGAGTATATTTTATATCAGGCTTGGCGCATCGCATTGAAACATTTGTGGTATGTGCCGGGCACCATATTTTCTCGTGATCGGTGATGGAAAAGATACTGATAGTTGATGACGAACTCAATATGAGGCTGGTTCTGGAAGCCTTGCTGAAAAAAGAAGGGTATGACGTGGCTACAGCTGCGGACGGTATCGAAGCCCTTAAGGTGCTGAAGAATGATGATATTGAAGTTGTGGTAACGGATCTGAAAATGTCGGGGCTCGACGGCATGGGGCTTTTAGAGAGGATGGCGCGTGATTACCCTTCCACGCCGGTCATTATCATTACCGCCCATGGCACGATCGCCACTGCCGTGGATGCCCTGAAGAAGGGGGCCTTTGATTATATCACCAAGCCGTTTGACCAGGATGAACTGAAAAGTGTGATCCACAAGGCCATCAATACCCGGCGGTTAAACGAGGAAGAACTCTTTGTCAGCCCCGATGAAATAGACCGGCAGGGAATCGTCGGATCCAGCGAACCCATGTTAAAGCTCTACGACACCATCAAGAAAGTGGCGCCGACATCGACCACAATCTTCATCACGGGAGAAACGGGAACCGGCAAGGACCTCATTGCCTACGTCATTCATAGGAACAGTCCCCGCAAGAACAATCCTTTTGTCAAGATCAACTGTGCCGCTATCACAGAGAATCTGATCGAGAGCGAACTGTTTGGCCATGAAAGAGGCGCCTTCACCGGAGCGGTGACCACGAAACCGGGAAGATTTGAGCTGGCGGACAAGGGTACTCTCTTCCTTGATGAAGTGGGAGAGATTCCGAGGGATATGCAGGTGAAACTTCTCAGGGTAATTCAGGATCAGGAGTTCGAACGTGTCGGAGGACTGCGAACGATCAAAGTGGACGTGAGATTGATTACGGCGACGAACAGGAATCTTCTTCAGGACGTGAAAGAGGGAAGATTCAGGGAAGATCTGTATTACCGTCTCAATGTGTTTCCCGCTCATCTTCCTCCATTGCGGGAGAGGAGGGAAGACATTCTTCCTCTTACTCACTATTTTATCGAGAAGTTCAACAAGAAACTGGACAGATCGGTCAGGAGTGCTGATGCAAAGGTGAAAGCGCTTCTCGTGAATTATGACTGGCCCGGAAACATCAGGGAGCTGGAAAATTTCATCGAACGACTCGTCCTCATGGCGAGCGGTTCTGTGATTACCACGGCTGATATACCACCCGAGTGGAAATCGATCACAGAGGCGCTTTCCGTTCAGCCGCCGGCGGAACACAAAAAACCCTTCAAGGACTTTGTGAAGAGCCAGATGGAAGAAGTGGAGAAGCAGACCATCCTCCAGTGTCTGGAGGAGTGCGGCGGCAATGTCACGAAGGCGGCTCAAAAATTGGGTCTCAGCAGGAAAGGACTTCAACTGAAGATGATAAAATATAATCTCCGTAAATAGAGATGCGATACAATGTGATTCATCCTTGCAGTGTGCAGCATCTCCGCGAGCGGTGGGACGTGGGAACTCACTCTCGCAAATGTCTTGTTCTGAGCATGAAATAGGTGACGATCGCTATGAGAATGAGCGGAAGGCTTGCAAATGCGATCGGCTGAAACCAGAACGATGCACCCCAGTCCATCATCCAGGCTCCCCAGTCGTCGCAACGCCATTGGGCATGGGCGTTACCACTGACTGACAGGATACCAAAGACACAACAGATATATTTTTTCATGTTTCACGAATCAATCCTTCAAGTACTGTCCTGATACCCCCGCTGTGCGGGGCCTCACCGGCAGGTTACTCCCCTGCGGTCCTGCCTGTCAAAACACGTGTTCATGGCACCTCCCGTGCCATTCCTTGAGATTGTCACGCAGGAGATTGAACGATGACCATACACTGTTCTTATTGATGAATAGACTTACTTGCCGAAGATTGTCAAGATATATCAGTTAATCCCTGGTCTGAGCAAACGTTTGATCGTAGAGAGAGGGGAAACCGTCCTTGCCTGTGGCCAACATCAACGTCAGGGGCATCGCTGCCTTTCCCATTCTGAGCATCTGTTCTGCCGTCTCCCGGATATCCCACTGGGCATGCCGGTCGGCCCGGAGCCTGGCAATGTGGTAAAGTTCCCGGGCATTGATCTTCATGGCAACCCTCCTGCGATGGGCGTTGGTGAGGATATAGCTTGCTGCCTGGGGGCTGATTTTTCTTATCTGATGGTATACCGCCTCGGTTCTGGTGACAATGTCCATGAAGGATTTTTCCATTCCGATTGCGGATACGGCCGGTGGAACGGTGACACCGAGATCGGGATCATAGTCCTGGCCGGTTATGGTTGCCATCCGGTGCCGCTTCATCTGGGCAAAGCAACTCGCGCTGATGATCAGTTCAAAATAAAGATCAACATACTCGAATTCCCGCAGGACGGGATCATAGGACTTCATATGTTGCAGCGCTGTCCTGATGAGGCGTTTTTTTTCTCTTCCGGTCATGGAATTGGCGATACGAAGACACCGGGACATGGGGAGCATTGATGAGGAATGGATCAGGAATGCCGCGATTCTGTTGTCTGCGTCAGGTGTGGCATACAGGAGGGCAATCTTTTTCCCGCCGGGCCCTGCCGTTGCCGATTTCCGTTTCCGTGTTCTTTCCTTGCCCAGGGACAGCATCTCCTCCTTCAGATTCTTTCTCGTCAGACGGTCGTAGTCCGTTGCCTCGGTGTAGCGGATGAGCGAGGGGGAGATGTCCTTTGTTGCGTCGTAGAGTTTCCGGCTGCATTCCTGTGCCTCGGTGAGCGGATGGGCCGCAAGCCGGCGGAGCATCAATTCCAGATTTCTCGCATTGATGGTCATCCCTAACTGGGTCTCCGTGGCGAGGGCAAGGGTGTAACGGGCATCTTCCTTTGCCCAGCCCTCCAGCATCGAGCGATTCTCCGGATCCGCTGCGAGTGCCCTGTGCTTTTCGAAAACATGGGGTTTCAGTTTCTCGTACAGCGCGTGGTAAAACCGGTTCTGTTCGCGGATGGTATCGGTGAACACCTCTTGTAGACCGGCCTGACGGATTTCATCGGGAATGACGAAATCATCGGTGAGGAGGACATACCGCTGTGATTTTTCCGTGTAGGAGCAGAGCCGGAATTTTTCGATCTCTTCCACCAGGAGCCGGGAAACCCCTATGACGTCTATATTAAAAACGGCATGTTCCGCAATCGAGCTGTGCCCCATCTCAAAAACGATATTCCTGTTGGACTGCCGTGCCTTTTCCACCTCCTGCCGGGCAATGGCCCGCAGTTCGTCGACTGACTTGGGGCTCCGGCTGATCCTTGCGTAGGCGGCGGAAATCGTCTCCGGGGTGAGGTTCTTTGCTTCGGGATGCTGTTTCTGAAACTCTCGAATGGTTTCATAGTCCAGGTTGTAACCGGCGAGGATGATTTTCATATGATCGTCCTTTCCCTTCTTCACCATTTGATAATTTCCACGTGGGAGAGGGTGCGTCCCAGGAAACTCTCTCCGATCGTCTGGAAGTGGTAGGGAACATCGGTGACATAGAACCTGTACTCCGGTGGATTCCTTTCCGGAGTTCCCAGGTTCGCCTCACTGAGCAAATGTGCCGTGATGTTTGCCATGGCTTCCGCGGAATCTACCAGGCGGATATCCGGTCCCACGATATCCTGTATGAGCGGCTTGATGAGGGGATAATGGGTGCATCCCAGCACGAGCGTATCAACATGCTCCGCCATGACCGGCCTGAGGTATTCCTCGGCGGTTAGGCGGGTAACAGGGTGATTCAACCAGCCCTCTTCAACGAGCGGCACCAACAGTGGACAGGCCCGGGAGAAGACGCGGATGTCCGGTTCCTGCCGGTGTATCGCCCGGGCGTATGCATTGCTGTTGATTGTTGCCGGCGTTCCGATGACGCCGATCTGTTTCCTTCGTGTTTCTTCGATGGCTCTGCGGGCACCGGCTTCGATCACATCGAGGACCGGAACCGGAGACAGCTCTTTCACGGAATGATAGGCGACTGCTGCCATGGTGTTGCAGGCAATGATGAGGAGTTTCACCTCTTTTTGCAATAAAAAACGGGCAATCTGTGTTGCGTACTGGGTGATGGTATCCGGTGATTTTACCCCGTACGGTACTCGGGCCGTGTCTCCGAGATAGATAATTCTCTCAAAAGGCAGCCGCTCCATGAGGGAGCGAACGACAGTGAGACCCCCGATACCGGAATCGAACACGCCGATGGGATGGGTGGACATGGATCGCATGGGATTACCTCGTCTTTGTGAGAGTGCCCTATTTAACACAGCCTTCAGAAAAAGCAAAGGCAAGAAGTGGGCGTGAGGTATCGCTTTCTGTTGCAATGATCCGGTAAATGAGATATTTAGCCGGCAGGTACTCATCTTGAGATCCGAATGGTGATTCGTTGAGCGGTAAGATGAATTCTTCAAGAGCCCGGGATATTCTTTTCACTTCCGTACTGGTGATCGTTTCCCTTTTCTTCCTCTATTTGCTCACGCCGTTTGTTCTCCCTCTTTTCTGGGCGGCGGTGATCGCGAGCATTTTCAGACCCCTCTACCTCCGGTTCAACAGGAGATGGAATCGCCCCAGCATGTGTGCCGCACTCACTTTTCTGATCATTGCGCTAATCATCATTCTTCCGGGAATCATTATCGGAAGCCTGCTCTTTGCCGAGTCGATGCGTATATACGAATCTCTCGGTCCTGACGGCGGCAATGTCGAAAAGATTGTCAGGAGTATCACACGCGCGATCAAGGACAGCCCGTACTTTGTCCGTTTGCATATCGACGAACAATTCTGGACCGGAAAGGTTTCCGAAATTGGAAGAGGTATTGCCAGCTACATGTTAGAGCATTTGAAGAACCTTACCCAGAATACCGTGATTTTCCTGGCTCAGTTTGCCGTGATGCTCTATACGCTGTTTTTTTTCATCCGTGACGGAGATGCATTCCTGGGGATGCTTATGCGTCTCTTCTCTTTAGGAGAGGACAGGGAAAAGATTCTCTATGAGCGTTTCGTAGTGACAGCCAAGTCGACTTTGAAGGTAACGCTGATCATCGGGGGTATTCAGGGGACACTGGGAGGCTTTATTTTCTGGGCGACGGGGATCGAGGGGGCTCTGGTCTGGGGTGTGGTGATGGTCTTTATGTCCATCGTGCCGGTGGTGGGCTGCTCCATTGTCTGGGTTCCTGCCGGTGTGGTAATGCTGCTCATGGGTCATGTATGGAAGGGTGTGCTCATTTTGAGCTATGGTGCATTCGTGATCAGCATGGTGGATAACCTTCTGCGTCCCATGCTCATCGGCAGGGATGTACAGATGCATCCGCTGTTGATTTTCCTCTCGACCTTGGGGGGGATAACGCTCCTGGGATTTTCCGGCTTCGTGATCGGCCCCATCATCACCTCACTTCTCCTGGCGCTCTGGGCGATGTATGATATCACCATATCGCGCTCGTCGTAATATAGATCGCAGCAGCAATGAGCCCCGACATTGGAATGGTTAGTATCCATGCCCATACGATCGTTCCGGCGACTCCCCAGCGGACTGCGGTAATGCGTTTTGTGGAACCCACTCCTACAATCGCGCCTGTAATGGTATGAGTCGTACTCACGGGGATACCGGCGAGGGATGCCCCGAGGATAGTGAGGGCAGCAGCCGTTTCTGCACAGAACCCCCCTATGGGTTGCAGTTTTGTGATTTTGGTGCCCATGGTCTTGACGATACGCCAGCCTCCTGACATGATGCCTAAGGAAATAACGGCGTAACAGGTGATCACAACCCAGAGGGGCACATAAAAGGTTGGACCGAGATACCCCTGGCTGTAAAGAATAATGGCGATAATCCCCATGGTTTTTTGGGCGTCGTTGGTGCCATGACCCATGCTGTAGATTGCACAGGAGGCGAGCTGTAATTTTCGAAATATCCTGTCTGAACCGGCGACGGATGATTGTTTACTCATGTTCAACACAATGATCATGAGGATCAGCCCGAGCCCCAAACCGAGAGCGGGAGAGAGCACGATAAACGCTGATGTTTTTGTGATGCCGCTCCAGACCAGCACATCGGTACCCCCTTTTACTATTCCGGTTCCGATGAGGCCTCCGATGAGGGCGTGGGAGGAACTGCTGGGCAGGCCGAAATACCATGTGATGATATTCCAGATGATGGCTCCTCCCAGAGCGGCTAAGATGAGCAGGTTATCGACGATACCCGGATGGATGATGCCGGTACCGATCGTATTGGCTACCTGGACACCGACGAAAAAGACGGCGGTGAATTCGAAAAAAGCCGCCCAGATGACGGCGTTTCTGGGGGAGAGGACCCTCGTGGAAACGATTGTCGAAATGGCATTTGCAGAGTCGTGGAACCCGTTGAGAAAGTCGAAGATGAGGGCTACCAGGATAAGAAAAACGACAAAAGCGAAAGAATCAGCCATGTTTCAGGACGATACCTTCTACAGTGTTGGACACATCTTCGCATACATCAATGGCTTCTTCGATGCGTTCAAAGATTTCCTTCCACTTGATCAGTTCGATGGCGTCTTTCTCATGCTCGAACAGATCGGTCATCGCCGTTCTCAGAATGATATCTCCTTCGTTTTCTAAGGTGTTGATCTCCACACATGCGTCGATGATCATCTTGGCGTTTTTCATGTCTCTCAGGGCGTGAACAATGAACTTCACTTTTTGTATGGCTTCCTGCAATATCCTGGCCTGGTCAATGATTACCTTGGTGGGTTTTTTCACTTTGTAGAGTATCATTCTGGCGGCAGCGGCTTCTATCATGTCCAGGATGCTGTCCATCTTATTGACCAGGTCATAGATATCTTCCCGGTCCAGGGGGGTGAGGAATGTCTTATGCATCTTTTCGTATGTTCTGTGGGTGATGACATCCGCCTCATGTTCCAGTTCTTTGAGCTTGGCTATTTTCGGCGGGGAATATTCATACTTCTCCACCATTTCCAGAAATACCTTGCAGCCTTCTTCGATTTTATTGGCGAGTTCTTCAAAGAGATCGTAGAACTTTTCTTCACGGGGAATGAGTCGCATAGGATCCAACCTCCATAACATTGTGTTATGTACGGTCCGTATACTCACGGGGTATTATTGACGTGTATTATGCAACGTCCACCTGACGGCGGCTGTTATCTACAGGATTATTTTCAAAAAAGCAATATGTTTTCGTTAAGATTTTAATATGTATATTATTCTACACGGTTTTTTGACGATACAGTTTTTACATAGATGATCTTGCTGTCTCCGGGGCTATAAAAATCTCTCAAAAGTGCCTCTTGCCGGTATCCGCAGTCTGTATAGAACCTGCGGGTTGCCTCGTACTGATCCCGGGAGGAAGTATCCGTATAAATCAACCACCCCCCCCGGTCGCTGATCAGCTCTTCGGTGTGCGCAAGCAGGGATTTCCCAATTCCCAGGCGGCGGAAACTGTGATGCACGACTATCCAGTACAGGTCATGGCTGTGCAGTGTTCCGGGTATGGGGCCGAAACAGGTATATCCGATGATACTTCCCGACAGTTCCGCAAACAAAAAATGGTAGCCGCTCCTGTTGCCTTTCGCAAGCCGTTCTTCCACGAGCTCGATGGCGATATCGATCTCCTGGGGTGAAAAAAAACCGGTGGCTTCGACGAGTTGACGGATGTGTTCTCTGTCAGAGGGTCTCACCTCGCTGCGGTATGTGATGATTTGATCTTTCATCATAAAAGACGGTTTCTGAAAACTTTTCCTGTCACTGCGGGACCGTCGTCCCGTTCATCTGCTTCTGAGCATCGTGAATGATCCTCTCTATTGCCTGGTTGAAGCTCAGGCCCGATCGTTCGACAGCGGCATAGAAACCGCCGTCCGGGGAGAGGCACGGATTTGTGTTTACTTCCAATACCCATGGTTTTCCGGAGGTGTCGACCCGGAAGTCCACTCTCGCGTATCCCCGCAGGCTGAATATGTGCCAGCATTGCAGAGCGATCTTGCGCAGGTGTGTGAGTAGCGGGTCATCTTCTACGGGAAAATCGAAACGCCGGGGAGTATGCCGGTATTCGAAGGAATCTTCAACCCATTTTGCTCGAAAATCCACAACCCTGTATTTTCCCGGGGGGTAGTCGTCAAAGATGATCTCCGCAGGGGGAAGCACCTCCGGTCCGCTGTGTCCCGCGAGAAGGGAGAGGTTAAATTCTCTCCCCTCGATAAATGCTTCCGCGTAGCACGCAATTCCCAGCTGCTCCTGCCGGTGTGCAATGGTGTGGGAGAGGCGGAGCGGATCCTCTGAAAAAACGATGGATTCGTCTCCCAGCCACGACGAGGCGTGTTCCCAGACGGACTTGATGATGTAGGTACCTGCGGAAAAAGGGTCGGATTGCCGTGTGCCGGGCAGGAGGAAGTGAGGTGTAGCGATGCCTCTTGCGAGAAGAAATTCTTTGGCGAGCACTTTGTGCGATGTGAGAAATGTGGCTTCGGTCCCTGCTCCCGTGTAGGGTATTTTCAGGGAATCCATGATGGAAGGAGCGATGTGAATCAGGCTTCCCTGGCCTGAGATTGATTCCACGAGATTGAATACGAATACGGGTCTGATCTTTTGCAGTGTGTCGATTGTGTGTGCGATGTTCAGCGAAATGGGAACGGCGATGGGTATAAATCTCAGGTCTGTGAGGGCACGCGATACCGTATCAACCTGGACAAGGACATCCTGTTCATCCCGGTTTGCATCCTCTGATACCTCACCGTGTAGAAGAATTACAGTCTTCATGATTTGCATCAGTGTGAAGGCTTGTTGCCGTTGTATCGTGAGAGGTGAGAAAAATGATGTGGAAAAAGAGGCGATTCAAGTCTCTTAGCGTTCGTGCTGCTCTCGTGCAGACGCTTCAGTGCGGAATCAATAATCATGTTGATGAGCCTGTGATAGGAAAGGCCGGCAAGGGTACAGATAATGGGGAGGTCCGAATGCGTCGGATGTAAGCCTGCTAACGGATTGATCTCCAGAAAGTGCGGTATTCCATGGTCATCTGCCCGAAGATCGACTCTTCCTGCGTCCCTGCAACCGAGGCCGCGCCATGCAGCGAGAGCTGTTTCCCGTGCCATTTCTGCCATGGGATCATTTGCTAACCGGTACTCGACCAGTTCCTCGCAGTATTCCTTGTTTGTGTAGGAGTAGACCTCGTTTTCTGCATGTTCATTCAGGTGCACTTCCATGACGCCGATCGAGACAGTATCTTCTCCCGTGCCGACAATCCCCACGGTGAATTCCCTTCCCGGAAGGTAGCGCTCGACGAGCACCGGCTGGTGAAATGTGGACAGGAGTGACCGGCAAAGATGGACGAGTTCCTGACGGGAGGTGATTTTCGAAGCAGCGGTAATTCCCTTGCTGGTACCTTCCGCCACGGGTTTGGCGAAAAGCGGCAGGGGGATTGTGATCTTTTCAATGTCGCATTCCCTTTCAACGAGGGCAAAGTCCGGAGTGGGAATGCCCAAGTCGCGGATGATGTGTTTTGTCATACCTTTGTGAAGTGTCAGGGAGAGCACCAGAGGATCGGAAAATGTATACGGGATGCCGTATGCGTCAAGGATTGCCGGGACCTGTGATTCGCGGCCGAATCCTTTCATCCCCTCGGCAATGTTGAAAACAATATCCCACCGCTCGCCCGTGGCAAGCCGTTTTGTCAGGGACTTGATGTTGCCTATGCGACATGTTGTGTAACCAAGATCCTGCAGGGTCTTGTCTATGGAATCAATCGTGTCCGCACGGTCGAACTCAGCGGTTTCTTCAACGGTATATCCTTCGGCGAGATACTCGTCGCGAAGGTCGTATGTGATTCCAATCATCATGGTAAATCTTATGTCACGTTTTCCTGTATCGACCCGCAGTCGGGGTAGCGGTAGACATTCCCCTGATAGTTTCTGAGCATCAGATCATCACCGTCACGGCCGATGACGTATTCGGGCAGCAGGGGAATCTTGCCTCCCCCTCCCGGGGCGTCGATTACATATGTTGGTACGGCATAACCGGTTGTGTGGCCCCGCAGTCCCTCAATGATGTCGAGTCCTGTTTGAACGGGGGTACGGAAGTGGGAAGATCCCGGGATGGGATCACACTGATAGAGGTAATACGGCTTCACCCGCATTTTCAGCAATCCGTGCATCAATTGCCTCATTGTGTCCACATTGTCATTGATCTCGCGGAGAAGGACTGTCTGGCTTCCCAGAGGGAAGCCGGCGTTGGCGAGTCGCATGCATGCATGACTCATCTCGGTGGTCAATTCGTCGGGGTGATTCACATGGACGCTGATCCACAGGGGATGGAAACGTTTGAGCATGTATGTGAGTTTTGGCGTTATCCTGTGAGGCAGTACCGTAGGCGCTTTTGTGCCGATGCGCAATATGTCTATGTGAGGTATTCTTCTGAGTCGGGAGAGAAGCCACTCCAGTTTATCATCGGAGAGAGTCAGAGGATCTCCTCCGGAGAGAAGGACATCGCGTACCAGCGGAGTCGCTTCTATATACTCGATTGCCTTTTCCCATGTATTGAAATGTGAGAGTGAATGTGTGTTGCTTCCGACCATGCGTGAGCGTGTGCAGTAACGGCAGTAGGAAGAGCAGGTATCTGTGACCAGGAATAACACGCGGTCCGGATAGCGGTGCACGATTCCCGGGACCGGACTGTCGTGATCTTCGCTCAGTGGATCTCTGGCTTCACCTTCAGAGTAGTGGTGTTCATCGGATGTCGGTACCACCATACGGCGGAGCGGTTGAGAAGTGTCATATTCGTCCAGGAGACTTGCATAGTAAGGCGTAATGGCGACAGGAAGAGATCCTGAGTGATGATCCATGGCTTGCCTCTCGCTCTCTGCAAGCCAGAGAATCTGTGCGAGCGATTCGATGTCTCGTATGCGGTTGCGGAACTGCCAGGTCCAGTCATTCCATTCGCTCGATGTGATATGAGGATAAAATCGTTTACGGAAGGTTCGTGATTTCTGACTTTCTTTGAAACGAAAAGAGTAGTGAACCCCTGTGGTGCGAGCCACGGGATAACTAAGGAGGGTATGGTGTGATGAAAACAAATCTTCTACGTTGAAATCTATTTGAACAAGACCGGAATAAATACCAGGAGGCTCAACCTCCTCGGTGAACAGGGCCTCGTTTTTCATAGTTCTATCCTCCTTTGTCAAGGATATTTTAATTTTTTTCCTCCTTCATTTAAAAAAAGTATTTTTAAAAACGCAGTACTCTTTTTATTTCTTGTTGTCAA
The DNA here is from genome assembly GCA_016874835.1 of Deltaproteobacteria bacterium. Classification (GTDB taxonomy): domain Bacteria; phylum Desulfobacterota; class Syntrophia; order Syntrophales; family UBA2185; genus VGTB01. Next base: position 3,116 of record VGTB01000036.1, on the reverse strand, counting down.
TACTTTTTCTTTCAAAAATTTATTTTTTCTTGACACACACACGACGAATATTAAAATGCGTGAAATATTTTTTTGGAGTGTGTGCATGCCGGAGCTTCCCGAGGTGGAAACTCTCTGCCGACAGCTGCGTGAGATCGTTCTGAATGAAGAGATAAGAGGCTTTGAAGTTCGTGATGCCAAGATTGGCGCTGTGAGCGGGTTTACCGGAAGAAAAATTTTCTCCGTCACGCGTTACGGGAAAACTCTGGTGATAAAACTCGATGACGATACTGAACTACTCCTGCACCTTCGTATGACGGGAAGACTTCTGTGGCAAGTTCATCATCAAGAGGTGATTCCATATACCCGCTTCGTGATAATATTTCCCCGCGGGAATCTTTTCTGCATTGATCCCCGGCGTTTTGCAACCCTTGCACTTCAGAAGAACGGTAGCGGTAAAGCGATAATCAGCGATCCTCTGCAAACCCGCTGGGCGCCTGTACTGCACGAGATTACATGCACGAGGAAAACACCAGTGAAGTCATTCCTTATGGATCAGCGTGTGATTGCGGGAATCGGAAATATATATGCAAGCGAGATCCTCCATGCAGCTGCGATTGATCCCATGCGGAGTATATGCGAAGTGACCTTGCGGGAACTGGAAACAATATCAGAGGCGGGAAGAAATATTTTGCAGAGGGCAATTGACTGCAGGGGAACGTCGGTGTCGGATTGGAGAGATCTGTTCGGCAGCAGAGGTGAATATCAGAATGAGCTGAAGGTCTATAGGCGCGAGTCTCTTCCATGTCTTCGCTGCGGTGGCACTATCAGCCGTATTCGTGTAAACGGAAGAGGAACCTATTTCTGTGCTCACTGTCAGCAATGAGATTCACAAAACGTCTGCAACGATGACTCAGGTGAAATGAAGAGGTAAGGATACTGCGAAAGGGAAGGAACGCATGATGCGAGTGTGGCGAATCGTGCTCGCTGCGATGATGATCACGATCTTGAATCCTGCGGTTGCTCATGACGGGACAATCGAGACGAGAGTCAGTCAGAAGATGATCAAGTCTTTCGTGGAAAATGTTTTTCCCGTTGACGTGAAGAAAGAGGTGTCTCTCTCGGGAACAGGGAGAGTCCCCGTGATGATACGACTGAGCAATCCCCGTGTTGTGCTTCTTCCGGAGTATACCCGCGGGGGGAAACCCGTCCTCCGGGTAGACATGGATTATGCACTTACGGGAGTGGCAGAAAAAGATTTCCATACGGGAGGCGAGATATCAGGGATCATGAATCTCACCATGTCAGAGGATCATGAGAGCCTTGTGCTCTCCATGGACAAGGTCGGCGTGCCTGTTTTACCCACACTCACGCTTTTCCTTACCTCAGAGGTGAGACCTGTAAAAATACCCCTCTTCAAAAAGTTTCCTTTGAGTAAAGACGGCCAAGAGATTCATGCACGATTCGGCAAAGTCACCATTGGTGTTGAAGATAACTGTCTCATCATTAAAAGTGATGTGGTCTTTGAAAAGAAATCCAGAGGCGAGATGAGGTAACTTTTTGAGGTGATGGAGAGGTATTTCTTCTACCGCCCGGTATTCTTGAGGGTCGCCCTGAGCATTGCCAAACCGTTCTGAATTTCGAAGGTGCCTGAGTATCTTCGAATATCAGTAGATGAGTACCTGATGATACAGGTAGGGGTTGATTTGACCTTGTATGTTCTGATGATCCTGTTCAGAGTGTGATAAACCGGTTTGAGGTCATACGGTGTAAATGCAACGCCCCGTGCATTCAGAGCGTGTCTGAGATTATCTTCGTCGGAGGCGGCGCGGCTTGCCGCGAGCGAGAACAGAACCCTTCTGGCATGAAGAGCGTTCCTGTAGCCACGTCCTGCATGAGCTGCATAGAGAAAGTATCTCGCATACAGATGTGTTTCCTTGTGTACGGGGAGATCGACGAAGGTAACCTTCACACCCCCACGTGCAAGAAATTCTTCCAATGCGGGATCGATATGGGATTCGAGCTGCTGGCATGGTGGGCAGAAGTAATCGGTGAAGATGATTATTTCGTACCGGCCGGAACCGTAAGAGGGAGCTGATGATTTATCGGCGCCATAGGCGGGCGTGGTGGAACCGGAAAATGTGAGAGCCACAAACACATACCCCGCGATCACGAAAAAGAGAAGGGGAATTCTCAATTTCCCGGGAATGGGAATTTCTGCTTCCCCGAGGGCATATACGAATCGCCTTGTCTTACTGTCATTCGGTTTTGAGAGAGGTGTGTCGTAATTGAGAATGAACGCAGCGATGAGAGTAGCCGCGAACGCGAGGCAGAAGGGACAAAAAACCTCTTCGCGAAACTGAAAGAAGATAAGATATACCTCGACACCTATTCCTGATGCGAGCAGGGCTCGCACGTAATCGTTTTTCCTGAATGCGGCAAAGAGTATGATCGCCAGCATGTAGCCGGTACCGATGTACTTCATGTCCAGTCCCAGGATGTCTCCTTCCAGGTACACGCAGGATGTATCGCATAGAGCATAGAATACGATAATCCCGATGCCCAGCACCGCCAGCAATATCGTCCACATATTTTTTTGTTTCTTTATTTCTTGCGTAAAAGTCATTTGACTGTATCGGTTATCGCTGAGTGTTACGATGCGTGATATCTATCAAATTCCCGCTCTGCAATCAACCCGTGTGTCCTGTTCAGTCCTTTTCGAAGCCGGCCCTCCGAATCCACTCGGAGACCGCGGTGTCTTCCGGTCTCGACAGGTCGAGAGGGATGAGTGTCCAGAGAAAGCGGTTGTTGCCGGATTGACTGGGACGCGATTTCTCCAGTTCCTCCTTTAGGGCCGTCTTCTGTTTGTTGATGAGTCTTATGGCGTTTTCCATCCGTTGATCCTCTTCAATCGCTCGGGATCTCTCGATAAGCCGGAGTCGATGATCGAGATCGGACATTTTCTTTGCGATGCGGGTTTCGTAACCGTCATCACGGAAGGGGAAAGACGCGTTTGTGAAGGTGACCTGAAGATTGCCTGTATACATTCCCTTCCGGGAAGAGTGAAGTATATATGTCTGTCCCTCTTTGACGGGTGCATGGTCGTACCTGCCCTCGCGTCCTCCGAAAATGAAGTG
>VGTB01000035.1 GCA_016874835.1 Deltaproteobacteria bacterium | reverse complement strand
CTTCAGAATTTCCCCTGAGGGGGCGGTGCCGCAGACAGGCTCCCGACATCGACGGCATTACCTTTGTAAAAGGAGGAAATGTCGTTGCAGGAGATATCATTTCGTGCACGATTGTTGCTGCTGATCTCTACGATATCTATGCGGAGAGAATAGTTTCATAAGCATACCTCCATCACCGCATATTTCGAGCCGGCACATCAGGTCGAGCATACCCAACGCGGATGGAATCAATCGCAGCAACATCCTTCACTGCGCGTACATTCATTTGATATCTTTTTCCTTTGACAGACAATACTATTTTTATTATTGTTTACTTACAATCTACACCACGGTATTAACGACATTCTTACAACCTCACAAAGGGATAACAAATGAGCAAGAAGATAAAAGAAAAAACCAAGGTTTTGCCGAAACGCGAGGAGAACTTCTTTGATCTCAGCAACTACATGTTAGATGTAGTGGGCATTGTCGACTGGAACGGCAATGTCCTCTTCGTCAATAAAGCGGGAGCTGCAATGGTGGGATTGAAAACACCCCGGGAGATCATCGGATCGAACGTACTTGAATTTATCCACCCGGATTTCAAATCCTCGGTGATCAAAGACCTCCAGCTCATAAAAAACGAAAAGAGGGGAAAATCCCTTGACTACAGGCAGTATAAGATAAGAACGAGGACCGGTGAGGACAAGTGGGTAGAAGGAATAGGAACCAAAATCCGTTTCGGCGAAGGTACGGCAGATCTTATTGCCCTCCGGGATATCACCGACCGCAAGGAAATGGAAGATGAATTGAACAAATACCGCAATCAACTCGAGGATATGGTAAAAAAACGCACGGAAGAGCTGAGGAAGACGAACAAGTACCTTGAAGCCGAGATCACAGAACGCGCGCAGGTCGAGGAGAAACTGAAAGAGAGAGAAGAAGATCTGGTGATCAAATCAAGAATGTTAGAAGAAGCCAATGCCTCTTTAAGAATTCTGCTGAATCAAAGGCAGAAGGATAAAGATGAGCTTGAGGAGCAGGTGCTGTCAAATATCAAGGAACTGGTGATACCTCTTATTGAAACCCTGAAAAGGAGCGCAACCATTGATGCTCAAAACGCAGCCTATATCAGCCTTATCGAGTCAAACCTGAAAGATATCGTGTCACCCTTCTCCCGGAAACTATCTGCCTATTATTTGAACCTGACTCCCAAAGAACTTCAAGTGGCAAATCTTGTCAGGGAAGGAAAACCGACAAGAGATATTGCAAAGCTCATGAATGTATGCGAAGGCGCCATTGAACTCCACAGGAACCGCCTCAGAAAAAAACTCGGATTGACCAACAGAAAAATAAATCTCCGTACATATCTCTCTTCACTCTCGTGATCACAGATGGAAGAAAATTGTTTATTGAAAATGTTCCTTCTGTAGAAGTGCCCGTCGCAAAAGATCAACGTATTTTTATCAAAATGAAAGGCCTCTGAGCATAAACCGGGATTCTTCATTTTCGGAGAACCCATGACTTCATACTCGTGAGCCACGGATGCAAAAACAACGAGAAAGGTAATCACATGAAGAAACTCTTTATTCTCCCTTTGTGTTTCATCATTATGGTAGCCACGACCTCCTTCGCGCAAGTCGCCGCCACACAACAGATCCCTCAATCAACCCCATCAGAAGATGACCCCCTCATCATCGCCATTATACCCTTCACCAACCTGAGCGGCCAAAAGGAGTATGACTGGTTCGGTGTCGGGATCGGAGAAGTTCTGACTACCAAGTTGGGAACAATACCCTGTTTTAGAATGATCGAAAAGATCAAGCTCTCCGAGGCACTTCAGGAAGTTAAGTTCGGACAGTCAGGACTTGTCGACGAGCACACTGCACCCAGAATAGGAAAGATGATAGGAGCTGAAGAACTGTTAGTGGGTTCATACCAAATTATCGGGAAAAATACGCATTGATGCCCGGCTTGTAGAAGTGGAAACAAGTAAGATTCATGTGACAACCGGAACTGCCGGAGAGTTAGACAATATCTTTGAACACCAGGATCACATTGCAAAATCCCTCCTGAAGTCATTAAATATCCCCATCACAGAAGAAGAAAAAGCGGAGATTACGACCAAGCCCACAACCTCTCAAGAGGCGTACAAGTTATACATCCAGGCGGCAGACATCTACACGCCCGCAGGCAGGGCGCTGAGCGATGACCAGAGGATCTCCCTTCTTGAGCAATCGACCCGGGTCGATCCGTCGTTTGCTCAGGCATACTCATCCCTGGGAGACATCTATGCCGAAAGAAAACGAGACTACAGGGGAGCTGGCATTTATTACGAAAAGGCTGTCCGCCTTCAACCACACAATCCGGCACCCAGAATCAGATTGGTTCGGGTATATGAAAAACAGGGAAAAGCTCATGCCGCCAGCCTGGAAAAAAAGAGATTAGAGGAAATTAACCGCAGACTGGCTTTAGAAAATCAACGTCTTCAGGCAGAAAGAAAAGACGCCATCAGGAAAAAGCGCCTGGAGCAAAGAAAAAGGCAGGAAGAACAACGACGTGTGAAGCAGAAAAAACCCCAGGAGGAGCGAGAGCGTCTGGAAGCACAGGAACGCATGGAGCGTGAAAGGAATCTGGAGCAGCAGAGACGACTCGACTACCAGAGACGTAAGGAACAGCAAAGGGAAAGAGAGGAACAGCGACGGTTAGAGCGGAAAAGAAGGTGGGAGCAATAAAGGCAGTATTCCAACGGAAACACAAAAAGGTATCTTTCCCTGAGTGAAAAGAACGGTCGGACTGAAACCTCTGATGCAGGTACGCTCAGTGCTATATCTTCTGAAAAATGTAAGAACTTTTTTTGAACGGCAACAGGGTGTGTGTTTGAACAGGGAGTTTTTCATGACTGCCGATGATCAGAAACCCTCCCCTTTCCAGACAGTTCATGATTTGCAGGCATACAGCTTCTTGAATTTCCTTGCGGTAGTATGTAAGGAGATTATTTCTGAGGAACACAACCTGGAAAACCCTCGCCGGTGGCGACTGCTTTACAAGGTCATGAATCTGCCATTCTATATTCGCCTTCAGAAAGTCAGCCACCCGGTAGTGAGACAGATTTTCGGATAGGATAAAATAGGTCGCTTTCATTTCCTCCGTGATCCCCTTCATGCCGCTTTTCCCGTAAATACCTTTCATGGCTTTGTCAAGATATTCGGGATGCACATCTGTCGCAAGAATCTGACGTTCCGGCAGCACGCCGATTTTACCTCTTAAGCGATCCCAGAGCATCGCAAAGCTGTATACCTCCTGTCCTAATGCGCATCCAGCCGACCAGACATGCACCACCTCTCTGCATCGATATACGATGTCGGGGAGAATTTCTTCACAGAGAACCCGCCACAATGAATAATCCCGGAAAAAGTGGCTGATGGAAACGGTCATCAGGCACTCCACCTCTCTCAGAATACGGGGTTCACCGAAGACACCAATATAGTCTTCAACGGTGCGGCAGCCGAGCTCCTGCATGTGATGGACAATACGTCTCTTCACTCCTTTTCTCACCTTGACATAACCCCGCCAGGAAAGTCCCAGCCGGTCGAGGATCACTCTGAATTTGTCATCATCCATAACCTGCACATTTCTCAAAAAACCTTGAATCATCGCTTCTTTACCACAGAAATCCGCATAAAATCAAAATTTACGGGCTTGACAACGAAACCCCGTTTCTCCATAATGCCCCGAACCGTCATAACTATCTCAACGCAGGAGGTGGAACATGGTAAGCCCCGTTGATACGTTCTGGGACGTAAAGCTCGCAGATATCAAGAAATCACTGGAAGAGAATAATTTTGCAGTGTTCCTGGCAAAGAACATGGAGGAGGCAAAAAAAATCGTCCTGGAAGAACTCATTCCGCAGATGCACATTAAAAGTATTTCCTGGGGTGGATCGATGACTTTTATCGCCACCGGACTTTATGAAGCGCTCAAGAATAACAAGAAAATGAAGGTGACTGATACCTTCGATAAAACGATCTCGCGGGAAGAGGGCTGGGAACGGAGGAGACAGTCACTTCTTGCCGATCTCTTCATCACAGGAACCAACGCGATTACGGAATCGGGAATGTTAGTGAACCTCGATATGATCGGCAATCGAGTAGCTGCCATCACCTTCGGACCCAAAAATGTGATTATTCTCGCAGGGAGAAATAAAATCGTTGCGGATCTTGAAGACGCGATGATGAGGATCAAAAATTTCGCGGCACCTGCAAATGTAATGCGCCTGGGAATGAACACACCCTGTGCCAAAACATCTTACTGTGAAGAATGCAAAAGCAAGGACCGTATCTGCAACACCTGGACAATTACGGAGAAATCATTTCCCAGAGGAAGGGTGAGGATCGTCCTCATCAACCAGGATGTAGGCCTGTAAGACAAGGACCGGCGTATGCAAATCCAGGAGGTATTCCGGATATACGGGGATGACTTAAAACGTGTCGAAGAACATATGGAGATGTATCTGCGCTCCGAGGTACACCTTATCCCCGAAATTATTCATCATCTCATCGGCAGCGGTGGGAAACGATTCAGGCCCCTTCTTCTGCTCGCCACTTCCGCACTCTGCGGTTACAGGGGTGACAAACGTTTCCCCCTGAGCGCCATCATTGAGTTTATCCACACAGCCACTCTCCTTCATGATGATGTAATAGATCAAGCAGAAACGCGCAGAGGAAAAATCTCGGCAAACAACATATGGGGGAACGCTGCCAGTGTACTCGTAGGCGATTTCCTCTATTCAAAATCCTTCAAGCTGATGACAGAACACGGCAATCTGGCGATCATCAAACTCCTCTCCACCACGACCAACACCATGGCTGAAGGAGAGGTGCTGCAGCTCGTCAAGTGCGGTGATACCAATATCACCGAAAAGGACTACCTTTCCATCATTGAGAAAAAGACCGCTACCCTTATTTCCGCGGCCTGTGCCGTGGGAGGTATTCTGGGAAATACCGAGAACACCAGGATCGAGGCGTTGACCAGGTTTGGCATACGGTTGGGTTCTGCATTCCAGATAACCGACGATACTCTCGATTACGTGGCCGAGGAAGATGAATTCGGGAAGGCAATCGGCAAGGACCTGGAGGAGGGGAAGATCACGCTTCCTCTTATCCGTACGTTAAAAAAATGCACATCCGAGGAGAGAAACCTGATCAAAACAGCCATTGAAAAGAGAGAACGGGAGGGACAGATCATTGCCGAAATAATTTCTCTGATCGACAACTACGACGGCATCAACTACGCCCTCAACAAGGCAAAGATGTATATCGATGAGGGGAAAGTGTTTCTTGAATCGTTCGAGGACTGCGAGGAAAAAAAATCGCTCATCGCCATATCAGACTATATTATCGAAAGGAGAACCTGAGGCAAGCATTGCATCAAATAGAACAGAGACAGAAAAATACATTTCCATTACATCTTATACAACTCGCGGCCCTTCGTATATCCCCCTGAAGGCTTCATGAGATGCTTCCCTGTCACGCTTCACGGCAGCCGGCAGATAATCAAGAATATCCTGGGCGGTGATGCCATCTTCACCCTTGTCCGCAGCCGCCAGGTCAGCCGAAAAGCCGTGGATAAAAACTCCCTTCCTCACCGCATCCTCCAGCGAAAGACCGAGACCGAACATCGCTGCAATGGTCCCCGTGAGGACGTCCCCTGAACCCGCTGTTGCCATCCCCGGATTACCGCTGAGATTGATGAAAACCCTTTCATCCGGGTAACCTATCAGCGAATGCGCACCCTTCAGGACGATGATGGCATGAAGAGACATCGCGGTGAGCTGAAGAATATCAACTCTTTGTTTGTGAATGTCACTCACACTCTTTTTCGCAATCCGCGACATCTCCCCCAAATGGGGTGTCAGGATTGTTTCCCCTTTCCTCTCTCTGATCATCTCCAGTTCATTCGCGATGGCCGAGATACCATCTCCATCAATCAGAACGGGTTTTTTTATGGCTCTTACCAGTTCGCGCACGAGCTGCTGCGTCTCAGTATCCAGCGACACGCCCGGGCCTATCACCACCATATCCATCTTTTCCGAGAGTTCGAGCAGTTTCTCCTTATTTTCCAGCGACAGGCTTCCCGACCGCGTTTCCTTCTGGGGAACAAATACAATCTCACTGCCTTTCATCGCAATGAAGGGAGCGATCGACGCCGGTGCGGCAAGACGGACATATCCCCCGCCGGCTTTGAGAAACGAGAAGGCAGAAAAATACGGCGCCCCAAAATAGGATGAGGCTCCCGCAATGAAGAGCACCTCTCCCATCTGCCCTTTATAGACATCTCTCTCCCTTCCGGGAAGCACGATAAAATCGTTGATCTGAACCTTAATGTCATCACTGTTATGGAGAGATGGAGGAAAGGAAAGGTGCGTTACGTAAAGTCTTCCGCAGAGTCCATACCCTGGATAGAGCATGTTCCCCACCTTGGGAAGACCGTAGGTAACCGTACTGTCCGCCTTGACCGCCACGCCCATGACCTCTCCGGTATCGCCATTCACTCCGGAGGGAATATCGAGACTGAGAACCTTTTTATTGCTCGCATTAATGAACTGAATCACCTCCCTGTGGAGGCCTGTTACCTCCCGGTCAAGACCCGTGCCAAAGATTGCATCCACAATGCCATGGCAATGGAGAAGGTCTCTCCTCACCTCATTATTGACAGATGCAATTCTCCGAATGTCAATGGGAAGCTTGGATACGATGTCCAAATTAGTTTTCGCCGCCCCCTGGAACTTTTCCTGATCCCCCAGAACGTATACCTTGACCATGCCGCCATTACTGTGAATCTTCCGGGTCACCACAAATCCGTCACCCCCGTTGTTACCGATACCGCAGAAGACAACAAATTTCTTGTCTTTTATTCCCACCTCACTTTCCAGGACAAACGATGATGCCAGTCCCGCATTCTCCATGAGTATCTCCTCCGGTATATCCAGCTTCTCCACGGCATACCGGTCCATGCACCGCATCTCACTCACCTTACAGACTTTCATCTCGCCCTCCCTACATCAACCGCCACATAATGCCTCGCCGACATGACGATAAAGATCTTCGCCATGCGTCTCTCACCATTGATCTGCGGGCTTTTCCTGCGCTCTCTCAGCCGATCGTTTTCACCATTTCCAGCCCAAATTCCTTCTCCTTCTTCATTGCCTGAGAGAACTGCAAAGGGATCTTTCTTCCTTTTGCCCACTCACGGAGCAACTGCCTTTCTTCATGGGGCATCTCGCAACCGAAGATAACGCCTGTCAGCATTTCCGGAGGAAAAATACGGACCCCTTTCCCCTTGTCAAGATCAATTATCCTCCACTCCTTTTCATGCTCCCAACGACATGACTTGGTTAAAAGAATTTGTTTCGTGAGCTCCTCACGGTCCTGCACTATGCTTATCTGTGGGTATGATGACGTGTATTTCACCTTAAACAGGAACTCACCAAAAGGAAAAGACTTCGGGACAATGGAAAACTGCAGGCAGAATCCTCTATGACCGTCAGCATACTGAGACCACATGAGGATATCATCCGGCACTTCCGAAATGCAGTATACCCCAGTTCTGTCAATCGCCTCCTGTGTGTCATGCACGATTTTCTGTTGTGCTCCGGAATCTTCATGCCAGCCACTTCTCACGAGCTGTTTGGTGGCAGCCTGACGCTCGTCATAATGCCATCCGGGATGCCTGTTTTTCAACATACTTTCCAAGTAACTCTCCCAATCATCATCTGACGCGGCGAAAGATGACTGAACCCGACAATCAAAAGGATCTTTGAATTCCTTCGGTGACGCAAAGTATATTTCATTGCGGGTAAAGATCTTCCGTATCCATTCCCTGTTCTCTTTATTGAGCGCCTGGTATTTGTATAAGGCTGACGGTGTTTTATCCGACATTACCTTTCAAAATTCCTCCACAAATAGTGTATTTTTATTCTTTTTACGCTTTTACCCTCAGCGAGCCTTGAAGCACCCCCGTGTTGCCATTTCGACCGAAAAAGAAATCTCACACACGAGAAAAACTTTATAAGATTGTCACGTCGCGGAGTGTATCCTGCGCGCAGCGAAGGCTCCCCACGAATTTTGAGTAGATTTTCAAAGTTCCCACTCGGAGAGGTTGATGTATATACTGTATTTATTCTATCGTGGCAAGAGATAGCATGCTGCAAATATTACCCACGCTTTTATCTTACATCCCACCACCACATATATCGAACACAGTATTCCCACCAAAGGAAATTATGTGAGACATTCCGGGGTAATACTCCCCACGATGGGGGTAAGTTACCCCCTCCATTTTAACCATACAACAGAGACTCATGCAAATATCCCGCGATATCAATAATTTTCATTTTTGGTATCAAAATTGCCACTGTTGAAGTCGAATTCAATAATCCCTCACACGAAGGAGGTATATTCATGGGAGATCATCCCTCCAATATTTATGAACTTCGACCCGTATCGATCATCCGTACACTGCCCCAGATAAAAGATCACATGTTGTTCCAGTTGAAGCTTGAAGACGGAACAACATGGGATAGTTTTGGTCACCAGCCGGGTCAGTTCATTGAAGTTTCCATTTTCGGTAAGGGAGAAGCGCCTATCAGCATATCGTCACCACCAACGAGATGCGACACCCTCGAGATATGTGTCCGACGCACCGGCAGGGTGACAAATGCGCTTTTTGACATGGGAAGAGGATCAACCTTCCATATCCGGGGCCCGTACGGAAGGGGGTTCCCCATTGAAAATCTCAAAAGGTACAAGCTCCTGCTCATTGCGGGGGGGCTCGGTCTCGCCCCGCTTCGCTCCCTGCTTCTGTATGCTTTGGACAGGAAAGATGATTTTGAAGACATCATTCTGATGTACGGTACCAATAATCCTGACAACGTCCTTTTCAAGTATGAACTCCTCAGTTTTTTCGACAGGGATGATATTAAATACCTTTACAGCGTTGACAGAGACGAAGAAGGCATATGGAAGCAGTACGTGGGCGTGGTCACAGGACTTTTCGATCGGACAACATTGTCGTCAGATGACACCTGTGCCGTTATGTGCGGTCCGCCTATCATGTATCGCTTCGTATTGCAAAAACTCATACACCTCGGTTTCTCCAAAGAGCACATTTACATGTCATTGGAGAGGATGATGAAATGCGGTGTGGGAAAATGTGGACACTGTGCGATTGGCGACAGATACTGCTGCATGGATGGACCTGTCTTCCCTTACACCGAAATCGAGAATATTAAGGAGGCAATCTAAGTATGGCCAGAACCCCGTCAATATGCCCATTCTGCGGGTGTGGATGCGAATTTTATCTCGCGTCTCATGGTGGAAGGGTAGTGGGCATAGAACCCAGCCCTTCAAATCCGGTGAATAAGGGAATGCTCTGCGCAAAGGGGTGGAATGCATATGAATTCATCCACTCGCCGGACAGGCTCACCAAACCACTGGTGAGGAAACACGGGACCCTCGTCGAGAGTTCATGGGAAGAAGCATTGAAGACGGTTGCCGGGAAATTGACGGAAATAAAATCACAATATGGTCCCCGTGCGCTGGCCTTCCTCAGCTCCGCCAAGGTTACCAACGAAGAAAACTATCTTTTCATGAAAATGGCCAGGGCAGTATTCGGGACAAACAATGTCGACCACTGCGCCCGGCTCTGACACAGTGCAACGGTGGTCGGTCTGGCCGCTGCATTCGGGTCAGGAGCAATGACAAATTCCATCAATGAATTTGAGGATGCCGATCTGTTCCTGGTCACAGGCTCCAACACAACGGCACAGCACCCGCTCATAGGATCCCGGATCATCAACGCGAAGGAGAGAGGAGCCAAACTCCTCCTTATCGATCCAAGGGCAATACAATTTGCCCAGTTCGCGGATCTTCACCTGAGACAAAACATCGGCACCGACGTGGCGGTATTGAACGGGATGATGAATATCATTATTGAAGAGAACCTCTATGACAGGACGTTTGTCGAGGAAAGAACCGAGGGATTTGACCAGCTGAAATCAGTGACAAGCCGCTATACACCGAGGGTCGTAGAGAGGATATCCGGAATTTCCGCCGCTGATCTGGAAAAAGCCGCCCGGATGTACGCCACATCGGACAAGGCAATGCTCGTATACTGCATGGGCATAACCCAGCATACAACGGGTACCGATAATGTGAAATCCTGTGCGAACCTGGCCATGCTCACGGGACACATAGGAAGACCATCTACGGGAGTAAATCCCCTGAGGGGACAGAATAATGTCCAAGGTGCATGCGACATGGGCGCCCTCCCTAATGTGTACAGCGGCTATCAACCGGTGACAGATACGGCGATAAAGAAAAAATTTGAAGATGCCTGGGGTGTCCAGGTCCTTGACGATAAAGTCGGTCTGACCGTCACGGAAATGATGATCGCAGTCCGGAAAGAGGAAATCAAATCCCTCTACATCATGGGGGAAAATCCCATGATGAGTGATCCGGACACTTCCCACATCGACCATGCCCTCTCTCATTTAGAATTCTTGGTCGTGCAGGACATTTTCCTCTCCGAAACGGCAGCGAAGGCCGATGTTGTCCTTCCCGCCGCGTCGTTCGCAGAAAAGGAAGGTACCTTTACAAACACCGAACGGAGAGTTCAAATTTCGAAAAAGGCTGTCCCGCCTCCGGGACTCGCCAGACCGGATTGGGAGATCATCTGTGAGGTGAGCAGGCTGGCGGGTTACGCAATGGACTACACATCACCTGCCGACATCATGCGGGAAATCAATACGCTGACACCCTCCTATGCAGGTATCACCTATCGGAGACTTGAACAGTCCTATGGAATTCAATGGCCCTGCCCCAACGAGGAGCACCCGGGAACCCCTTACCTGCACAGAGACAGGTTTACCAAGGGAAGGGGTACATTTCTCCCCTGTGACTTCAAACCCGTTGCTGAGGTTCCCGACGAGGAGTACGATTTCTTACTCACCACCGGCCGTATCTATTATCACTATCATACAGGCACGATGACGAGGCGGATAAGCATCCTGGAGAGAGAAGCCCCGGTACCGATGATCGAGATTAACCCTGAAGACGCGAAAAGACTCAGCATCAAGAATAACGACACGGTGGAGATTACCTCACGCCGGGGTGTCATAAAAGCCAGAGCGGAGGTTACCGGACGCGTACCCAGAAAAGTGGTGTTTTCCACATTCCACTTCCACGAAGCACCGGTGAATCTGCTCACCAACCCGGCACTTGATCCGCTCGCAAAAATACCCGAGTACAAAGGTTGCGCAGTCAAAGTCAGGAGATGCGTATGAAGACAATCGCAAAAAAAGACGTGAAGGCTTTACTCTCTCTGTGGACAAAGGAATACCATGTGCTGGCGCCATGCAGGACAGCCCGGGGAGATTTCATATTTGCCGATTTCAGTGAAGAATCTTTTACCTTGGATTATAAAAAGCCACCGCTCCCGCCAAAGTCGGTTTTCCTTCCCCATACTGAGGTGATCTTCACGGTGGAAAACGGTCAATTTAAAGAGACAGTTACCGCTCACAATGTTGTTCTTTTCGGCATTCGATCATGTGATATGATGGGTATACTGCAATGCACGAGCTTCATGACCCGCGACCGGAATGACATTTATTACAGCACAAAAAATGCTATGGCCAGAACGGTCGTGATGGCATGCCCGGGACCACAAAACGAGACCTGTTTCTGCACCACGACATTCAGCGGCCCGGTCGCACACAAAGGCTTCGATCTCCTTTTTTACGATATGGGAGAGAGTTTCATCATCCAAACAGGCAGTAAAAGAGGCGAGGATATTCTGATGTCCGGCCCACTTTCTGATATCGATAATGCCGTAGCGAGAAGGAAAATAGAGGCATTCACAAAACAGGCTGTTGAAAACATACCTGTTGTTGACGAAATAACTGAAGCAATGACGAGGCTTGAGAGCGGCAACGTGGATGAAAAAATATGGGAGCACTTCGGTCAGAAGTGCATAGTCTGCGGCGGATGCGCCTTTGTGTGCCCGACATGCACCTGTTTTAATGTATACGACCATGAATCATCTCCGGGTCATGGAATTCGGGCAAGAGCCTGGGATGCATGCCTCTATGGCGGATTCACCAGGGAAGCGTCGGGACACAACCCGAGAGCTACCCAGGCATCAAGGCTCCAGAGAAGACATGAACATAAGCTTCTCTATTACAATGACACAGATGTTCAGGGTGGCCTGTGCGGCTGCGTGGGGTGTGGGCGTTGTTCTGACTACTGCCCCGTCCGGATCGGCACCCTGGAGGTCGCAAAGGCTCTTGTTTCCAACTAAAATTCGGAGGTTCCAATGTCTGAGAAAAAAAGGATACTCATTATAGACGATGATATGGATTATGCACAGGCACTGAGAATAGTGCTGGAAAACAACGGCTACGCCGTTGATCACGCCCCTAATATCGGCGATGGCCGTGTGTCAATGGAAAGGAACAGACCGGATCTGATCGTCCTGGATGTGATGATGGACAAACACACAGACGGTTTCGAATTCTGCTACAGTCTGAAGCATGATGAAGAATGCAAAAAGATCCCTATCCTGATGGTAACCGCAGTGACAGAAAAAACGGGTTTCAAGTTCTCTCCTGAAACGGACGGTGAATACTTAGAGGCCGATGATTATGTCGCAAAGCCTATCCCCGTTGCCGAACTCCTCTCTCGAGTCAAAAAGCTCGTCGGTTAAACATACCTTGAATGTGGGTATGAACATCGATTCATACCCACGTATCCCCGGTGCTGCCAAAGATCAATTGATTGGGACGTTCCCGTCATGATATAATTCAAATAAATCTGAGATCTTGCATCCGCAAGGCACTCCGAGAGGACGCAATGAAAATAGTCGACAGGGCAATCAAACACATTTTAAAGCTGGATCTACAGGCACGCCTCGTCGTAGGGTTCGTCATCGCCACCTGTCTCACAGGATTCGTAGCTACCATTATAGGGATATGGACAATCAACAGGAGTACTATAGATGAGGTACAGAACAGGGTTCGACAGGATATCAACACGGCAAAACTGATCTATAACAATACTCTTGAGAGGATAGCCACCCTCGTTCAATTCACTGCCCAGGGACCGGATCTGTGCGAGACAATGTTAAAACCCGATACCATGAGAATGGAGAACCTGAGACATCTCATCAGAAAAGATCCGGGGACTATGTTACAGAATGAAAATATCCTCCTGGATATGGTCACCGTGGTAAACAGCAGAGGAAACGTCCTTTACAGAGCGGCGAACCCCGCCGCGAAGGGAGACACTCTTCTCCAGGACCCTGTCGTGAGAGCGTGTATAGAAAAAAAATCCCCGCAATCATCTACTGAACTTATACCCATTGCGAGCATACTCAGAGAAAACCCGCAACTCGCTGAGCGAACACACATACGGATAAAAAAAACACCCCTCTCTTTTGAGACGGAAGAAAAGGAACTTTCCCATGCACTGGTCATGAGGGTGGCTTATCCCATCATTGACGAGCAAAGGAATTTTCTCGGCGTGCTGGTGGGTGGCCTTCTCCTGAATAAAGACTATACCATCGTTGATAAGATAAGAAACACCGTGTATCAGGGGGAAAAATATAATGACCGTGATATGGGCGTCGCCACCATTTTTCAGGGAGGTGTAAGAATAGCGACCAACGTGATGACAAAAGAAAACAGGCGTGCGACAGGAACAACGCTTTCCAAGGAAGTCTACGACAGAGTTATCCTCGAAGGCAGGGACTGGGTTGGTAGGGCCTTTGTTGTGGATGACTGGTACATCACCACATATACCCCAATCCATGACATGAACAATAATCTTGTGGGTATTCTCTACGTAGGTATCCTGGAGGCGAAATACAGAGATATAAAGTGGAAAACCATCTGGATGAATCTGGGGATAATAGGTATCGGTATGATTATCGCCTTCATCATCTCACTCAAGCTGGGGAACACCATCATTACCAGGATACGCATGCTGAAAGAAGCCGCAGAAGCTATCGCAGCCGGCAATTTAGGCTGTAAGTTATCCCCCGACAAAATATCGGGATTTGATATGCTGGATGAAGCATTCAATTACATGTCAAGCTGTCTGAAAGACCGTGACGAAAAACTGCATAATGCTCACCAGCAACTGGCACGAACAGAGAAACTCACTGCCTTAGGGGAGATGGCAGCAGGAGTAGCCCATGAGATTAATAACCCCATGGGGGGGATTCTCCTCTACAGCAGTCTGATACTTGAGGATATACCGGAAGACAGTCCTGTCCGTGGAAACGTTCAAAAAATCATCTATCAGACAAACAGATGCAGGGGCATTGTCCAGAATCTTCTCGATTTTGCCAGAACTCCCACGGGCGACATGCTTCCATTGCAGATAAACAACGTCATTATGACATCTCTCAATCTGGTAAAAGACCAGTCCATGTTTCACGGCATAGAGATAGAAACTCAACTTGACGAAAAACTCCCCGAAGTGGTTGGTGACAGGTCGAGGCTGGAGGAAGTATTTCTCAATCTTTACATCAATGCCGCCGACGCCATGAAGGGAAAGGGAAAGCTCACCATAAAAACCATGCCCGGTGCCAACCATAGTGTAAAGATATTGGTATCTGATACCGGAAAAGGAATCGACAAGGAACACCTCGCCCACATATTCGAACCGTTCTTTACCACGAAAGCGCCGGGCCAGGGAACGGGATTGGGTCTTTCCATCACATATGGGATCATCAGCAAGCACAACGGTGTCATCGATGCGGAAAGCGAGCCTGGAAAGGGAACAACCTTCATCATCTCTCTCCCTTCTTACATGGGGAAATACAGCGAAATTGACGAGGATATTTTCTACAGTTGATTTCATTTGAAATTTTTGAAAGAGTGCCATACCAGATTCAAATCATTTCCGGTACGGATCGACTTACGGCTAAAACAGCAAGGAAGAGGTAACTGTGACGAGAAAAAGCATCAAGATACTCATTGTTGATGACGAGGAATCCATAAGGGATGGATGCCAGCAGATCCTGACACGCAAGGGGTACCAGGTCGAGACTACTGGTCATGCGCTTCAGGGACTGGAAATGGCCTTACGGAACATATACGATGTCATCCTTTTAGATGTCCGTATGCCCGAAATGGATGGGCTGCAAATGCTCAAAAAGCTCAAGAGCGAAAATAATATTACCGCAAAGATCATCATCATCACGGGCTTCGGAAGTATCGCTCTGGCCGTTGAGGCCATGAGACAGGGTGCATTCAACTTTCTGTCGAAACCTTATTCTGCCGGTGAACTCAGAGAAGCTGTCGAGGAGGCACTCGCGCAGGATGAAGAGCAGACCGTGGTGAAGGATCTCTCGGTACTGATCGGAATCAGCGATTACATGAAAGACCTCAAGGAATCCATCAAAAGGATAGCGCTGACAGACAGCACGATCCTCATCACCGGAGAAAGCGGAACGGGAAAGGAACTCGTCGCCCGGACCATCCACAGGCTGAGTAAAAGGAAGGACAAGACTTTTATTCCCGTTGACTGTTCTTCTTTAGTGGAAAACCTTATGGAAAGCGAGCTTTTCGGTCACGTCAAAGGGGCGTTCAGCGGTGCGACAGAATCAAGGGAGGGCCGCTTTCAGATGGCTGACAGGGGAACCCTGTTCCTCGACGAGATTTCCAACATCAGCCTCAACGTGCAGGCAAAGCTCCTGAGGGTTCTCCAGGAGCAGGAGGTGCCGAAAGTCGGCAAGTCATCCCCCGAGAAGATTGATGTCAGACTCATCGCGGCAACAAACAAAGATATTCGCGCGGAAATCGACTCAGGAAAATTCAGGGAAGATCTTTTCTACAGGATTTCGGTCATCCCTCTCAACATAATACCGCTCAGGGAACACAAGTCTGATATTCTGCCAATCGCCCAGCATTACCTCGACATATTCACGGCAAGATACGCAAGCAAAGTACGATGTCTGTCCGAAGAGGCAAAGAAATCTCTCATATCGTACAGATGGCCCGGTAATATCAGGGAATTGAAAAATACCATTGAGCGCCTTTGCGTCCTGTGTGACCATGAGGTTGTGAATCTTTCCGATATCCTCTATTACGGGCAGACCGATGAGGCAAAAGCCCCTGTTGTGGATTCATCTTCGGGCAGGATGACTCTCATCGATGTGGAAAAGGAACACATTGAAAAAGCGCTGCGCCACTTTCATTTCCGGATCAACAAAACGGCGAAATTTTTGGGGATCGACAGAAAGACTCTAAGGATAAAGATGCGCAACTACGGGATTAAGTTTGAACAATAAACCTCCGGAGTCAGGGGTTATCTTCCTCACAAAGGGGGAGTTTTACCCCTCTATCCGTAAAAGCTGTTCCTTCATCAACAATATCCTCAAACAAATCAGTTGGTTACAATCTGGCATTATCCTTGCTCATAATACTCTACAAAAGTAAAAAATGGAGGTGATATGCCATGACAGCAAAGAAAAAGATTCTCTTAATAGACGATGACAAAGATTTCCTTTATGCAACCAAGCTTATTTTAGAGAAGGGCGGATACGAAGTATTTCTCGCAGAGGACGGAAAAAGAGGTGTTGAGATGTGGAAATCGGTATCTCCTGATCTTGCCATTATCGACATGATGATGGAAACATGGGGGGAGGGATTTTCGGTGTTGAAAAAAATCCGTGCCACCGACACAGGGAAAGACACTCCATTATTCATGCTGAGCGCCGTCGATCTGCAAGGCCCCTATCAGTCGTTCACGCCACCTGAAGATTTCCCGAAGGTGAACATGGTACTGCATAAACCCGTAAAGGCGGAGGATCTCCTCAAGTATGTCAGTCGGGCCCTTGGCGAAAAGTGAACATGATGGACAGAAAACCCCTCATTTTAATCATTGACGATGAGGAGTCCTTACGTGACGGGTGCAGACAGACACTGGAAAAGTCGGGGTATGCCGTCCTCACCGCAGGGGAGGGAGTCGAAGGGATAAAAATCGCACGGGAGCACAAGCCGGAAGTAGTGTACATCGATCTCAAGATGCCAGGTATCTCCGGGATGGAGATAATCGAAATTCTCTCCAGAGATATACCCGACATCGTTCTCGTCATGATCACCGGCTATGCCACTATCATTTCCGCAGTGGAAGCCATGCAGAAAGGCTCCTATGACTACCTCCCCAAGCCCTTCAGTCCCGACCAGTTGAGAGCGCTCACTAGGAGAGCCCTCGAACACCGGATCCTCAAGATGGAAACGAAGCGGCTGAGGGAAGAAAAAGAACGGATGGAGAAGAACTTCATCACTTTTGTAAGTCACGAAATGCGATCACCTCTCGTCGTCATTCAGCAGTATATCGAATCCCTCAAGGTGATCGCGGGGGATCGCTTCGATAAAGAAGCAACGGATATCATCGAGAGATGCGGCAAGCGCATTGAGAGCCTCGCGGAGATGATCGAACACTGGCTGGACATCAGCCGAATCGAGGAAGGAACATTCGCACAAAAGAAATATCCTCTCAATCTGTGCAACCTGATTGCGCGAAGTGCCGAGGAAATGTCCCCTCTCTGTAAAGAGAGGGGGATCACGATGGGGATACAAGCGCCGGAAAGTGTACCGACCATAGTCGGGGATGAAGAAAGTCTCACGCGGGTCTTCACGAATATCATAGGAAACGCGATCAAATATACACCGGAGGGCGGGAAAATAATGATATCCGTGGAGAACGACGAGTACTATGTGACTGTCAGTATTGCGGATACGGGATCCGGTGTTCCCGCAGATAAACTCCCTTTCATCTTCGAGCCATTTTTCAGGGTGAGAGGGAAGAATGAACGGCACAGGGGTTCTGGTCTCGGACTCACGTTCTGTAAAAAAATCATGGATTCTCACGGTGGGGAAATCGGGGCTACATCCAGGGAGGGAGAGGGAACAACTTTCGTACTCAAATTCCCCGCTCAACTATCCTTGATACGGAAAACCTCCCAATCTCTCTCTCAAAGCTGAATGGAAGTCTCATTTATTCCGGGAAAATTATTTGCATTCAATCTATCACCAGAGATACCGCACATGCCCGAAAAGTACGATGACTCAAAATTTTACCAATTTCACGAAAAAGACCTTCCTGACAGGTGTTTTCTTTGCAGTCGAGATGCCGGAACGCTGCTGATCTTTCGGCAAATCGCGACTATGCTGCTCGTCCATCTGTGCAGGGATTGCATATACGAAAATATTGCCGACTATCTTCTGGATAACACCCGACCCTGGCTCACCGGGAGAGAAGGAATATAGCGTGCGTCCTGGAATCCTTCACAAAAAAACAGGTACCCATTGCAAAACCTTCTCATTTTGGGTAAACTTCAAAATAATACAGTTAAGGCTTTAAAAAATTTCGACCAAAATGTGTAAAAGCTTTTCTTGAGACAGCCTATGCCCATCAAATACGATGACGAAAAGTGTTACCAATTCCATACAAAAGATGTCCCGGACAGGTGCTTTGTCTGCAGCGACAATTCAACGAGACTGCTGATCGTCCGGCAAATTGAAAGTATGATGTTAGTTCACCTGTGCCCGGATTGCATGGTAAACGACACCTCCGGCTACCTTCTGGATAACACCCGACCCTGGCTTGGCGAAAAAGGAAAAATATAGCCAGACGAATTCTCTTGATACCTTGAATGCAATTAAGGAGTAAGAAAGGTTAACGGAACAGGGACTTGTGCGTAAGCCGCTGAATCTCCTTTTCGTCTGTCCAGAGAATTTCCCCCGTTTCAATATTCACGATCTGCAATGTAATGTTGTAATAGATAATATCCGTTCGCTCTGTTCGTTTACGGATACTCGAAATGGTCCCCCGCAATATTAATTTTGCGCCGACAAGCTTTCCCACTTTAGCCGCCGCAGCATTGTCAAACAGTCCTGATTGCTGAAGTTTCAACTGCTCCAGGATATCCGAAACGGCCTGATCGTCAACAAATTTTGCCATACCGGAATTGATAAGCTTCGTCCTGATTTTTTCCATGATAGTTCTGGTGTTTACGTGTTCGTCAGTATCGTTCCGGAGATCCCGGGCCAACATCCATCGAGGAGCATCCTCAATATATCGTTGGTTTCTGGTGAATTTCGCCTTACCGATGGAGTCTGCCATGTATTCTGAAACTTCCTTCAGATCCCTGGCGGACCAGTCCGACCCGGTCACGGTTTCATCATCAGCAATTGAATATTTGATTGAAGGTGCGCATCCGAAGCAGATAAAAATCACAATAATGAGAAACAAAAAGGGCTCTCGAAAATTCCTGGGTTTCATATATTCATCTCCTCTACAAATGCAAAAGAATAGGTAGCCGCTTTTATCAATTCCATATTTGATTCCCTCGGAGCGACACAGTTACCTGGCCACGGAAAAATAAGCGACTCGGATTTTCCCCTCCTCCATCGTCACTTTATGAACCTGGGAGCCGCCGTT
>VGTB01000034.1 GCA_016874835.1 Deltaproteobacteria bacterium | reverse complement strand
AGATGGACGAACACGTGTATCTTTTGAAGGGAATCCTTTCGCGGAAGAAACAGCTCATACCGATCCTCACGGAAATAATACGCAACAGTCAGTGAAATATTCTGCGTAAAGGGCAGAGCAGGTTACCGCATCTTTCCGGAGGGCGTCTTGCATTATCTGGAAACGGATCTGGAAAAAAGAATCCACACGCTGGCACAGTGGATGTATGGTGCACCTCTGGAATCGGCTGAGCCGAATGAGGGGCACCGTGCCATCGTCGAGCTCCAGGAAATGGGGAAACTACAGTTCCTGATTTCCCAGAATGTGGATAACCTCCATCTGAAATCGGGTATCCGCAAGGAGTTGCTGGCGGAGCTGCATGGGAATATTGCCAAACTCCGGTGTAAAAGGTGCGGAATGACGGTCAACCGGTCTGCGGGAAGAGACGTGTGCCGATGCGGCAGAGCGCTGGTTCGCAGCGTCGTGGATTTCGGTCAATCCCTTCCGGAGAGGGATCTCGCACTCTCATTCACACATTCACGCAAGAGTGACCTCTTTGTGGTCGCAGGTTCCAGCCTTGTCGTAACACCTGCGGCCAACATGCCCGCAGAGGCACTTCGTGCCGGTGCAAAACTCGTGATTATCAACAGAGGTGAAACACCCTTCGACCCGCACACCCATCTGAGGTTTCATGAAAAGACCGGGGATGTCCTGCCCAGAGCAGTAAAACGGTTGAAAAGGTTGATGGGATTGTTCGAGTAAAAAAATGACGTTACACGAATGTGTACTACATCTCCACATTACCCGATGCGCTCACACTCCTGTATCTTCACGTGCAGCATCCTATCCCCCTGTTGAATTGCATCAACGACTTCCTGGCCGCCCACAACCCTGCCGAATACGGTGTGTCTGCCATTCAGGTGCGGCTGAGGGGAATGTGTGATGAAAAACTGACTTCCGTTCGTGTGTGGCCCGGCGTTCGCCATGGAGATTACCCCTGTGTCGTGCCTCAATGGATTCCCCTGCACCTCATCTTCAAACCTGTAGCCGGGTCCGTCCCTCCCCGTACCTGTTGGATCTCCCCCCTGGATGACAAAATTGCTGATCACCCGATGAAAAGATACGCCGTCGTAAAATCCCTCCCGCGCCAGAAAGACAAAGTTATTCACCGTTTTGGGTGCATGCTGCGGGTACAGTTCCAGTTCAATAACCCCCCTGTTGGTCTCAATAACCGCCCTGTATACCTTGACCGGATCAATCTGCATTTCAGGCGGACTATCCCATTCCCGTTTCTTCATATTGTATTCCTCCCTATACCTTTCTCGTCTGAAATATCCCGTTCACAATACAGCAGAAGTTCCCCTTTTCAACCACAGTGCCCTTAATCCGCTCAACATCCCCGGAAGTCATCGACGCGTCACCAGCAACAGCCGTTGCGGCAGTCCTCTTGAGAGCTTATTTCATTGGGGAATTACAGAGGCGCAGGAATAATCGATGATCCTTATCCTGATCTGACCGATTACCCTCCCCAACTGCAGAAGAGAAGTCCAGTCGTGACCTTCCACCAGCTTGATGTGGGTTGCGTCTACCCCGACCTGATTGAAGGTCGGATCAACCGGTACCCACCCGTTTATATAACTTTCCGCCCAGCTATGGTAAAGGAATCCCATCCCGTCCATGTATACGAGCCCTCCCACCAGTTTTGTCGGTATGCCCGCCGCCCGCGCCATCGCGGCATACAGCATCGTGTGGGCCTGGCATTCACCTTTCCGGCTGTGAAGCACTTCCAGGGCAGAAAAGCTGTCCACCGCCTCATCTTTGATTTCCCTGGAAACCCAACGGACAAGGCGTTCCACTTTCTCATGAGCACTGGTCGCTCCTCTGACTGTCTCTCCCGCCGCCATTTTGATCTCAGGGTGATCGGCTTCGATATGGTGAGAAGGGGCGAGATAACGATACCTGTCTCTGCTGTTGAGTGGCTCCCCGGCAGTTTCCCGTTTCCATGAAGACACGCCGCTCAGGAGAAAGACCGCGGCGGGTTTACCTTCCATTGATTCTTCCGCAAACTCCTGATTTGACCCGCGAAGGGGAGACAAGGCCCCTGATAACCCCCAGACCGCCACCTTCATGGAGGCGGCATTTCTCGGACAGCTTATCACTCTGTCCGTCTTGACAAGGCTAAAATCAAAGATGACGTCCTTCTTATTGAAGCTCGCCTCTGCAAGGAACCTCTTCGCCTGCTCCTCATCTTCCTTATACGTGATCAACACACCTCCCATACCCATTTCAAATATCGTTTCTCCCTTCCTGTTTATCCAGCTTGTCGCACTGTGTCCGTGCATATGAGTCTCCACTTTGAAAGAAGGTTCGAGAGAAAGTTTCTCGCTCTCCTCAAAGGAATGCACCGTCTGGTTTACCTCGGTGATAGACTGGGTCTGGGGATCATACACGTGATAACGGTAGCGGGAACCCACCGCCATGCCCTGAAGCAATGGGTAGAGGTTAATCACACTGGAAGGATAAAGCATCCCTGACAGCACGATGTGTGCCGTCTTTTCTTCATCGCCACTCCTCTGTCGCACCATCAGAGTGCCGTCAACGATCTTTCCCTCAAGCATCAAGGGCTTCTCATCCATCCTCTGCTCGTAATGAAAGGAAACCAGGGAGAGATCAGGCCTGACAATATCATCACTCTTCATGTCAATCTGTTTCATCATTCCCATAAAACGGATGCGCATGTGGGCTTCCGAGATCAGCCGGTACTCTTGAGACTCTTGTGTCGGCACAATTCTGAAGTGTACGAATCCCACCTTTTCACCATTAAACACGAAGCCGTGCCAGAGCTCCCTGTGGGGAAGCTCTCCTATATCCCGTATCTTCAATGTCTCCCCGGGTGCCGGAACGGACTTGAAGTAGAGGGAGGCGCACGAACTCAGAAGAAATGAAAAAAAGACAATGACGCACACAACCCTGGAAAAATGAAACAATTTCCTCCCGGCCAATGGACGCCACAGCCTGTTCGCTCCGCTGCTGATACGCATGTCTGGAAATCCTCACAACCTGCATTCACAAGACAAACGGAAATGCCCTCTTTAAAAAAGTATTATCATCAGAAGAGATCAACGTCAAGCGCCGGCGGATTACTCCCGTCAGGTTCCCCGTTCCTCCCCTGAATAAAAAATGGTGGCAAAAAACCCGTTTCACATTTATACTCAAATGAACATCACACGCACACCACGAGCACGAAGGCTTTTGCCGTTACAGAACCACGGGGAAGATCAGTGGGATCATCGGTGATTGCCGTCATCGCGTGTATTCTGATGGCAACGTGGTGCAATACATTCAAGAGATGCGATGAACAAATGAACGGCAAACAATGTGAAACCCGGGAGAGGAAGCGCGTCCATGGAAAAACATCATAAATTTTCGATCTGGTATGTCCTGCTGGGCATCTGGGTAGTGCTGATTATTCAGAGTTACATCGCCTCCATGTTTGCCGTACAAACGATACCGTACAGTCAGTTCTTGACCCTGCTCAAGACCGGAAAAATCGTGGAAGTTGCGATCACTGCCAATCAGATTCAGGGCAAAATGAAGGTGGATGGCGGCACTCCCGACGAAACCAAGGTGTTCAAAACCGTCCGGGTCGATCCTGAACTGTCGACTATTCTGGACCAGTACAAAGTCAGCTTCAAGGGAGAAATCGAATCCACATTCCTCCGTGATCTTTTTTCGTGGGTGTTTCCCATAATGCTCTTTGTCGGTGTCTGGTACTTTTTCATGAAACGGATGGGAGCACAGCAGGCGGGTTTCATGACCATCGGCAAAAACAAGGCGAAAATATACATGGAAAATGAATTGAACATTACCTTCAACGATGTCGCCGGCGTTGACGAAGCGAAGCAGGAATTGATCGAGGTAGTCGAATTTTTGAAAAACCCGGGAAGATTCACAGAGCTGGGAGGCAAGATCCCCAAGGGTATTCTCCTGGTGGGCCCCCCGGGAACGGGAAAAACCCTGCTGGCCAAGGCTGTGGCGGGCGAGAGCGGTGTCCCCTTTTTCAGTATGTCCGGCTCTGAATTCGTCGAGATGTTCGTGGGACTGGGAGCAGCCCGGGTGAGGGACCTCTTTGTCCAGGCCAAGGAGAAAGCTCCGTGCATCATCTTCATCGATGAGCTGGATGCCCTGGGGAAGGCCCGCGGATTCGGTGTCACCGGTGGTCACGACGAACGGGAGCAGACATTGAATCAACTCCTTGTGGAAATGGACGGCTTCGATCCCAAGGTGGGGGTTATCCTCATGGCAGCGACAAACAGACCTGAAATTCTGGACCCTGCTCTCCTCAGACCGGGTCGATTTGACCGCCACGTCTTAGTCGACCGTCCCGACAAGATAGGGCGGGAGGAAATTTTAAAGGTACACCTGAAAAAGATAAAAACGGTACCCGATCTCAATGTGGAAACGATAGCCGGCATGACCCCGGGGATGGTGGGGGCGGACCTGGCCAACCTGGTGAACGAAGCGGCGCTGCTGGCCGTCAGGAGGAATAAAAAAGAAGTGGGTATGCCGGAATTCGAAGAGGCGGTCGAGCGGATCATCGCCGGTCTTGAAAAGAAAAACCGTCTGATCAACCTCAAAGAGAGAGAAATTGTGGCCTATCACGAGATGGGCCATGCCCTTGTTGCCTTAGCTCTACCGGGAACCGACCCGGTACAGAAAATCTCCATCATTCCCCGCGGTATCGCCGCACTGGGATATACGATGCAGGTGCCTACAGAGGATCGCTTTCTTATGAAAAAGACCGAACTCCTGAACAAGATTGCTTCGCTCCTGGGCGGAAGGGCCGCAGAGGAAATCGTCTTCGGAGACATTTCCACAGGTGCCCATAACGACCTCGCCAGAGCCACAGACATCGCAAAGAGCATGATCAAGGAATACGGGATGAGCAACAAACTGGGGCAGGTATACCTTGCCCGGGAGAAGCGGCCCCAGTTCCTGGATGCGGGCATACGGGACACAGGTGACTACAGCGAGGCCACGGCGGAAACCATCGACGAGGAAATAAAATCCGTCATTACCACCGAGTACACCAGGGCGAAAGACATTCTCCATCACCAGAAAGATGTCCTGCACAGGGGAGCCCGGTTGCTCCTCGAAAAGGAAAAACTCGAGAGCGCCGATCTTACCTCTTTGCTGGAAAGCGACACTTCACGACCATAGGGGGAGCGCAAATACGTCATGGAAGATCCGTCGTCACGTAGGGACTTTATCAAGTCGTGCATATTCCTGGCAGTTTCTGGTTTCTGCCTCTCTCCTCTCTCCCTGTGCCCCGGATGTAGCAGGAGCGAAAATGCTTCCCTGGCAGAAACAGCGAAGACCAGGAAATCCATTGATAACGCCGGAGGAAGGGCGGATATTTCTCCGCATTTCGAACCGGCATACCTGAAACTCCACAAAAGCGGTGAACTCAAAAGAAGGGGAGAAGAACTGTGGAGCATGATGAACCGTTGCCGGCTCTGTCCGAGGCAGTGCGGTGCCGACAGGCTGGTGGGACAGAGGGGGTTCTGTCAGGCATCTTCACAGCTGGAGATTTCCTCCTTTCATCCTCATTTCGGTGAGGAAAGATCCCTCGTGGGATCAGGGGGATCGGGAACAATATTCTTCACAAACTGCAGTCTCAGATGCGTCTTCTGCATCAACTGGGAAATAAGCCAGGGAGGTGCAGGAGAAGCAACAAATATCGATCAGTTAGCGATGATGATGCTCCGTCTGCAGGAAATCGGATGCCACAACATCAACCTGGTCACGCCCACACATTACTCCCCGCACATTCTCTTAGCGGTGGATATTGCCGCCGGCAGGGGATTGAGACTCCCCCTGGTCTACAATACCTGCGGTTGGGAAAGTGCGGAGATTCTGAAAAAGTTAGACGGGATCATCGATATATATCTCCCGGACTTCAAATACGGGGACAGCAGAATGGCGGACAGGTATTCCTCCGGGGCGGGAACCTATACCGAAATCTCGAAGGCGGCCCTGCTGGAGATGCACCGCCAGGTGGGTGTGGCGAAACCCGCCCGGGATGGTCTCATGTACAGGGGAATGATGATCCGTCACCTCGTGATGCCTCACGGGGTCAGCGGTACCAGAATGGTCATCGAATGGATAAGCGAAAACCTTCCCAGGGACACGTACCTCAATCTCATGTCGCAGTACACACCTGTCTATAAAGCGCATTTGTACCCGGAAATAGCGAGGAAAATCACGCGACAGGAGTACCGCGAAGCCGTGGAGTGGGCAAGACAGGCAAACCTCACCAACCTTGATATCCAGGGAAGTCCGTTCCTGTAGTACGGTCTGTGCTACCGGAAACACGGAATCCTTCGTTACCATACCGGACATGAACGATGAAAAAACCAAAGCGCACCTATGCTGATTTTCCCAAGACAACTCCAGAAAAAGGCAAAACCGATACCATGCGCCGATACGAACCCGTGCGTCCCCGGGGCACTACTTTCCGGATGATCCCGTTCATCGCAATCCTTTCCATAATCCTCCTGATCATCGGTATAATCTATTTTATCAGGCATTCCACCCCCTTTCAAATATGCGAGGCGTTCATCAGGGAAAATCAGGAAATCAGGGCCATGGTCGGCGATGTGGTCGAGTGCGACTTCCAGCTTCCTCTCGAAATAGACGCTCCCATCGGCAAAGAAGTCCGTATCCGGTACTCCTTCGACGTGAAAGGCACAAGAGGTTCGACAACGGTGAATATCCTACTGCTCAGGACAGGAGAACAATGGCATATCCTTTCCGCTTCCTACCGAGACCGACAGGGATCTCTTACACATCTTGTCGTCAATACTCATCTCTCCGGAGAAAAGAAGGTGCTTACCCCGCGTACCGGGACATCCGAGAAGGTGGGGCAATACCTACAAGCGGGACACCGGTTCTTCAAACAAAACGAATTCGACAGGGCTATTGCCGAGTATACCCGGCTTGCTGAGGCCGAACCGGGGAACTACAGGGCATACTTCTGGCGCGGCCGGGCATACATGAAAAAAAATCTCGAAGACCAGGCGCTCAACGATTTTAGAAAGACAATTGAACTCAACCCTCATCATCCCGATGCATATAACTGGCTTGGATGGATCTACCGCAAAAAAAACAACTGCAACGAAGCGATCGGTTGCCTCACAAAATCCATAGAATTGCGTCCCGATAACGGATGGGCATACTATAACCGGGGAAGGTGTTATCATAGTCTGGGTAACACGCAACAGGCACTGAGCGATTTCCGTAAATCATGCGCTCTTGGCTATAAAAGTGGCTGCCACACATACGAGAGTATGAAGAAACCCTGAGATGATTTTCGTTTGACACCGCAGGGAACATTCTTTATACTCCCCCGGCACTGTCACCATTGCAGTAAATTACCTCAAGGAGATTCCGGCGTGGGTGAAAAAAAATCATCGCGTGAAATCGTTACGGGAGAGGGAATCCAAGCCTCCCGGGGTGTTGTACTCCTTTCGGGTACGCTTACATGTCTAACATGCAACAATGCCGAACTCTTCGAATGGCCCTCCCGGGATGTAAAGCCTGAAGACCTGGAAGGGTTCGATACTCTTGATTTGATACTCGCAGTCGCACACACCAGAAACTGGATTGCGCAACGCGTCATCAATACGAACAACGGGAAGTTTTTGCTTTTCGTGTTGTGTCCGGTCTGCATGGCATTCTTTCTGTCTGCCACGGCACAAAAATCCGATGAGGGAAGTGCTTCTCAGACATAACCCATGCTCAATGACATTCTTTCAGTAAAATCAAATCCAGGGCCATGTCGCAATCCCTGAGTGCCTGGTAGTAGTCGCCAATTTTTACGCGAGCCAGGCACCGGTTGAAAAACGCCTGTTCACTTTCGGGATTCAACGCAATCACCCTGCTGTAATGCTCTACCGCCTTGCGGTAGTTTCCCAGTTGCACATGAACGTATCCGCTGTGATAGTGAGCCCTCTCGTGATCCGGATCCAGGGCGGTAGCCTTTTCAAGATCCCTCACTGCCTGCGGGAAATCGCTGGTGCTCATGAACGCGAAGCCGCGGTGGAAATATGCCTCTGAAAAATCGGGATTCAGACGGAGCGCATGGGTGAAATATTCTATAGCCCCCGTATAGTTTCCGGACGATCCCCTTGCATACCCTTTTTCAAACCAATCAACGGCCTGCAATTTCCGTATCAGGTCGTAATACCCGTTCCCTTTCTTTTTTTCCCCTCGGTAACCCTTTTTCCCTAACCGTTCGGCCTTCATCAACAATGCTTCCGCCCTTTCCTGTATCCGCACCAGTTCCTCTACTTTTCGGTGATCCTGGCAGAGGATATCGACCGCATTGACGATGCCGTTGAGATCACCACTGATCCGGGCTTGTACATAACACGTTTGACCCCGAGAGCTCTCTTGCATGATCTCGATGCCCACAATCCCGGCAGTTAATGCAGAAACATGAGCCTGGGTGATCTTAAAATTTCGCACCATGGTTTCCTGCTTTATAAAGGTCCCCAGTTTTGCCAGAAGTTTTCGTTTCACCAGTTCACGCGCAATAATCCTGCACGTATCATCCTTCCCCTCCCCGTGTGACCGAGAGACGCTTTCCTCAATCAGGGTTATGGTGCGAGCCCATACATCGCCGGCATGGCACAGCAGGATCATCACCAGGACATGATATAGAATGGCTTTCACACACATCGGACACCTCTTCTCGCGAAACAATTCTTTCCCGATGACGCAAGGTTATTCACTGTATAACCCAACATCCACCGGGTGTCCATAATGTGATTGCCCCGGGGGCATATTGACTTTTTACCCCCAAATGATGATAATATACGAAAAAAGTGGGAATGGAAAATGACACACGATCAAATGATCATCCGATGCCTCAACTGCGGTACGAAAAATCGTATACCCAGGGACCGTCTTCACGATCGTCCCACCTGCGGCAGGTGTCATGCCCATCTTGACGATATGATTATCAGATGTCTGAGCTGCGGTACGAAAAACCGCATGCCCGAGGATCGACTCCACCAGCGGCCCCTGTGCGGCAAATGCGGCATACCCCTAGTCATCAGGAAGGGAGAGGGGATTCCGCTGGAGGTGACCGACGAAACGTTTGCACGAGAGGTTCTCGCCCAATCAGGTTCCGTCCTTGCAGACTTCTGGGCGCCCTGGTGCGGTCCATGCCGTACGATGGAGCCGATGCTTGAAGACCTTGCCGCGAAATACGCGGGCGGGGTTAAGTTCGTGAAATTGAACATCGATGAGAATCCTCTCACCGCTTCACAATACAACATTCGCAACATACCCACGATTCTCCTGTTCAGAGAGGGGAAGCTGGCAAACAGGCTGGTGGGCACACTTTCGAAAGAAGGCATCGAAAAACACCTCCTCGCCATCGTGAAGACGAACTGACCGTAGGAATGGCCGTGCAGATTTTCGAAAACGGTGTCTTCATATCCTGTGAAGACGCAAACAGAATTTATAGTGTGCTCGTTGAAGACGGCGGCCGCATCGTGTTCACCGGTGACGTTATCCCCGACGCATACCGGGGCATCCGGAACAGGACAAACATGAACGGCGATTGCATTGTACCCGCCTTCGCTGACACCCATATGCATTTCGATTCCCACTGTCTCTTCCAGTCAACGCTCGATGTCCGCCACGTCAGAAACTTCCGGGAACTGACCTCGGTAATCCAGAGCTATGAACACATTCACCGGGAAGAAAACATTCTCATTGGTTTTGGTTGTTCAGCCCACACGGTCGAGGAAAATCACCTCCCGGATATCGCCATCCTGGATTCAATTACCTCAAAGCCTCTGATGCTGGTCAAATATGATGGCCACGCCGCGGTCGCAAATTCATCCATGCTCAAGAAACTGCCGGCTCACATAACGGGTGATCCCGGTTGCAACAAAACCACCGGCTGGTTGTATCAAATGGCCTTCTACGAAGCGGTGAAATACATCACGGGATCGGTTTCTCTTTATAATGTGATGAAAACATTGATCAACGGAACCGATCATCTTGCCCGACAGGGCATCGGCCTCATCCACACGATGGCAGGAGTCGGTTTTCCTCTGGATGCCGACGTTGACCTGATGAGGTTCGCCGCGAAAGGTCTGCCTTTGCAGTTCCGGATCTACTTTCAGACTATGAATATCCCGAAAGTAATACGACGTAATCTCACCGCTATTGGCGGTTGTTTCGCAACTGCCCTTGACGGTTGCCTGGGCTCCGAAGATGCCGCTCTGCTGGAACCCTACACGCACAATCCTGCAAGCAGAGGAATGCTGGTCTACCCGCAACCTCATGTCGACGCATTTGCCAAGAGGGCAAACCGTTACGGACTCCAGATTGCGCTGCATGCGAATGGAGACGCAGCGGTCAATCAGGCCATCACAGCCTACGAAGAAGCACTCGAGGACTTTCCTCGATCCGACCACCGCCATGTCGTCATCCACGCGAACCTCGTAAACCCGTCGCTGCTGGAACGTGCAGCCAGGATCGGAGTTCACTTTGCGCTTCAGCCTCCCTTTCTGCACTGGGAGGAAGAGCCGATGCACTACCTCTTTCGGATTCTGGGTGAACGGGCCCGTAACCTTATTCCCCTGCAGACGATGCTCAACCACGGCTTGACCATCGCAGGCGGATCCGACGCACCATGCACCCCCCCTGATCCTCTCCACGGCATATATACCGCCTGCAATCATCCAAACCCGGACGAGCGCATATCCGTGCTCGACGCCCTGCGCATGTACACCAGCTGGGCCTCCCGTCTTTCCTTCGACGACGACAACCGGGGCACCCTCACCCCCGGTAAATATGCCGACTTCACGGTGTTAGACGGGAATCCCCTCTCGGTCGCACCGGAAGCACTGAAAGACGTGAAGGTGAAATGTCTCTATCTCGGGGGTATGCCGTACACAATGACAATCAAAAAACCCCTCGATCTCTGCACCGCGATACTGAAAAAAGCAATCTCCTCCAGAACCGGGTCCATCCGTCCCCCCGTCTCCTGCGAAGGATTTAAACCTTGATCATATTTGATAATCGGGCGGGGTATCATGACAGGGGCACAATGCCCTACATAACGACTTGCACTTCCTCGGTGCTGAGGTTGTGTCGCGTTCTTCACACCGATGGCCGCAATACTTTTTGCGTGGCAGAAGAGAACCCTCTCTCCTCTCAGCCGTGTGACTCATTTACCTGAGCATCTTATCCCGTTTTTCCAGCTGAACCTCCAGGCTCTTTAACAGTTCAATATCCTTCTTGAGTTTATCATTTTCCTGAATCAATTTCGCAGTTTCCGAATTGAGTTTCTCTAACAGCACACGGTTGTTTTTTTTCAGTTGTTCATTTTCTCTCAGGAGCCTGTCCATACCGGTGTCACTTCTCCCCCGGCATGCGTACACATCATCAATGACACGGATTAACACCTCGGTGAGATGCTTCCATCTGCTCTCGGGATGCATTCTCACCAGGCGGTCAAAGGCGGCTCTTGCCTTTTCATAGTCAGCATTATTACCGGACCCGCCAAGATGTGACATCCCTTCATGGAAGAGATCCGCATCCGACGGAGTTTCCCGGAGCACCCCTTTCTCATGGCCCGGAGAAATACTGTCCGGAGGCGGCAAGTAATGGGTACAGGCCCCCAGCAGGGTAACTATCAGAAGCAACACAAATTTACGCCATCTTTTCCACATCTTCCTGTCTGACATAATTACTCCCCTGCAGCGTTTTCGCATATTCCTTCAGCTCCGCCGCTTTCTTCGCCATTTCCAGAGGATCCTGGTAACGCGTCCCGTCATCGGTCACTATGGCAATCGTCATGGTGATGAGAGGAAACTTCTGCTGGCTACCCGATCTATCCCGTCCGACGATAAATCTTTTCTCCCTGTCCTTTTCACTGTAAAATCTCTCGCTGCGACGGTCAAACTCCCTGATGACATCCCGACATATCAGTTCGGCCCGTCGCGGTTCCGCAATAATCACAAAATCGTCACCTCCAATGTGACCGATAAATTCACCCTCCTGCGTGGAGATATGTACATTATCTACTAAGATATTCGCCACCTCTTTGATGACCTCGCTCCCCCACGCATAACCGTATTTATCGGCGAAAGGCTTGAAATTATCCAGATCAACATGACAGAGGGAAAAACCCTTTTTTTCTGAAAGTCTTTTACCGATCTCCTGTTCAATGGCGATGTTGCCTGGTAAACCGGTGAGGGGGCTCGCGTCCAAGAGGAGCCGCTCCAATACCTTGAGTCGTTCCGTCATAAAACCGAACGCATCGGCCAGAGCACCAATCTCGTCGCGCCGGTTGATGCTGAGATTATAGTCAAACTGTCCGTCGGCGATCATCCCCGTTGCCTTTTTCAGCTCTTTGAGAGGCCTGGAAATATTATATGTAATGATCAGAGCCATCACCAGCCCCACAAGCAGACTGATGATACTGAGGGTAAATGTCATGCGTGATGCCTCAAGGCCTTGCGATTTCATGAGGTTCATCTTGGAATCAATATCATTCTCAACGTTTTTGTGTATAACGCGGAGCAGTGCGGCCATATCGTCGACGATTTTCCTTCCATCGCTCTCGGAAATCACCACCGCCTCTTCCACACGGGCGTTCCCGACAAGCACCATGGCATTGCGGAACATCTCGTCGTATCGATCATGCAGCACCGAGACCTGTGACAGCGCGTGTGTCGTCCCGGAAAAGGGGATATTTTTGAGCGTCTCGAGACCGCCGTTGAATTCCTGGCTGCGGCTCCAGAATATCTCCGCGATCGAAGCATCCTTAAGAATGAGATATTTTTTCTCCGCGTTTTCCTGCGCCATCAGGGCATCCATCATCTTTTTACTTGTTTCAAGGAGAGAGAAATCCCGATCCACGATAGCCTGCGCATGCTCATTAAGATTCTGAAGGCTGAAAATCGCATAGGCACTCGCCACGACAGTCAGCAATGCCATGAACAGATAGCTCAAGAGCAGCTTTCGCTGTATCGTCAGCCCCATCTATCCTCCCTGCGTGATGATCACCCGACAAAATGATGAAACGTACGTACCACATCCTCACCATATCCGCAAAGGAGAAAAACACACATAACCCGGCCGAATGAGTATTGCCCCCTCTCCCCACTTCTGATATATTAAAATCAACAACCCGACCTATCCCAAAATTGAGCATGAAGTGGAGGCTTGTCTGATGATTTACAATGAAGAATTTGAAACTCTACCGCGGGAGGTATTGGAATCCCTGCAGCTGAAGCGGCTGCAGCAGGTCGTCCAGCGCGTCTATCACACTGTCGGTTTTTACAGGAAGATGTTTGACGAAGCAGGTATCACACCGGATGACATCAAAACCCTCGCCGACATCAGGAAAATCCCTTTTACCACAAAGCAGGATCTGATCGATAACTACCCCTTCGGCCTGTTTGCCGTTCCCATGAGCAGCGTGGTGAGACTCCATGCCTCTTCGGGGACAACGGGGAGAGCCATCGTCGTCGGATACACCAAACGCGATATCGATACCTGGTCTGAGCTGATGGCCCGATGTTTCGTCGCAGCGGGTCTCACGAAAAATGATATCATCCACAACGCGTACGGATATGGTCTCTTCACGGGCGGACTCGGTGCCCATTACGGCGCGGAAAGACTGGGGGCCAGCGTCATTCCCATTTCCGGCGGCAATACGAAAAGACAGATCATGATCCTTCAGGACTTCGGGCCCACCGCAATCTGCTGCACCCCCTCGTACGCCCTGAACCTGGCAGAGCAGGGAGCAGCCATGGGAGTGGACATGCGCTCCCTCAATCTCCGGGTCGGTCTCTTCGGCGCCGAACCATGGAGCGAACAGATGCGAGACGATATAGAAGACAAGCTCAACCTCACCGCATTGAATATCTACGGCATCTCGGAGATCATGGGGCCGGGGGTTTCCATGGAATGCCTGGAGGATCGTCAGGGCATGCACGTCTTTGAGGATCACTTCGTCGTGGAATTGATCCATCCGGAGACCGGAGATATCTTACCGTACGGTGAGGAGGGCGAACTGGTCTTTACCACTATCACCAAGGAGGCCTTCCCTCTCATCAGATTCCGCACAAGAGATATCTCCCGACTGATCACCGAGCCCTGCCGTTGCGGCAGAACGCATATCAAAATGGATCGCGTCACCGGGAGAAGCGATGACATGCTGATCATCCGGGGCGTGAACGTATTCCCCTCGCAGATTGAAGCGGTCCTCATGAACATCGAAGGGCTTGAGCCCCACTATCAACTCATCGTAGACAAGGTCGGCTCGATGGATTCTTTAGAAGTGCAGGTGGAGGTGAGCGAAAAGATTTTCTCCCACTCGGACGAGGTACGGTACCTGCAGAATCTGGAAAGGCGGCTCTCCGAAGACTTAAGGGATTTCCTCGGCGTCAACGCCAAGGTGAAGTTGGTGGAACCGAAATCCCTGCAGCGTTTCGAAGGCAAGGCCAGCCGGGTAATCGATACACGCAAAAGGTGAAGGGAAGTCGGCATTTCACAGAGGAGGCAGACACATGAAGGTAGAACAGATTTCCGTATTCCTGGAGAACAAGCCGGGTTCTCTGGAAAACGTCACACGGATATTGAAGGACGCACACATCAATATCAGAACGTTATCCATCGCTGATACCACGGACTTCGGGGTGCTCAGGTTGATCGTGAACGACGTCGACACCACGGTGAAGATCCTCAAAGAAAACGGCCTGCGGGCAAGCAGAACAACCGTTGTTGCCGTTGAGGTGCCGGACCGCCCGGGAGGGCTCCACGGCATCCTGGAAGTGCTCTCACAGTACAAAATAAACGTGGAGTACCTCTATGCATTCGTCGAGAAAAGTGGCGAGAACGCGGTGATCATATTCCGTTTCGACTCGCCGGACAACGCCATTGATGTGCTTTTGAAACATGGATTTACGGTCATGCCGGGTGAGAAGCTCTATGCGTTTTAGATAACATCTCGATATTAAGGAGGTGCCATCATGAAAATACAGACGCGCTCGCTTAACAACATGGTCGAGGAACAGCTGAAAAAATGGCAAGTCGAGAGCAAGGAAAGAAAAACTGTAAAAGCGAAACCGGGACCGGTCATTACCATCTCCAGAGAACCGGGAAGTGGCGGCAGCGAAATAGCGAGAAAACTCTCCGAAGATCTGAAGATGGATCTGGTGGGTGCCCAGATCATCCAGAAAATCGCCGAAAGTGCCGACATGAGCACCAAGGTCATTGAATCACTCGACGAAAAGGAGATCACAAGGAGGGATAACTGGCTCACCGCTCTGTTCGAAACCCGCCATCTGTGGGAAGACACCTACCTGTTTCATCTCACCAAGGTCATCGGAACCTTCGGCAGACAGGGCAACGTGATCATTGTGGGCAGGGGGGCCCAGTACATCCTTCCTCCTGAAGACACCTTCAGGTTACGGTTTGTTGCCCCCATGGAAATCAAAATTCAGAATGTGATGCGTGACTTTGGGTCCACCCGACAGGAGGCGGAAAAATATATTATCAAAACGGATTCAGACCGCCGTGCTTACCTGCGCAAGTATTTCAACGCCGATGTCACGAATCCTTCAGACTACGATATGGTCATCAATACGGGAAAGTTAGGGATAGATTCTACCGTCGATGTAGTGAAAGTTGCGTTCAATGCATGGAAAAAAAGACGGGCCGCTATCCCTTGATACAGCCCAGGGCTCTGAGTTTTGCGACCTTTCTGGAGATACCGGCCCTGTGCACCACGTCGACGACCTCATCTAAATTTTTATACGCTTCAGGTATCTCCTCGCTCAGGGTCCCCTTGCCGCTCGCCATAATCACTATCCCCCTCTCGGCCATCTCCCTCGTGATGGCCCGTCCCTTACTGGCCTTCATTGCCTGGGTGCGGCTCATCACGCGGCCGGCACCGTGACAGGTACTTCCGAATGTCTCCGTAAACGCCCGTTCGGTACCCGCCAGAACGTAGGAACCGGTTCCCATATCTCCGGGTATCAACACCGGCTGTCCCACCTTGCGGTACTGCCCCGGCAGGGCGGGGTGCCCCGGGGGAAATGCCCGTGTCGCCCCCTTTCGGTGCACACAAAGAGTTTCCTCTTTGCCGTCAACAACAAACTGTTCGAGCTTGGCAATGTTGTGACAGACATCATAGAGAAGTTTCATTCCCAGCTCACGGGGAGGCTTTCTCAATACTTTTTCAAATGTCTCTCTTGTCCAGTGCATAAGCATCTGCCGGTTAGCCCAGGCATAATTTGCGGCACAGGCCATGGCAGCAAGGTAATCCTTTCCCCGGGGTGAAGAAAGATAGGCACACGCCAGCTGCCTGTCCGGGAGGGGAAACCCCAGTTCCCCGATATGTTTCACCATCAAAGCCAGGTAGTCATCACACACCTGATAGCCCAGTCCCCGGGACCCACTGTGGATGAGAACGGCAACCTGATCCCTCTCCAGGCCGAAGGCAGCGGCGGCGTCAGCATCAAATATTTCCTCAACAACCTCTATTTCCAAGAAATGGTTACCCGACCCCAACGTACCCAACTGTTCCCGACCCCGCTCCAACGCGCGTGCGCTTATCTTCTCGGGATCTGCACCCTTCATTGCCCCTCTGTCTTCTGTCGTCTCCAGATCCTCTTGCGTTCCGTACCCCTGATCCACAGCCCACTTGGCCCCATCAATCAGGACTTTTTTCTGATCCCTGGCGGCAAGCTTCAACACACCCTTCGAACCCACACCGGCGGGAATGTTTTGAAACAGAGCCCTGACCAGATCCTGCACGCGATCCCTGACATCTTCCAATGCAAGTCGGGTGGTCACCAGCCTGCACCCGCAGTTGATATCATAGCCCACGCCCCCCGGAGAAATGATCCCTTCTGTAAGGCCAAATGCCGCAACACCCCCGATGGGGAATCCATAACCCCAGTGCATGTCAGGCATGGCAAGAGAAAATTTCACTATCCCCGGGAGATGCGCCACATTGGCCACCTGCTTCGGACTCTCATCAGCCCCCATCTCTTTGATGAGTCTCTCGCTCGAATAAATGATCCCGGGAACTCTCATCCCTCCGGTCATGGAAACCATCCACCTGCAATCGTCGATTTTCTTCAGCCCGGTCATTTGCTCAGACATCAAAAATCACCTTCCCCGTCCACAATTCCGGAGTTTTTCTCACCATAACCTGATGGTACGTCACCGCCTTGATCTCCTTGTGAATCCTGTGCCGGAATGGATCAAACAGCTCTCCCGACACCCTCCCCACAACACGAACCTCATCTATCTCTGAGACGAAGCACTCCTTCGACAAGAAGGAGTCGCCGTTGAAGAGATACAGCACTTCCCGCAGAAAGTTCACCAGGAGATCCTCCCAGCCTGAACCTTCCACAACGATGTCTCTCGTTTCTCTCGGACGTACCTGACTGAGGTCAGTAATGATATCAAAAACGGCAAAGGCCGCATTGGAGAAGAGATCGCCTGCCGTTCTGCCGTATATTTCCATCCCTAAATCCGCCGTATGATCAAACACCCTGTATCGTTCCATTGCCTGTATCCTATCACAAATACCGCAATAACCGCCAG
Source organism: Deltaproteobacteria bacterium (assembly GCA_016874835.1). GTDB lineage: Bacteria > Desulfobacterota > Syntrophia > Syntrophales > UBA2185 > VGTB01. The sequence goes on along the minus strand of VGTB01000034.1, from coordinate 2,193 downwards.
CGCCACTTGCGCAAAAAAACTCACGACAGCATATCACTACCACGCAGAGACCCCCCCCACCCTCTTTGCAGCAAGGAGCAAGGGGGATTTCAAGAATGAGTCTGTGTGAGTATTAGATTTACGTTACATCTGCCGGCTCACCGGTATCCTGTTCCGACCCGTTCCCGGCCTCTTCCATGGCATCATCACTCGGGAAGCCCGAATCCCGCTCCTCGCTTTCCCTCTCGGCACGGGCCACTCCGACCAATTTCTCCTCAGGATCAAGCTCGATCAATCTCACTCCCTGAGTGTCCCGATGGAGGAGAGGCACTTCCGCAACCTTGAGACGGATGATCTTCCCGGTGTTGCTGATCAACATGATATCCTCATCTCCGCTTACCTGGAGAATTCCCGACACATTTCCTACCTTGGCAACCGTTTTGAGATTGATCACCCCCTGTCCGCCCCGGTACTGTCGCCGGTACTCCTCCACGTCAGTCCGCTTCCCGTACCCGTTTTCCGACACGGTCATAATTGCATTCCCTTCCGACGGTATCTCCATCCCGACAACGGCATCATCCTCATCCATACGAATCCCTATGACACCACGGGCCGTCCTCCCCATCTCTCTCACATCTCCCTCATGGAAGCGAATGGCCTGACCCTTCCGTGTCCCCAAAAAGATATCCTGATCTCCCCGTGTCAACTGCACATCAATGAGCTCATCATCTTCATCTATGCTGATGGCAATAATACCTCCGGATCTCGGATTGGCGTACGCACTCAGCTCCGTTTTTTTGATGATGCCCTTTTTCGTTACCTTCACGACGGACTTCCCGTCCTCGAACTCCCTCACGGGCAGGACCGCGGCAATACGCTCTTCCGGTGCGAGATTTACCAGGTTGACAATGGCTTTCCCCTTGGCCGCCCGCCCCGCCTGCGGAATCTGGTAGACCTTCAACCAGTATACCCTTCCCGCCTTCGTAAAGATCAGAACGTAGTGATGGGTGGAGGCAATGAAGATCTTTTCCACAAAATCCTCTTCCTTCGTCCCCATGCCTACCTTCCCCTTGCCTCCGCGGCGCTGGCTTCTGTAGAGGCTCGCGGGATTCCTCTTTATGTAACCATAATGAGACACGGTCACCACCATGTCCTCCTCGACAATCATATCTTCAATATCGATGTCCTCCACTCTCCCCACGATTTCCGTGCGCCTCTCATCACCGTATTTCTTCTTGATCTCCCCCAGCTCCGCCACAATGATGTCAAGCACCTTCCGGGGATCATCCAGGACAGCCTGCAATGAAACGATCAACCGGGACAGTTCTCCGTGCTCCTCATCTATCTTGTCCCGCTCGAGCCCCGTGAGTCTCTGCAGACGCATGTCCAGGATGGCTCTCGCCTGAATTTCCGACAGTCCGTACCGCTTGGAGAGGGCCAGCGCCGCTTCCTGGGGACTGTGCGCCGTCTTGATGAGTTGCACCACGGCATCGATATTATTGAGGGCAACGATCAACCCTTCCAGGACATGGGCCCTTTCCCTTGCCTTGCGAAGATCAAAGAGTGTCCTGCGTGTAATGATCTCCTTACGGAAATCCACAAACCTCTGCAGGACATCCTTCAGAGTGAGCACCCTCGGCTGACTTCGATCAATCGCCAGCATGATTACCCCGAAGGTCGTCTCCATCTGGGTATGCTTGTAGAGCTGGTTGAGAATAACCCCGGATGGTTCGTCCTTTTTCAGATCTATGACGATGCGGATGCCGTCCCGGTCTGATTCATCCCGGAGATCGGAGATGCCCTCCATTTTTCTCTCCTTCACCAGCTCGGAAATCTTCTCAATCAGAGCGGCCTTGTTCACGAGGTAGGGGAGCTCCGTGATGATGATGCTCTCCCGGTCATTCCTCGCGTTCCTCTCGATGATCGCCCTGGCTCGCATGCGGATGGAACCCCTGCCCGTCTGGTAGGCGGAGATGATCCCTTCCCTCCCGTTGATGAAACCGGCCGTGGGAAAATCGGGGCCTTTGATATGGAACATCAGTTCTTCAATCGTGATCTCCGGATTACGGATCAGGGCGATTGTTCCCTCGATGAGTTCGCCCAGGTTATGGGGCGGGATATTGGTAGCCACACCCACGGCAATTCCGGAAGACCCGTTCAGGAGAAGCGCAGGAATTCGTGCGGGCAGCACCGTTGGTTCCTGCATGGAGGCGT
>VGTB01000033.1 GCA_016874835.1 Deltaproteobacteria bacterium | reverse complement strand
TCCCAGAAGATGGGGGTATCCGCCATCGTCGGTGTAGGCAACAAATGCGACGTGGACGAAGACGATCTGATCGAATTCTTCGGTCAGGACCCGAACACCAGGGTGATTGCCATGCACGTAGAAGACATCAAGGACGGAGGAGCCTTCGTGAAGGCGGCAGAAAAGATAACCCGGCAGAAACCCATCATCGCGCTGAAGGCCGGTGCCACCGCCTCGGGTGAAAGAGCGGCATTCTCGCACACGGGGGCCCTCGCGGGAGACGACAGAATCTACAGTGCTGCCTTCAAAAAGGCGGGTGTTGTTCGGGTATCCAACCTCGAAGAGCTCCTTGATTGTGCGAGAAGTCTGAACAAAATGCCTGCTCCGAAAGGAGAAAACGTCCTTATCGTCACCGGCGCGGGAGGGCTGGGAGTCCTCCTGGCGGATGCCTGCAGCAGGCATCAATTGCAGCTCATGACACTGGAAAAAGACCTGGATGAGGCCTTCAGAAAATTTATTCCTCCCTTCGGTGCTACGGGAAATCCCGTGGATATTACCGGCGGCGAGCCACCGGAAACGTACGAGGCCACGATCCGGCTTGCCCTCGAGGATGACCGCATCGACGCCCTGATCTTAGGCTACTGGCATACCCTGGTGACACCCCCCATGGCCTTCGCCGAAACCGTGATCAAAGCGAAACAGGCGGCAGAAGCCGTGAAAGCAAAAAAACCGATCGTTGCTGCCCTCTCGGGAGACGTGGAAGTGGAGCGCGCCGCCTCCCTCCTGGAAGCTCATGATGTTCCCGCTTTTCCCTACTCGTCCGAGAGGGCTGTGGTGGTGATGAGCGCCCTGTACCGATGGGCCAGGATTGCAGGCAGGGTTACGCCCTGATACTAATGCTGAAAACGTTTAATATCTCTGCAACAATAATTATAACATCTTCACATATCACTATTATTCCGCTTGACATATTACGCGATACGTAATATTCTCCAGCTATGATTAAATCCTTTTCTTGCCGGGACACGGAGACGCTGTTCAACGATATCCCTGTTCGTCGTTACCAATCCATCGAACGGCAGGCAAGACGAAAACTCTTATACCTCCAGAGCGCGCGTACGCTCCGGGATCTGTCACAACCGCCGGGCAATCGCTTGGAAACGCTGAAAGGAGACAGAAAAGGACAACATAGTATTCGTATAAATGATCAGTGGCGCATCTGCTTCAAATGGCATGATGGCAATGCTTTTGATGTAGAAATCACGGATTATCATTGAGGAGTATGATATGCGTAAAAAAATAGGAAAACTTGATCTCATCCCGCCCGGTGAGATTCTTTCCGAAGAATTCATGAAACCAGCGGGCTTGAGCATCAATCAACTCGCCCGGGATATTGACGTGCCGCCCGGTCGCATCAGCGAAATCATAAGCGGCAAACGGGCCATCACTGCGGACACGGCGCTGCGTCTCGGAAAATATTTCGGGGTTTCTCCCGAGGTCTGGCTGAATCTGCAGGCAGAGTTTGATTTGCGCGTTGCCAGAAGGACTACCTGGCCATGCATAGAGTCCCGCGTCAGAGTCAGGGTGGCATAATCTTCCAAGCAGGGTCAGGTGAATTCCGGCGCTCCATTCCCGCCGGATATGGAAATGTTAACTGTCTAATGGATACCAGATGAGAGCATTTATCGGTATAGACGTTCAGGAAAGACCGGGATGCTGTTTCGCCGTCATTGGAGATGATATGAACGTCTTAGAATCAGGATGGTTTGATAGTCCTGTAAAGGAGGCAGCCAGGCTTGTTGAAAAGTTCAAGGAAAAGTACGATATCTGGGTGGGAATCGATGCTCCGCGAATACCTCTGACGTCTCCCCGTAAATGGTATTGGGATGGGCGTCCGTCAAGATACGGGTGGCGGTCACGGCGACCCACCGAGAAAGGATATGGACGCCATTGTGAGGTCGTGGTTCGCGCACATGGTATAGCCAACCCCCAATACACACCGCTCATAGAAAACGTAACACCGTGGATGATAACGGGCTTTAACCTGTTCTCGACCCTTCAAAGCATTATCACCACCTTTGAAGTATTCCCGACGGCATCATACGCGTTGCTGCAAGGGATTTCCGACGTTCAGGTCTGTATGGACTTTTCTCAGTGTAAGCCAGGCCCCAAAGACATGCTTGACGCTCATGTGGCAGCTGTGACAGTAAAGGAATTTGCTAATGGAAGAGGATGTGAAGTGGGCGGAGGCGACGGTTTCGGTACAATCATTCTTCCGCGACCGCTTCGTGCCCCCGTAATCAAAGGGGTACTTTCTTGGCCGGAAGATCAACAGAAATAGGCAAACGGTTAACAAGCGCCCACCGGGTCAACGATAAATACGGCTCCCAGTGAGCCGCGGCATTACTCGATGAACGAGATTGACCTAAGAGAAGGAGCGTAAAATGAGAATTCTTTTATACGTCCATTATAATCTCCTGCTGATCACCGTACTCGTCATAATGCTGTCAGGTTGTGCTGGAATTTCTCAACAGTATAGGGCGTCTGACGAAGGAATATCGGCAAATTACAATGTAAAAAAGGAACAGTTGATTAGCCCCAAAGAAAAAGTGGTCATTTCGTCAATTGACAGGAGAGTGAATAAAGAAATTATTGGCGAAGGGGCCAAACCCACCGTAGGTACGCGAGTATTTGGGTACGTGGCTTTCGGTGTTATCTACTATGTTATGCCCGGCCAGCCAACTTATAAAGATCAACAGGATCCTATAACTATCTTCAAAACAGCCATGACAGAAAGGCTGTCAAAGAACGGCGTCGTCGTAACCAACAACCATGAGAATGGAATGTTAATCCTAGAATTGCTGGTGAGACAATTTAAACTGGACTTCAACTTTGGAAAATGGAATGGGGAAGTTGGTTATATAGCCAGAGTTAAGAAGAGTGGGGAGATTATTTGCGAAAGCAACATATATGAAAAGGCAACAGCCTTCAATTTGTATGGGTTCGGCTCTGGAGAGAGGGCGATAAGTGAAGCTTTTAATAAGGCGATAGATAGACTCGACGTAAACGATTGCTTCTCAAAATTCCAGAAATAGCCGATGATTGTGTAATCGGGCAGCCGGGAGTTTTTTCTCCCCTAGCCTCCACACCTCTTGGCATACGGGTCCGCACGGGGCGGTTTCCAAAAGTCAACTGACAGTAGTCGGTTAAAATATCACCCGCAGCTCTTTGATAGAAGGCGGTAACTTCAAGTTGGCACTTGAGGAGCAGCAGAACTTACATCGCACGTACATTCATTCCCCTTCTGTTTCATCATGCTATGGAGTACATATGGACGATTCCCCTATACCTTGGGTTTGTCCCTTTAGCAGCAGGATTTGTATATAGGGGCCCCTTTGGCAGACAAGTCACCCCACACAAGTTCACACACATGCCGGACGTACACTATTAGGATACAAATGACGGCGCTCTGAGTCGCATCTGATCCAGACTACTGAGTCTGTTCTGTAGGGAAAGTGAAAATTTTCGCCCTCTGAATCTTATACTATTTGAGAAATGAGTTAAAGTGCCATGAACGCGACTTCAAATAACATTATGATGACCCGGGACGACACCGTTTTACTCATCATCGACGTTCAGGGAAACCTGGCGCAATCGATAGACAACAGAGAGAGCGTTCTTGACAACATCCAGAGGGTAATACGGGGATGTCAGATTTTTGGCATACCGGTAATTCTTACCGAGGAGGTCAATCTCGGTTCGACAATCCGCGAAATTACAGACCTCTTGCCCGGAGTCAGGCCGATCATCAAGGAGAGTTTCAGTTGCTGCGGCAATCAGGAATTTATAGACGCGTTGGAGACCCAGAAAAGAAAGCAAATACTTATTGCCGGATTGGAGACCCACGTCTGTGTCTATCAGACCGCAATGGATCTGATCGAGCAGGGTTATGAAGTCCAGATTATTGCCGATGCGGTATCTTCGAGAGTGGCAAAGAATCGTGAAATCGCCCTGCAAAAAATGAGGGATCACGGCGTGATATGGACGAGCACGGAGATGGTCCTCTTTGAGCTGCTCAAAACGGCAGCGGATCCGAAACTCAGGGCCATCATCAATATCGTAAAGTGAGTGCGTGAAAAATGCCATTTCCCCCTATTGTACACGAGAGCTCCCTGAACAGAGACAAGACTCCGCAAATCAGTGGCATTCGCCTTAATTGTATGTGAGATTACCATTTTCCCAGTATCTTCATCGTGCCGTTTGTCTTCGCCGCCGTCATCACATGACAGGATATAATTATGCCCGACCACCGGATGATCACCCTGCTCACTGATTTCGGACTGAAGGATCCTTACGTGGGGATCATGAAGGGAGTCATTTCCCGGATCAACCCCCATGTGCGTATTATCGATATCACGCATGAAATCCCACCTCATAACGTGGAGGCCGCCAATTTCTGTCTGATGATGGCATATCCTCACTTTCCCGCCGGAACCGTCCATGTGGCCATAGTCGATCCCGGAGTCGGCGGTAAGCGGAGGGCCTTAGGAATGGAATTCGCGGCCGGCATCATCGTGGGACCGGACAACGGCATCTTCACCGGTATCCTTGACCGGGAACAGATCATTAACGCCGTGGAGCTGACCAATTCCGAATACTGGCTCACGCAGAGACCGGGCATGACTTTCCACGGCCGTGACATCTTTGCTCCCGTCGCTGCCCATCTCACCATGGGCACACCGCTGAAAGCATTGGGCCCTGAAATTGACCCTGCAATGATAGTTCGCCTGGACAGGCCGGTATTCCCGGAGAATGCGCCCGTCATCACCGGCACCGTCCAGTACATCGATCGCTTCGGCAATCTCATCACCAATATTCCCGCCGCTTACGTGGGAGGAAAGGAATGGGTCATAACCGCCGCAGGTGTGAGGATCAGGGGATGTCACACATACAGTGACACGCCCCGGGGAAATCTCCTGGCCCTTGAAGGAAGTCACGGATTTCTCGAAATTGCAATAAACGGCGGAAACGCTCAGGCCAGTCTCCAGGTAGGATACGGGTTATCGGTACGGGTGGAAATCACACACTCGAAAAAAACAGACGGAAAGAAGGAAGGTGATCATGAGTAAGGAAAATATCAGAAAATACGGTCTCGACCTGGGTATCGATGTCGTGGGGTTCACCTCCATTGAGGACTATCGATCGGAACGATCACCGGACCCGCGGACTATTCTCCCCGATGTGAAATCCATTGTCGTCTTCGGTCACCGCATGATCGACGGCGCCCTGGACAGCAAAAATATGAGAGTCGCCATGATGGCCAGAATGGGAGTCATGGATACATCGAAAAGCCACCTCTACCTCATGGCTCGTTTTATCGAGGACAAGTATAAAACGAAAACCGCACCGGTACTCTCTTCCTACCCTTTAGATATGGAGGCACCCGCCATGGGATTAATCGGTGACGTATCTCTCCGTCACGCTGCCGTGTCCGCCGGCCTCGGGGCATTCGGCCGGCACAATCTGGTCATCCATCCCCGCTACGGTTCCCGCCTCAGCTTTACGGCGCTCCTCACGGAACTACCCCTTCCCTCCGACCCGCCCGTCACGGAGGATCTCTGCAACTTCTGCAATCTGTGCGTCGAGTCCTGCCCCGGCAGGGCTCTCGATACGGAAAAAAGGACGGAGGATTTGAAATGCCTTAGAGTTTCACAGCCCTACGGCATCGGGGGGGCATTCGGATATATCAGGAGATTTCTCGGCAAGTCACCGGAAGAACAACTGACAGTGCTCAAAGAACCCCGGTTCATGAGTCTCTACCAGGCATCCTTCATCGGATTTCACTATCATTGTTTCAACTGCATTGCCGTCTGTCCCATCGACGGGAGGAAATAATCTCTGCACTCTCATTCAGGTCTTGCCCGACCAGGTCCACCGTGCATCACCGATATTTAGCCGAGTGTATTTACCTATTGACTGCCAATTTGCTTTCATGCTAAGGAGCAGACCCGATGGGGGATCGTTCAAGGGTAGGACAACGGACTCTGACTCCGTGAATCCAGGTTCAAATCCTGGTCCCTCAGCCATGAAAGAGCGATGGGTTTGGCACCAGTGTGCCAAACCCATTTTTGTTGCCTTTTTACAGTCATCTCCGAACCGAATCGGGTCATTGGTCTGTGGCACTACTTTTTTGCTTTTTCCAGAATTTTTGCCCAGGAGTCACGAAGTGATACGGTGCGGTTGAATACCAGGTTCCCCCCGGAAGAATCGATTGAATCCGTACAGAAATATCCGACCCTCTCAAACTGAAACCGGCTTCCCGGTGCCGCATTAACCAGGCTCGGTTCAACCCGACACGATCGGAGCACTTCCAGCGATTTCGGATTCAGAAATCCGGTAATATCAGGTCCCTCCTCCAGGGGATTGGCAGTTTGGAAGAGGCGGTCGTAGAGACGCACCTCGGCGGGGAGGGAGTGAACCGCAGACACCCAGTGGATGGTTGCCTCCACCTTTCTGCCGTCGGGAGCAAAGCCGCTCCGTGTTCCCGGGTCATACGTACAGTGTATCTCTCTCACCTCACCGGTTGCGGGATCTTTCACCACGTTTACACATTTTACAAAGTATCCATAGCGGAGACGCACCTCTCTCCCGGGAGCAAGGCGGTAGAACTTTTTCGGGGGATGCTCCAGAAAATCTTCCCGGTCTATGTAGATGACCCGGGAAAAGGGCACTTTCCGTGACCCCATTCCTGCATTCTGGGGATGATAGGGACAGTCAAATTCTTCCTCCTTCCCTTCCGGATAGTTATCGATAATCACCTTGAGTGGCCGGAGTACCGCCATTACTCGCGGTGCCTTTTCATTCAGATCTTCCCTGACACAATGCTCAAGCAGGGCGACGTCAACAATACTGTCATTTTTGGCAACACCGATCCGGTCGCAGAAGTTCCTGATTGCCTCCGGCGTATAGCCCCGCCGCCGCATTCCCGCCAGCGTCGGCATACGGGGATCATTCCACCCGCCGACATACCCCTTCTCCACCAGTTCGATCAATCTTCTCTTGCTTAATATGGTGAAGCTGAGGTTGAGACGGGCGAACTCGATCTGCTGCGGATGACTTTTCAGTTCCAGTGCATCCAGGTACCAGTCATACAGGGGCCGGTTGTTCTCAAACTCCAGGGTACAGATAGAGTGGGTAATATTCTCGATGGAGTCCGAGAGGCAATGGGCAAAGTCATACATGGGATAGATACACCACTGACTGCCTGTTCGATAGTGAGGCTCCTTCTTGATGCGATACATGACCGGATCCCGCATGGTCATATTGGGAGAGGCCATATCTATCCTGGCCCGAAGCACATGTGCCCCCTCTTCAAACTCCCCGGCCCGCATGCGTTCGAACAGATCCAGATTCTCTTCGATTGAATGGTTGCGATAGGGACTTTCCCTGCCCGGTTCGGTCAAGTTGCCGCGGTACTCCCTCGTCTCATCCGCGCTCAGACTGCATACATACGCCTTGCCTCTCCTGATCAGTTCCACCGCATACCGGTAAAGCTGATTATAGTAGTCTGAGGCATAATAGAGGCGATCCTCCCAGCCAAATCCCAGCCATTTCACATCCCTCAGTATCGAATCAACGAACTCCTGAGTCTCCCCGACAGGATCCGTATCGTCCATACGCATATTGCAGGTGCCTTTATACTGGACGGCAATACCGAAATTGAGGCAAACGGACTTGGCATGACCGATATGGAGATAGCCGTTCGGTTCAGGGGGAAATCGGGTGGCGACACGTCCATCAAAACGGTTGGATCGGAAGTGTTCCTCGATAATGTCCCTGATAAAATCCGAAGGCGGGGTTGAATTGTTTTGCGACATATTTTATTCCTTCTCTCAAAGCATGAGATCATAAAAAACGGGATTCTTATATATCACATCCCGCAGGTATCGCAAGACCTCATGCGTTGCAAAAAGGTCATTTTATCCCATTTGCTTCTGCCGTCACGGGCAAAGAAGTGACGTGTCACAGGTAAAAGGTATTCCTCTCATAAATATTTTCCCCTTGACCCTCATAATCAATGAGGCATTGTAATCTTAAGTACCCTTCCTCCTTGACATTGAGGCATCTTGTTCCCTATACTGAACCCGCAAAAAAGCGTCTCCAGGCAACTAAGCGGCAAGCGGGAAAGCGGTGGTGCCGAAAGCGCTCACCGATCTCAAGCATAAAAGGACGAATTGTACATTTTATTTATGGCAGACGATGATCTTCTGAAGTTGAAAATCGATAAATCGACCGGCGAGATAAAAAAAGTCACTCGCAGGAGGAAGTTCATTCTGTGGGGAGGGATGAGCGCCTTCCTCCTGACAGGAGCGGTTATACTCTATATCGGAGGCTGGCTGGGACCGGCCATCTCGGTGGAGGTGTCGACGGTTTCACAGGTATATCCTTCCCAGAGCTTCTCTCTCCTCAATGCAAGCGGTTACATCGTGGCACAGCGCAAGGCCGCCGTCGCGTCAAAGGTAACCGGCAGGCTCGTAGCCCTCATGGTGGAAGAGGGAAACCGCATCAGAAAGGGCCAGATCATCGCCCGACTGGAAAACGATGACGTCGTTGCCTCTAAAGCACAGTCAGAAGCAAACCTGAAAGTGAGCGCTGCGAATCTCAATCAGGCAAAAGCAGAATTGGAGGAAGCGACCCTCTCACACAACCGGAATAAAAATCTCATATCAAAAAGCTACATCTCCCAATCGGAATTCGACTCTTCGGAAGCACGTTACCGGCGGACTGTCGCCGCCGTTCAGGCAGCGGAAGCCGCGCTGAAGGCAAGTCAAGCCGCTGTCCGCGGGGCGGATGTGGCACTCGAATATACTTACATCCGGGCCCCTTTTGATGCCGTTGTGCTCACGAAAAACGCTGATATAGGTGATATCGTAACGCCCCTTGGCGCAGCCGCCAATGCAAAGGCTGCCGTCGTCACCATCGCGGACATGAATTCCCTGCAGGTCGAAATCGATGTGTCCGAAACGAATATTTCCCTTGTCAAAGTCGGACAACCCTGTGAAATCAATCTGGACGCCCTGCCGGATACACGTTTCCGCGGCGAAGTACACGCCATTGTGCCGACAGTGGACCGCAGCAAGGCCACGGTCATGGTAAAGGTTAAGATTACCGATAAGGATCCGCGAATGCTTCCAGATATGAGCGCCAAGGTTTCCTTCCTTTCCCGTTCCCTGAGACCTGATGAGCAGAAGCCGCGTGTTGCCGTGAACAAATTGGCTCTCCTGAGCCGGAGTAACCGTCACGCCGTCTTTGTCATAGAGGGGAATCAGGTTCGAGAAAAAAACGTGACGACCGGTGAAAACCTCGGTGACATGATCGAGATCCGTGACGGTGTGAATCCTGGGGAAAAGGTGGTCATGAAACCCCCATCCTCCTTGAAGGACGGCGCGCGGATAAAGATTGCGGAGAAGTAGTCGCGGGTATGGAACACAAGCCGCCCATCGCCGAAATTCGAAATCTTCACAAATCCTACCGAAGGGGAGAGCTGATCGTTCCCGTGCTGCATGACATTACCTTCGACATCGCCGATGGAGAGTTCCTTGCCCTGATGGGTCCTTCCGGCTCGGGGAAGACAACCCTGCTCAATCTGATAGCCGGGATAGACAAGGCGGACAGCGGCGTGATCCGCATTGGCGGCACCGATATCACAGCGCTCTCCGAAACGGAACTGGCCCGTTGGAGGGCTGATCACGTCGGTTTCATTTTTCAGTTTTACAATCTCATTCCCGTACTCAAGGCCATTGAAAACGTCGAACTTCCCCTCTACCTATCAGGTCTGACAGCGAAAGAGCGGCGGGAACACGCCGCCATGGCTCTGAAACTGGTGAACCTGGCCCATCGGATGGATCATTACCCCAGGGAGCTGTCCGGCGGAGAGCAGCAGCGCGTGGCCATTGCCCGGGCCATCGTCACCGATCCGGCGATCCTGGTTGCGGACGAGCCAACGGGTGATCTGGACCGTGTTTCCGCAGAAGAAATTCTCGGAATGATGGAACGGCTCAATCATGAGCTGGCGAAAACGATCATCATGGTGACCCATGATCCGAGAGCGGCTCAAAGGGCACGCACACTGCGCCATCTTGATAAGGGGTACCTCAACGATGGTCGTTCTTAAGATACTCATACGGAACGCGTTTCGGAACAAGCTCCGCACCACGTTGACTATCTTCGGTGTGGCGATTGCCATTCTTTCCTTCGGCCTGCTGCGCACGGTGGTGAGCGCGTGGTATGCCGGTGTAGATGCATCCTCCGCTACCCGCCTCATCACGCGGAATGCCATATCGATTATTTTCCCCCTGCCGCTGTCGTACAAAGACAAGATACGCCAGGTGGAGGGTGTGAAAACCGTGTCCTGGGGCAACTGGTTCGGCGCGTATTACATCGAGGAGAAAAATTTCTTTGCCAATTTCTGCGTGGAGCCCGTTTCCTATCTGGAACTCTATCCGGAATTCGTACTCAGGCTGGATGCCAGGAGGGCCTTTCTCAACGACCGCAAAGGCTGTATTGCCGGACGCAAGCTCGCGGAGAAATTCAAGTGGAAAGTTGGAGATAACATTCCCTTGAAGGGAACCATTTACCCCGGTACATGGAACTTTGTGCTGCGCGGCACCTACAAGGGAAGAGACAAAACGATTGACGAAACCCAGTTCTTCTTCCACTGGGATTACCTGAACGAAACGCTGAAAAAAACGGCACCAGGGCGGGCTGATCAGGTCGGCTTCTATATCATCGGCGTTTCCCGTCCGGATTTAGCAGCAGATGTATCCACATCCGTCGACAGAATGTTTCAAAATTCTTATGCAGAGACCCTCACCGAAACGGAAAAAGCGTTCAACCTTGGATTCGTTGCCATGACTGAAGCGATCCTTACGGTGATACAGGTAGTTTCCCTCGTGATCATCATCATCATCATGGCTGTTGTGGCCAATACCATGGCAATGACCACAAGGGAAAGGATAGGAGATTACGCCATAATGAAAACCCTGGGGTTCGGCGGACGGGAAATCTCCATCCTGATCCTGGGGGAGTCTCTGGTGATTACTCTCACCGGGTGCATCATCGGCATCCTTTTAACCTTTCCGGTAGCAAGGATCTTCAGTCAGGAGCTGGCCATCATATTCCCCGTATTCAACATATCCTCTGAGACACTATATCTTGATCTGTCAGCCGCCGTAGTCGTCGCGTTCGCAGCGGCTCTCATTCCCACACGCCGGGCCATCCGCATTCGCATCGCCGAAGGCCTCAGGAGGGTCGGATAATGATTGTTCCCGCTGCATATAACCTCCGGAATCTCATGAAAAGACGCGTGACAACCATTCTCACGGTCGGAGGAATGGCTCTCGTTGTATTCGTCTTCGCCTCCATCCTGATGCTCGCCGATGGTTTAGAGAAGACTCTCGTGGAGACGGGTTCTTACGATAACGTCGTCGTAATCCGCAAGGGATCGACTTCCGAGGTGATAAGTGGAATCGAACGCACCCAGTCGGCCATTGTGGAGATGCTGCCCCAGATTGCCGTCGGCACGGACGGTCAGAAGATGGTCGCAAAAGAAGTGGTTGTTCTCATCGCCCTGCCCAAAGTCAGCACGGGCAAGGTATCCAACGTGACGGTTCGCGGCATCAGTCACCAGTCCTTTCCTCTCAGGCCGCAGATAAAACTCTCCCAGGGACGGCTGCCTAAAATGGGTTCTATGGAAATTGCGGTAGGTCGCAGTGTTGCCCGGGGCTTCCAGGGAGTTGGCCTCAACGAGACCGTAACCTGGGGTATGCGCAGCTGGAGAGTCGTCGGCATATTCGATGCGGGGAGTACCGGCTTCAGCTCCGAGATATGGGCGGATGTGGATCAGGTTATGCAGGCCTTCCGGCGTCCCGTGTATTCATCAGTTCTTTTCAAACTCCGGGATTCCGGGGACTTCCCAAACGCAAAATCGATACTTGAAAATGACCCGCGCCTGACCCTGGAAGCGAAGCGGGAAACCCGATACTACCTCGATCAGTCGGAGATGATGGCCAAGTTTCTCCGCATCCTGGGGTTATCTCTCACGATCCTATTTTCTCTCGGTGCGATGATCGGTGCCATGAACACGATGTATTCCGCCGTCGCGAACAGAACGAACGAAATCGGCACACTCCGGGCCTTAGGATATCAGAGGCGGGGTATCCTGCTGGCGTTTCTCACAGAATCACTGATCCTCGGCGCTACAGGGGGCATCATAGGGATTTTCTTCGCCTCCTTCATGCAGTTCATCACGATTTCGACAGTCAACTTCCAGACATTTTCCGAACTGGCCTTCAGCTTCATCCTCAGTATTGAGATTGTTGCTGAGGCCATTGCCTTTGCCCTGATTATGGGTTTTATCGGCGGTATCATGCCGGCGATCCGGGCATCGAGAATGAACATCGTCGACGCACTGCGTGCATAATGCCATGAAGGAAAATACTCTCAGCGCTGATTCTTCAGGCATTTCCTGGTGCGGACGCAAAAAAAAGAGCGCTGCCCGTGTAGCGAACAGCGCTCGTAAATACGCTAAATATGATAACACCTCTCAGTGTGCCTTCTTTTCCTCACCGGAAACCACAAGTGTCCCTTCCTCTTCCATCTCCTTCAACCACTTCGGGTGCTGTTTCTTCAGCCAGGCCCTGGTAACCCATCCGGTCGTCATCGCATCCAGGGAACCGGGAGAACCGATGGTCCCCAGATAGAGGTGCACAAAGAAGAAGGCAAAGATCACCACGAACCCAAGGGCGTGCAGGACATACATCCACCGCACCAGCCACGCGGGAAACTCAATGGGGAAGAACCACATGATCACCCCTGTGAGAACCATGATGACGCCGAATCCCGCCACGGCGAGAAAGAACATCTTCTGCCCGGGATTGTACTTCCCCACCTCGGGAACCTTCTCTACCTCCCACAGGTACCCTCCGGCGCACATCATCCACTCCAGATCCTCCGGCATGGAAAATACCCCTGCTTCATGCCACCACATCTTAATGGCTAAAAAGAGGGCAACCGCAAACAAAAGCCCGGTGAAGTTGTGAATGTGCTTCAACATCTTAAGACCACCCACAATCGTTCCCAGGAAGTGGAAGGAATGAAACATCATCCCCAATCCGGTTATACACAGGACGATACATGATATCGCCAGCAACCAGTGAACCGTCCTCTCATACCAATCTGTCGCTTGAATCAATCCTTTCTTCATGATTATTCACCCCCTTCCGTCTTGGTGGATGTATCTTCATCAGGGGTCTTGGGCCCGTGAATGATATAGTGGAAGAACGACCCCGCGAGAACACCTCCCGCCGCAAGGATACTGAGAGGCTTCAGCACATCCTTCCACAACACAATGGACAGAGGCACTGACGGACTCTTGGGGAGTGCGGCATACATACCCGGCTTTTCCTGAAGCACATAGACAAGATGGGTTCCGTCTACAAACTTATCACCATACACATAGGCCCCGTCGCCAAGCTCTTTCGCCCTCTTATAAGCCGCTTTCACCAGACGATCCTTGTCCCCCCACTTGAGCGCACCGGTGGGACACGCCTTCACACAGGCCGGCTCCAGATTGTTCGCAATCCTGCTTTCGCACATGTCACATTTATATATCTTGTCCGTCCGCTCATCGAATCTGGGAATATCAAAAGGACAGGCGGATACGCACTCCTTACAGGCAATACACTTCTCATGGCTTAACCCGACTGTATTAAAAGCGCTGTAATAGAGAGCCCCTGACGGGCATACCTTCACACAGGCCGCATCGCTGCAGTGCATGCAGGCCTGGTGCCGGTAATACCATCTCAGCCCCTTGCTGTCCTCCACCTCCTGAAATCTCATGATCAGATAGGTATTTGGCTGGAGATCAGGCGGATTCTGATAAGTTCCTCTCATTCTCGTCTGTTTCGCCCTCAACTGATTCCACTGCTTACATGCCAGTTGACACCCGCGGCAACCGGTGCACTTCGATATATCAAAGAGTTTAATGTTCTCAGACATTTACTTCACCCCCTTCTTCACAACATTGACCATGAAGGCCTTGCTCTCGGGTATCATCGTATTGGCATCACCAATGGTCGGCGTGAGGAGATTTGCCGCATCCCCCGCGGTAAATACTTCAGGTCTTTTATCATTAGGTCCATACCTGCTCTTTGCTCTCGGTTGGGTGATCCAGCCGAAGTGCCAGGGAATGCCCACCTGGTGAATGATGTTCCCGTCAATATTGAAAGGTTTAAATCGTGGAGTTACGATTGCCGTCGCTTCAACCTCACCTCTCGGAGATTTTACGATAACCTTCTCGCCGTTGCTGATACCCCTTTCTTTGGCCAGCTCACGGCTCATCTCCACGAACATGCCGGGCTGCATCTCCGCCAGCCAGGGACACCAGCGTGTCAGTACGCCCGTTTGCCAGTGTTCACTCACGCGATACGTGCTGCAGATGAATGGATATCGTGGATCGCAGCTGGTGACACCGGAATATGTATCGATATCCGAACCGACACCGGGTTCATCAAACCGTACGATAACCGGATTGCTCTTCTGTGGTGACAGGAGGTTCTGTTCCACGGGGCACTCCAGGGGCTCGTAATGTTCCGGGAAGGGACCGTCCGCCAGCCCTGGTCCGAAGATGCTGGCAACGCCATCCGGCTTCATGATGAAGGGGGGTCTTCCCGCACCGGGATCACCGACTCCATCAGGAACATCGCCAACCCATTTCGAGCCATCCCAGACGATAACAGGACACTTCACATCCCAGGGCTTGCCCTTCAAATCCACCGACGCACCGTTGTAAATGATCCTCCTGTTTACCGGCCAGGCCCAGGCCCACTCAGGATAGAGCCCGATACCGGAAGGATCTTTCGTACCCCTGCGGGCAGCCATATTACCCTTGTCCGCGTAGGAACCGCAGTATATCCAGGTACCCGAAGACGTTGAACCATCATCCTGGAGCCACGCAAAGGTGGGAACGGGATCTCCCTTCTTGAACTCCTTGAATTCACCCTTCTTTGTCGGATTCTCCACCTTCTTGTCTTCCAGGAAGAAGCCGTTGATCTCCCTGGCAATGGCATGGGGATCAATATGGTGCACTCTCCCCGCAGCGTCCTTTTTCCCGTAATTCCAGGTCATTTTCAAAACGGCCTCTTTCAGGGGACCACCATCCTTCTCATAGAGTTCCTTGAGCTTATAGTAGAGCTCGTTCATGATATCTGCATCGGGTAGTGCAACACCGGGAGGATTCACCGCTTTATATCGCCACTGCATCCAGCGGCCGCTGTTGGAAATGCTCCCTTCCTTTTCCACGGAGGAGGCACAGGGAAGCATGAATACCTCGGTTTTTATTTTCTTCGGATCCATGCCGGGGCCTCTCCAGAAGGAACCGGTTTCATTGTCGAAGAGGTTGACATTCACCAGCCAATCCAGTTTCGTCAACGCCTGTCTGACCTTATTGGAGTGTGCCCCGCTGCAGGCAGGATTCATCCCCCAGGCGAAGAAACCGGTGAACTTTTCCTTGTACATCTGATCAAATATCATCAGCCAGGAGTAGTTTGCCCCGTCATCCAGTTTCGGCATATACGAATAAGCCTCCTCCAGAGTGGCATTCTTTCCGTACATGGCTCTCAGGAAACTCGCCGAATACTTCGGGAAATTTTTCCACCAGTTCAGACTGTTTGGTTCTTTCGTCTTGGGAGTTCTTTTTTCGTTGAATTCTTTCAGCGTCTTTAAAGAAGCTGTCGGCGCTCCCAGATACCCCGGCCATATATGAAAGAGGAGCCCCGCATCGGTAGAACCCTGTACGTTGGACTCACCCCGCATGGCCTGGACACCGCCGCCGGCGACCCCCATGTTCCCGAGAAGGAGCTGAATGATGCACATTGTTCTGATATTCTGCGTTCCTACCGTGTGCTGCGTCCATCCCATGGCGTAAAGGATGTTAGCCACCTTATCCGGTTTGTAGGTACTGGCGTATTCCTTATAGACTTCGATGAGCTTCTCCTTGGGTGTACCCGTGATGCGCATGACAACATCAACGTTATACCGATCATAGTGCTTCTTGAGAAGCTGGAAGACACAGTTCGGGTTCTTCATCGACATGTCTTTCTTGATGCGTCCGCTTCCATCGGTCTGATAAGACCACGTTGCCTTATCATACTTCTTTCCCTGGAGACCGGAGAACACACCCTTATTGTCACCGGGGAGTTTGAAGGCGGGATTCACCAGGAATGTGGCATTGGTATAGTTTTTCACATACTCTTCATGAATCAGATTGTTGTCCAGGATATATTTGATCATGCCGCCCAGAAAGGCGATATCCGTTCCCGATCTCAGGGGAGCATAGATGTGGGCCTTCGAGGCAGACTGGGTAAATCGTGGATCCACACAGATAAGCTTTGCCCCCTTTTCCATAGCTGCGGTGATCCACTTGAAGGCAATGGGATGGTTGGCGGCAGGGTTGCTGCCCATAATGAGAATTACATCACTGTTTCTGATGTCAATCCAGTGATTCGTCATTGCGCCGCGTCCGAACGACTCTGCCAGAGCCGGTACCGTCGGGCTGTGTCAGATGCGGGCCTGATGTTCGATGTAAACCAGACCCAACCCCCTCAGGAATTTTTGATACAGCCAGCACTCTTCGTTGTCCATGGCTGCACTTCCGACGGAAGCGATACCGTCGGTGCGGTTCACAGTCTCACCTTTATCGTTTTTGAATTTGAAACTCTTGTCGCGGCTCTTTTTAATATTCACCGCAATCTTTTCGATAGCCTCTTCCCAAGATATTTCTTTCCATTCTGCCGTATTCGGCGCCCTGTAAAGGGGCTTGGACAGACGATTATCATTTACGGCCATCTGATAAATAGAGCCTCCCTTGGTGCAAAGAGAACCACGGCTGATGGGGCTGTCGGGATCTCCTTCCGTGTTTACGACCTTACCGTTTCTCATGGAGACGATAATGCTGCATCCCACCGAACAGTAAGGGCAAACCGTGGTGGTCTCCTTTGCATACATGACCTTAAGCGGCTGAGCATGAGCGGATACCGGTTTCAAGCTGACACCGAGTCCACTTGTAGCCAGGACTGCACCGGAGATCTTCAAGAAACCTCTTCTGCTTACATCCATAAAAAAGTGCTCCTTTCTGAGAGTTTAGTGAGAAATTATTTCCCCAGTATCGTTATACTCAACTCTCCTTTCCAAATACGGGAGGCAAGACCGTTTCCAGCCATACCCATCGTCCACCCTTCATGGAATTGTTCTGTAGAAGAAGCGGATCGGAGAGGCCTTCGTGCATTAAAGGTGTGACCTGACTTGTTGTTTAAACTTCCTTCTTTTTTAAGAGTGGCATGAAAGCAGATCATAAGGACTTTTCAAGACCTGAAATGACCTGCTTCCTATATATTTTATGCCTGTCAGTGTCAAGTTTTTTTAAGGAATTTTTGGAAAGTAAAAAGAATGATATTAAGATTTTTATGTCATTATTGACATATAAACTTCGCTAAGGTGAACGTCTCATGAAGCAGTTGATTCCGGTCATCATCATTTTACCGGGGCTGATCTTTCAGAACAAACTTTATGGGAACATCTACCCACATAGCGTCAGGCTTGCCCTTTCTTCTGCCGGGTTCAAATCTCCAGGTTTTCACCGCATCAAGGGCAGATCTGTCCAGTACGTCATATCCTGACGTTCTGGCAATCCTGACATCACCGACCCTCCCGTCGGCGAAAACTTCCGCGGAGAGCAGAACAAGCCCCTCATAACCATGCTTCCTGGCTACTCTGGGATAGGATGGATGGGCATTTTCACGATATTGAGGCAATGCCAGAGAAATTGCATCGACAGGTTGATTGCCGGCGATAGAATTATAGCTCCATGCTTTATTCCGTGCTGATATATCCTCTTCTATGGCTACAGAAGGCGGAGATGTCATCGCAACAGTCGATTCCATTACCGATATCTCCATAACACGGGGAGATTTTGATTCGCTCCTGTTATCTTTCAGCCACCCTTCAATCGATTTTATCTCCACTCGATATTCGTCAATTTTCCCTTTACTTTCATTTGATTGTTTCTGACGTGCCTTGATTTCCGGTAAACCCTTTTTGTCTGTTCTACTTCCTTCCGTCACTGACACCAGTGATACATGAAGCACAGGATCTTCAGATAATGTAAAATTGGAAGATATGGCAACGGCAGTGGAAACTATCAGAACTGTGAATATATGCAGTGCAAGGGAAATGAACACAGAAAAAAATAGTCCACCGCGTTCGCACCCATACTTTTCGCCACCTGTAGAACGTATGTGAAGAGAGCATGAGTAATCCCTATCAAATTCTTCTCCAAACTTCATCTTATACGTCCTCCACCACACTATTATTGCATGTATTTGTTCCCGGCATACACGTCTCTTCACAGGAGACGTGTAACCGCAAACCGATCATCCCTTGACGACAGGTTCAGCGCCCTCTCCTGATCGATATGAGAAACGGCAACATTCTGCAGGTAGCGCCTGCAAGCAGCATCAACTTCTTTCATTTGCTCTGCTGTCGGCCGTTCATACTCTTGGCCGGGAACAGGAATATACCCCATGATATGAAACGGGATTCCCGGGTTGAGACCCGCGAGCCACGCTGCTATCCCTTCAACCTGATCTACATCCACAAGGCCGGGAACGTACACCACATTGGCCTTCAGTTCCATTCCTTCTCGATATGCCCTTTCGAAATTATCGAATATCTCTTTTTTCTTTTTTCCTGTAATGGCAAGATGCAAATTATCGTCCCAAGCTTTCAGTCCGACATTGGCACCCTTCAGATTTGGCAGAGGCAACTTACTGCCGTTGGTGTGTCCGAGATAGGCAGAAATCCCAAGCGTCTCTTTCGCAAAATCTATGATTGTCTGTAAATCCCCGGCAACAGTAGGTTCACCACCCATGAAATAAAGTTTTTCAATACTTACCTGACTGAGGGCTTCCTCAATTTCCTGCGTCTTCAGGTATCGTTCCGGTGCAGGATAAGACAATCCGGGCTTTCCATGTTCTCCGCTTTTGAGTTTATAGCTGCAAAATGGACATCGAAACGTGCATCCGTAGTTATGAACCGTTGCAAACCTATACTTTTCATTGAAGGTAACTTTATAAAACGCCATAATTTGTTATATCCCTCCGTAACGATATGCCTGAATGATTGTTCTGCTCAGATAAAATCCTATTACTGCACCCAGGGCGGAACCTGCCATGCCCTGGCCCGTCTGGAGCCAGATGTACCAGGGGGCGTAGTGCTGATGCCAGATGTAAGGCGCGGAAAAGTAGTAGAAATAGATATACACAATAAATCCTCGAAGAATCCCCGCTCCCACCGCGTTTCTCATCGTTGCGAGATAATTGCCCGTTATTAAAAAATAGATTTCAAGGACGAAACCCGCCAGTAACGCATAGGGCCACCAGAGAGGATTGACACCACTTGAGAGTATCTGGGAAAGAAGGCTGTGACCGCATATCAGCAGGGTAACCGTTCCCGCCTTTGGAACAAGGCGGACACCGATGACCAGTATGGTGGTATAAGGAACGGAAAAAAAGAATGCCTGTATTATGGGAATCCGACTGAGCCCGAATTTAAAGGGCAGGATGGCGATGTAGAGAATACTGCAAAAGAGAGCAACGGTGATGAGTTCCTCCGTACTGAATTTAGGGATCATATTTTTTATCCGGACGGTATAGAAGAGCATCGCACCGAGAAGGACAACAAGGATAAGGGAGGCAACATAAAGATTCATCATCATAACCCGCCATAAAAGAAGAT
>VGTB01000032.1 GCA_016874835.1 Deltaproteobacteria bacterium | reverse complement strand
CTATCCGTTTTGACTGGCATGATGACGATCTTTCTGAATTCACCCTCCCCCCTGCTCTTTGTGATCAGCTGCTCGTCGTTCTGCAGGGCAAGATGGATGATGCGGCGGTCATGGGCGTTCATATGCCCCACCGTCACGGCCTTCTTCGTCTTTTTGACCTTTTCGGCAAGTTTTTCCGCAAGGGCTATCAGGGATTCTTCCCTTCTTTTCCTGTACGATTCGGTGTCGATGATGATCATTTTTTTGTTATCGGTGAATTTATTCGTGGCCTTGCTCACGATATACTGAATGGCATCCAGGTTCTGCCCCCTCTTCCCGATGAGTAAACCGCCCCCGTCACCCTTTATGTTGAGGATGATTGCGTCGGAGGTTTCTTTAACAGTCACGGGACAGTCCAATTTCATCCGGGCAAGGATGCCCTCAAGGAGTCTTTTCGCCGCCATTGATGAAGGTTCCTCGGCCTCATCGGGCGGCGTTTTCTGTGCGGCAGCCTCTATCTGCTCTGCTTCTATCCCCATGTCAATGGACATACGACTTGCCTTGATTCTCGCTTTTTTCGATCCTAAGCCGAGAAACCCCGTCGTACCGTCCGAGATAATTTCTATATTGAGCTTTTCTCTCGGCAGATTGAATTCGCTGCAGGCCTTTTCAATGGCTTCATCTATGGTTTTTCCTTCAATTTCTATCGTTTCCATAATGATTACCTCGATTCAATAGGGTCGTTTATTGATATAGTACTGCTGCCCGATACTCAGGATGTTCTGGAAAAGCCAGTAAATAACCAGACCTGAGGGGAAGTTTAAAAAAAGGAACGTAAAAAATACGGGCATCAGCAACATAATTTTCTGCTGGAGGGGATCACCCATGGGAGGGCTCATCTTCTGCTGAATGAGCATGGTCCCCCCCATGATAATCGGCGTGATGTAATAGGGATCCTTTGCGGACAGATCCTGTATCCACCAGTAAAAGGGAGCGTGGCGCAGTTCAATGGAATACATGAGCGCCTTGTATAATCCGAAGAAGACAGGGATTTGAATCACCATCGGGAGACACCCCCCCAACGGGTTCACCTTGTGGGTTTTATACAGCGCCATCGTTTCCTGGCTGAGTTTTGTTTTATCGTTCTTATATTTTTCCCGGAGCTCTGTTATTTTAGGTTGAATTTTTTGCATCTCTTTCATGGATTTGTAGCTCTTATTTCCTAAAGGCCAGAAAATGACCTTTATCAGAATCGTGAGGATGATGATGGCAATCCCGTAGTTGTGGACGTAATTGTTGATGAACTTGACTGTGATTAAAAGGGGAAGGGCCAGCCACTTTAACCATGAGCCAAAATCGATGGCATTCTCGAGGCCGACTCCCTGGGCATTAAGAATATCATGATCCTTTGGCCCCAGATACAGTGAATAGTTGAACGAACCGGTCTGTCCCGCCGGGATGAGGTTTTGAGGCCCCTTCAGGCTTACCGAGACCATGTTTCTCGAATCCAGGTTAAGGGAGAGGGTGGTCAATGTCGGGTTCTGCGGTATCATGGATGCAATGAAGTATTTCGTCTCAAAGCCTGCCCAGATAACGTCCGGTCCGAAGGATTTTCCGGAGTCTAATTTTTTTACCTCATAGAGGTCGATACTCTTCGCAATGTAGGAAATGGGGCCCTCGTGGCCGTATTCATCCGTCTCCGCTTTGGGATCTACGTACTGATGCCAGGAGAGAAGAGGGTTCTGGAAAAGGGCCTCTTTCAGCAGGTTGTGGATCCTCACCTCCAGGTCGATGGAATATTTGTCCGGATAGAAAGTGAATATCTTTTCTATTTTCGCAGCGTGAGCGTATGACTGGGTGAAGATCATCTGGCGGCTGTCCTGGCCCTGTGTCAGATCGATCGATGCACTATTGACTGTGTAGATGTTCCCGGGTCGTATGTCGATATTCGATTCGGGGAAGGTGACGGTGAGGGGTTTTAACATGTCGTCCCCGACATGCACGATCTCGATAAGCTCGGAGTCCTTATTAAGGTTCTTTCGGTAACCTTTCAGTTTGAACGATTTCAGTGTCCCCCCTTTTGTGCTGAAGATCGCCGTGTACAGCGGTGTCTCCACCGGGATTTCCTTTTCGGTCGTGACTTCCCTTTGCGTCAGGATCGTTCTCGTGTGCACCTGTTTCGGGGCGGCAGGGGGTGCCGTGGCGGACTCTTTTTTGTCTACCCCTGTTTCCTGTTTCGCGGACTCTGAGGGTTTCGGGGGAGGCTGTTTCACGAAAAAGGCCTGCCAGAGAAAGATCACCAGTAATGACAGAACGATGGCGAGGAAACCCCTCTTGTCCATTCATAACCTCCGTTTTTTTCTGCACTACTTGACCGGATCGTAGCCACCGGGGTGGAAGGGATGACAGCGAAGCAGCCGCATCAGACTCACTGACAGGCCCCGTATCGGGCCGTATCGCCTGACCGCGGTTATCGCATATTCCGAGCAGGAGGGATGAAAACGGCAACAGGGAGTAAAAAGGGGGGAAATACAAATCTGGTAGACTCGGATTACAGTGACGAGAATTTTTCCCAGAATTTGCAGAAACAGGTTATGAGACATCTGGTTTTTTGATTAAGAGACCTTCCAACTCTCTGCAGACAGCCTGGTACGTAAGTGATGAAGCATCCTTTTTCGCAATGATCACAATGTCTTGAGGAGTTGAAAACCTCGATTTGTTCAATCTAAAAAATTCTCTTAAAAGTCTTTTGATTCTGTTCCTCTGAACAGCATCCCCCACCTTTTTACTGACCGTTACTCCCAACCTGCTGATTCCGACTTGATTCTTGTATGCGATAACGGTGAAATGTTGTGAATTGCTGCGCGCCCCCTGCTGATAAACGGTCAAGTAATCATTTCTTTTTCGAATTCTTTCGTGCTTACCAAAGGATTGTGTTGTCATGCACCGCTTTTTTCAGGGCTAAACGGTCAATCTTTTTCTCCCCTTTGCACGTCTTCTGCTCAAGATTGATCTGCCTCCCCTGGTAGACATCCTCACTAAAAACCCGTGAGTTCTTTTCCTTTTCGTGTTGCTTACAGTTGTGAGATTCTTTTTCATTCAGTGTGCTCCGATGAAATTTACAGGCTGCTTCATTAACCATAACCGGGCATGTTTGTCAAGCTAAAATGGAAGCCTCAAAGTCTCTGATATAATAGCTGATTCTATTCTGTCACCGCTTCTGGGCCTGCCAGGGGTATATGAGCACCGATTCGTAGTCATTGAAGTAGCTTCCGGAAAATGTGCCATCGGGTGCGATCTGACCGGTAAAGACCTGTGCATGCGTGCGGGGGGCGTTGAACCTGCAGTCAATGGTTCTCACAAATTTGAGTTCGCTGCCCCTGATCACGGCGTTTAAAATCTCCTCCACGTTGTATCCGTCAATTTTGAGCCAGATGATACCCTCATTCTCCGATATCTGCGCCAGCTTTATGGTTCCCGAAAACTGTCCCGCGAGAAACGCATAGGGGCCGAATATCCTCACGGCCGGCGCACCGGTTGCCATCGCCTGTGCCGCGACGTACCCCCCACGCTTGAGTAAGAAAGGAGCTGTGCCCCTGTCGTGAAAGTCCGTCACGTAGAAATACCCCCACCGGTCTTTAGACTCTTTTGTGACGCCGGACGGACGATCCGTCACGGAAAAGCGGATATTCAATGGCCTGTGCGACCCAACGACAACGTACAGGACATTCGACGTACTCTGGGGACTAATGGAAAATAAAAACTTTTCCTCCTTGTCTTTCATTACCCGCGATCCGGTGCCATGGCCGATGCCCACGAACGATACGGAATCCCGAACCGATGGGTCGCCATCTCCAAAGGAGATGCCGTATCCTATGTTGTCTCCTGCGTGATAGGTGAGTGTCGCCTCGTATCGTTTTCCAGGAACGACCGGGAATATCTTGAAGACAGCGTGGAACTCTCCCGTTCCTCCGTACGACGGCGGCAAACCCACGCCGGACATAGTCGTCACCTGCTGAATACTGTTTACGGGTATGTCAACATATCCTGTCTTGGCAGACGCTGACGTGAGATAAAACACGATCCCGAATGCAATTACCGTGAAAAGAATTTTCTTCGCCATTCTGTCCTCCTTGCGCATATGTACTGTCGATGAATAATTTACATGGATTTGAAAGTCCTCACCTTTTGTGGGGGGAGTATACGGAGAAACCACCTCTCTGTCAATCGGGTAGCGTTTGCTTTACCAGATACTGCCAGCCGTGAGAGATTTTCCAGGCGCTTTTGAGTGACATACGTTTCTTTACATCCGTCACTTAATTGACCGTATTATAAATAATAGAGTCAATTGCGCAGGTGGTTTTTTATGTAAGGCGGTTTGAAAAGGAAAAAGGTATAAGATTATCATACGGTAGAAATATGCCTGATAGTCGAGGCTTTTATGCAATATTCTACAAGATGGATGATATCTTGTTTTGTGGTAAAAGTTTTTTACTTTGTAATTTTATTCAGAATGATATAACTCCCGCGTGAAGTGATGTCTCATGAATAGGTTTCGAATTGTGACCGAATTTGAGCCGAAGGGCGACCAGGTGACGGCAATCTCAGAGCTGGTTGAGGGGGTTGAGCGGGGATTCGGTCATCAGGTTCTTCTGGGCGTGACCGGTTCCGGCAAGACTTTTACCATTGCCAATGTGATTGCAGCGGTTCAAAAACCCACACTGGTCATTGCTCATAACAAGACTCTGGCGGCACAGCTTTACGGTGAATTCAAGATGCTGTTTCCCGAAAATGCCGTTGAGTACTTCGTCAGCTACTACGACTACTATCAGCCCGAGGCCTATATCCCGAGTACCGATACCTACATAGAAAAGGATGCCTCGATAAATGAGGAAATCGACAAGTTGCGCCATTCCGCCACGTATTCGCTCCTGGAGCGCAACGACGTCATCATCGTTGCCAGCGTCTCCTGTATTTACGGGCTCGGTTCTCCCGAGGCGTACCACGGTATGCTGCTTCGTCTGGAAGAGGGCATGGATATCCCCCGGGATGAGATGCTCCGTCGCCTGGTGGAGATTCAGTATGAGCGCAACGATATCGACTTTCACCGCGGCACCTTCCGTGTCCGGGGGGATGTGGTGGAGATCTTTCCTCCCTATGAAGAGGAGCGAGCGATCAGGGTGGAATTTTTCGGAGATACGGTGGAGTCCATTTCCCAGATAGATCCCCTTCGGGGCAGGAGATTAAGCCGCTTCCAGAAGATTGCCGTCTATCCGGGGAGTCATTACGTGACGACAAAAGACACCATGGGGCGGGCGATTGATGCAATCAGGGTTGAACTTGAGGAAAGGCTCGGGGAGCTCCATGCCGCAAATAAGCTTGTCGAGGCGCAGAGGCTGGAGCAGAGGACGAGATTTGATATCGAGATGATGGAGGAAATGGGATACTGCCAGGGCATTGAGAATTATTCCCGTCATCTCACGGGAAGGAAACCGGGAGAACCTCCTCCGACATTAATGGAGTATCTTCCGGAGGATGCGCTGATAGTGATTGATGAGAGCCACGCTACCATTCCTCAACTTGTCGGAATGTACCGGGGGGACCGGTCCCGGAAGGAAACCCTGGTGAACTACGGCTTCCGCCTCCCCTCGGCACTGGATAACAGGCCTTTGATGTTCGCGGAGTACGAAGGCTTTGCGAATCAGCGCATCTATGTGTCGGCGACACCGGCCCGCTACGAAATGAAGAAGGCGGGCGGCCGTGTTGTGGAACAGATCATACGTCCGACCGGTTTGATGGATCCGGAAGTTGATGTGAGGCCCGTGAGTAACCAGGTTGACGATCTCCTTGCGGAAATCCGTGAGCGGGAAAAGAAAGGGGAACGGGTGCTGGTCACCACGCTTACCAAAAGAATGGCGGAAAATCTCACGGCGTATTATCAGAATCTGGGCGTCCGGGTGAGATACCTTCATTCCGACATCCATACCCTGGAGCGGGTCGGCATTATCCGGGATCTCCGCCTGGGGGAATTCGATGCATTGATCGGGATAAACCTCCTGCGGGAGGGGCTTGATATACCGGAAGTGTCCCTGGTGGCCATTCTCGATGCCGATAGGGAAGGGTTCCTCCGTTCTGAGCGATCTCTGATTCAGACGAGCGGGAGGGCTGCCCGGAACGTGTCCGGTAAGGTGATCATGTACGCGGATACACTCACGGAATCGATAAAGGTCTGTCTGGAGGAGACGAAGCGGCGCCGGGAAATTCAGAAGCGGTATAATGACGAGCATCATATCACACCGGAATCGATTAAAAAATCCATTCATGATATCCTCTCGTCTATCTATGAGGCCGACTACGTGACGGTGCCGGCTTACAGGGAAGAACGGGAAGTGGAGGTTACCGATGAGGAACTTCCGGTGATGATCGGCACACTGAAAGAGGAGATGAAGGAGGCCGCGAAGAATCTTGAGTTTGAGAAGGCGGCGGAGCTCCGTGACCGGATCAAGGTGCTGACGAGGATACTGGTGGAAATGGGGGGTGAGGGTTGAAAGCGCGCGTGTGGATTTTCATGGCGGTAACCGGCCTGTGTATGGTTCTGTGTGAGCTCTCGTATGCCGAGGTTCTGTCGGATAGGGTGGGCATGCACATCAGGGAGAGGATCGAAGCCGCAACGCTCACCTCTGACCGCATTCTCTGTGCGGATGAAACGTACTGCGTATCGGCGTTGCTTGAGGGGTTTTATACCGGGAGGCAATATCGTCCGTGCTGGGTTGATAATGACGGAAACCTGTTGACTCACGGGGAAGAGTTTATCGGTGTGATCCGGGAGGCCCATCGCGAGGGACTGAGACCGGAGGACTACCATCTCCGGGAGACAGAAGTTCTCCTCTCGGAGCTGAAGAGAGGGAAGGGCGTAGGGAAGCGTTCAGACACGATAACACTCACCGATCTCGATCTCACCCTGACGGATGCGCTTTTGCTCTACACTCGTCATTTACTGCACGGTCGCGTTGAGCACCAGAACGTGTATACGGAGGAGGTTGTCACCCTGAGGACTCTTGAGATGGCATCATCGTTTTATACAGCGCTGATGTCGGGCGAGCGGGGAGACACGCTTGCCGATCTTATATCACGGCCTTCGGGCTATGAGAAACTGAGGGAGAAGCTGGAAGACTACATGAGCGTTGCCGGTTACGGGGGATGGTCTCAGATACCGCCGGGGCCGACGCTGAAGAGGGGATCGCAGGGCCAGCGGGTGGCGCAGCTGCGCGATCGGCTCATCGTTTCGGGCGATCTCGATACGGTGGCGGAGCACCACCCCGATGTTTTTGGTAAAGCTCTGGAAGAGGGGGTCCGAAGATTTCAGAAGAGACACGGTCTCAAGGTTGATGGAAAAGTGGCGAAGGAGACCCTGGATATACTCAATATCCCCGTGGAGACACGCATTCGCCAGATGGCCCTGAACATGGATCGTCTCCGCTGGCTCCCCGATGATTTGGGGAAACGCCATATCTTTGTCAATATTGCGGACTTTCGCCTGGAAGTTGTCGAGGATGACCGGCAGGTGATGACGATGAAAATCATTGTCGGGAAGAAGGACCAGCCCAGTTGCATGCTGAGCGGGAAAATGGTGTATCTGGAGCTCAACCCGTTCTGGAAGATCCCGGATGGCATTGCCATCAAAGAGATATTGCCCCAGATAAAGAAAAATCCCGAGTACCTCGCGGAAAAGAGTATTAAACTGCTGCGCGACTGGAATGATAATGCGAAAGAAATCGATCCGAAGACAGTGGATTGGAGCCGAATGCGGGAGAATAATTTCAGGTACAGGCTCCGCCAGGAACCAGGTTCTCTCAATCCCCTGGGGAGGGTTAAGTTCATATTCCCCAACGAATGCGAGATATACCTCCATGATACGCCGGGCCGTCACCTTTTCGGGAGACAGAGGCGTGATTTCAGTCACGGCTGTATCCGTATCGAGAAGCCCATGGACATGGCTGTCTATCTTCTCAGGGACAGACAGGGATGGACGCGTAAAAAGATCCTGGCCGAAATAGGGAAAGGGAAAAGGCAGGTGGTAACGCTCTCAGGGCCCTTTGATGTCCATATCACTTATTTGACGGCATGGGTGGATCGTTCTGGAATTCTCCAGTTCCGCAGTGATATTTACCGTATCGATCAGATACCTTATGAACTGCCGGTGAAGCCGGTTACGGCATTCACGGGGATACCTCAATAATCCCGGAATTACAGCGAGGGCTGAAGTCCGATGAGTGACGCGTTAGAGGAAAAAATTAAAAACGCGCCGGAGGTGCCCGGTGTGTATTTGATGAAGGATAAAAACGGGAAGGTCCTCTATGTGGGGAAGGCCGCTCATCTGAGAAACCGCGTGAAGGCCTACTGGGGCGGAACCGACCAGCGTTACATGGTCCCCTTTCTCATCTCCAGGATTCACGACGTGGAGTTCATCGTGACGGGTACGGAGAAGGAAGCCCTGATTCTCGAGAACAATCTCATTAAAGAGTACCGGCCCCGCTACAATGTCATATTCAGGGATGACAAGACCTATTTCAGCATACGGGTTGATACGAAGGTTCCCTTCCCGAGGTTTCAACTGGTGAGGCGTCCCAAAGATGATGGAGCCCGTTACTTTGGTCCTTATCCTTCGAGCGCTTCTGCGAAAGAAACACTCCGCTACATTCAGACCATATTCCCCCTGCGCACCTGCGGTGATCGGGAATTGAGGTTTCGCGGTCGCCCCTGTCTCGAATATGATATCAAACGGTGTGTGGCACCCTGTGTCGGACGCATCGATATGCAATCGTATCAGCGACTGGTGAGGGATAGCCTGACGTTTCTTGAGGGACGGGAAAAGGTGTTGATCGGAGAGCTTCATGCGCGCATGAACGCGGCGGCGGAACAACTGCATTTTGAAGAAGCCGCCGTCCTGAGGGACAGGATCGCCGCCATTGAGAATACGCTGGAAAAGCAGCGCGTGGTGTCCGCGTCTTTCAAGGACAGGGATGTTTTCGGGGTCTATCGGGAAGGCGATCTTGTGCAGGTATGTGCGATCCATGTGAGAAAGGGCAAGATTGTCGGTAAAAAGAATTTCCCGCTCCTCAAAATGAGAGGCCAATCTTCTGAGATTCTCTCATCGCTTCTGAAACAGTACTATGACGGCGAAGTGAGTATTCCCGATGAGTTAATCATTCCCGAGGCTATTGAGGATAAGGAGGTGGTGGAGGACTGGTTGTCCGAGAGGAGGGGGAAAGCGGTAACCGTGGTGATTCCGAAGAGGGGAGAAAGAGGGGAGATTCTCCGGATTGCGGAAAGCAACGCCGGGAGTGTGTTCAGATCGGAGCGCCGGGTTGCGGATACGGAAGAAACACTGACGCTTCTTGCGAGAGCACTCCGATTAATGAATTTCCCGTCCCGGATAGAGTGCTTTGATATCTCGAACGTCGGCGGGAAATATGCCGTCGGTTCCATGGTTACGTTCTTAGACGGAAGGCCCTGGAAATCAGGATACAGGCGCTTCCGCATAAAGACTGTCGAGGGGGCTGATGATTACGCCATGATGTACGAGGTTCTCAAGCGCCGGTATACTGGACAGGAGGGCATTCCTGAGCTCGTTGTCGTTGATGGAGGGAGGGGACATCTCGGGGTGGCAATGGCCGTCACTCATGAGCTGGGTATGAAAAATGTCGATCTCATCGCGCTGGCGAAGGGAACCGGGGCCGGCAGGAGCGGCCTTGGAACTCAGGACCGGGTGTATCTTCAGGGAAGGAAAAATCCCGTGTACCTCTCACGCTGGCCTGAGGTGCTTTTCCTGCTCCAGAGGGTAAGAGATGAGGCACACAGGTTTGCCGTCACGTATCACCGGAAGGTAAAAGAACGAAAGGACTTTCAGTCGGTACTTGATACCATTCCGGGCATTGGCGGGCACAGGAAGAAAAGGCTCCTGACAGCCTTCGGTGATCTCAGGAAATTGGCTGCGGCAACGGTGGATGATCTCCGAAATGTCGGCGGCATCGGAAGCAAAATGGCGGAAAAGATTTATGCCTTTTTCAGGGGACAGGCGGGAGAGACAAGATAATGGGTTTTCCATCCGTAGTAATGCTTGCCATAGGGCTGGGAATGGATGCATTTTCGGTGGCTATCGGTGTGGGAGCCAGTCTCAGGACAATTTCATTCGGTCCTGTCTTTCGCCTTTCTTTTCACTTCGGGCTTTTTCAGCTGCTGATGCCGGTTGCCGGATGGTTTGCCGGGAAAACGGTGACTGACTTCATCGCCGGTTACGATCACTGGGTTGCATTCGGGCTTCTGGCTTATGTGGGGGGAAAGATGATCTGGGAATCCTTTGATGAAGAACCGAAAGTGCATACATCGGATCCGACAAAGGGGATGACCCTCCTTATCCTCTCAATTGCAACAAGCATTGATGCCCTCGCCGTGGGCTTAAGTTTTGCCTTTTTGAAGATACCGATCCTCTATCCATGTATTATAATCGGGATCGTTGCGTTCCTCATGACCATGCTGGGGGTGATGTTCGGAGAAAGACTGGGGAGAGTCGCCGGCAAGAAAGTAGAAATCTTCGGCGGTATAATTCTTATCGGTATAGGGATAAAAATACTCATCGAGCACATGCTGTAACATTTGGAGGAAGTGGGAGTGAATAAAATCGAACCGGTTCATTATACAGGGATAGGCACTCGCCTTGGCAGACTCATTGTTGTCTGGAAGTTGAAGAGAGGGTCTTCCGCCGTGGTGAGGATCCTTCTCGCCGGCGATACCGGGGAAGTGAACGCGTTGTGTCGTGAGTTGTTTCCCGGTGCGACTCACGTATCACACGGCGTGATAGAGGGGCTGTGCGTGAGTATCAGGAATTATTTAGCGGGACATGCAGTTGCCTTTTCTCTAAGTATGCTTGACATGGGTGTGTGCGGCGAGTTTCAGCGGAGGGTGTTACGCCGGACTGCCGGTATTCCCCGGGGAATGGTATCCTCGTATGGACAGATCGCAAAAAGAATAGGAACGGCAGGAGGTGCGAGAGCAGTGGGCGGAGCTCTTGCAGGGAATCCTTTCCCTTTTGTCATTCCCTGTCACCGTGTCATACGGAGCGACGGGCATCCCGGCGGCTTCGGCGGAGGCACGAAAATGAAATGGGATCTTCTCGCCATGGAGGGTGTAGCGTTTGATTCAAAGGGGAGGGTGTTGCCCGGATTTTTCCGGTGATATCGGGGTAAGCGGACTCTCAGACGGATGTTTTTGGTTTTCGGCTCTGTTTTAAGAGGGCCAGATTGTCCCGGTGGATGATTTCATCATAGTCCTTGTATCCTAAAACCTGTTCTATTTTGGACGTCTTCAGGCCCATGATTTTTTTTACATCGGCAGCGGTGTAATTAATCAGCCCCTTGGCCACGGGATTTCCTTCCATATCGACACAGGTTACCGCGTCCCCGATGCCGAATTCCCCTTCCACGCTGACGATTCCGGACGGCAGGAGACTTTTCCCTTCCTCAACCAGTGCCGTCTTTGCTCCCTCATCCACAAAGAGTTTTCCTCTTGCTCTCAACGTGAAGGCAATCCAGTATTTTCTGCTGCTCATGTGATCGCTCGTGGGCAAAAAGAGGGTTCCTATTTCTTTCCCGGCAAAAATATCAAGGAGCACCCCCTTTTTCTTGCCGGGGGCGATGATGCAGGGGATACCCGATGCCACCACTTTTTTTGCGGCGATGACCTTGCTCTTCATGCCTCCCAGTCCGACAGGGGAGGTGTCATTCGTCGCCGCCGATTCGATCTCCTCGGTAAATTCCTTTACCAGCGTAATGAGTTTTGCTTTTTTCCCTTCGGAGGGATTCCTGTCGTAGAGGCCCTCCGTGCTGGTGAGGTTGATCAGCAGGTGAGCGTCGATGATGTTCGTAAGCATGGCGGCCAGATGATCATTGTCCCCGAACTTGATTTCATCCACCGCGACGGTATCGTTTTCGTTGATTACCGGGATTACTCCCCAGTCGATGAGAGTAGAAAGAGTGTTGCCGACATTCAGATAACGTTTCCTGTCCGTCAGGTCGCTCATGGTGAGGAGTATCTGGGCGACGTAGATGCCGTATTTCCCGAAGGCGTTGGAGTAAACCCTCATGAGCCTGCTCTGACCGATCGCGGCGGCGGCCTGCTTCTGAGGCATGCTCTTCAACCTGCCGGTGATGCCCATGCGGTGCTTTCCCGACGCAATGGCGCCGGAGGTGACAATCACGATCTGGTAACCCTGTTTCGTGAGCTGTGCTATCTCATCGACCAGTTGCTCGATGATGTTGAGGTCGAGGCCTTCTTCACCCGTCAGGACGGCGCTGCCGATTTTGACGAGGACCTTTTTGACGTTGGCCAGGATTTTTTTCCGGATCATTCAAGCACCTTTTTGAGAGAGAGTTTTTTTACTATCTCGTTGATTACGGCATCAACCCCTTCGCCTGTTGCTGCGGAAAAGGGTAATATTTTTATTCCTTTTTTTTGAAACATGTCAATGTCTTTTTTGATCCTTTCCCGTGTCAGGGGGAGGTCGGTTTTATTGATGGCAACGACCTGGGGCTTCTCGATCAGGTTCTGACCGAACATGGCCAGTTCCCGGTTGACTGTTTCGTAATCATGCCACGCGCCTGTGTATTGTTCCCGGGAGATGTCTAAGATATGGAGCAACACGGATGTCCGTTCTACGTGACGGAGGAATCGTGTTCCCATTCCCATTCCCGCATGGGCCCCCTCAATGAGGCCGGGGATATCCGCGATGACGAATGTTTCATACCGGCCGTATCTCACCACACCAAGATTGGGTGTGAGCGTGGTGAAGGGGTAGTCTGCGATTTTCGGGCGGGCCGCGGATACTCTGGCGATGAACGTTGACTTCCCGACGTTGGGAAGACCCACGATGCCCACGTCGGCCAGGAGTTTCAATTCTAAATGGATCCGGAGTTCCTCACCTTTCATTCCTTCCTGGGCACGCCGTGGTGCCTGGTTGGTGGACGTGGCGAACCATGTGTTTCCTCTTCCGCCCATTCCTCCCCGTGCGACGATACAGCACTGCCCGTCGGCGGTGAGATCAACGATGCACTCACCGGTGTCCGCATTTTTTACCACCGTGCCCACGGGCACGATGATCTCCACATCCTCCGAATTCCTGCCGGTCCTGTTTCCTCCCTTTCCATGGCCGCCGTGTTTTGCC
Organism: Deltaproteobacteria bacterium; assembly: GCA_016874835.1. GTDB lineage: Bacteria > Desulfobacterota > Syntrophia > Syntrophales > UBA2185 > VGTB01. Next base: position 6,881 of record VGTB01000032.1, on the reverse strand, counting down.
ACGTGATGCTGCTTGTATTTCAAATCTAAAAGTGTCCTGTGGCTGCCGGATGCGCGGATGATAATGTCTCCCCCTTTTCCTCCGTCTCCTCCGTCGGGTCCGCCCCGGGGAACAAACTTTTCCCGCCGGAAGCTGACACAGCCTCTTCCTCCATCACCTGCCTTCACGTAAATTTGTGCTTCGTCAATGAATTTCATCGGAAAATGAATCCTTTTTACCCCTTCGCAAGAGAAGACTGTGTTACAAAGTCATTGCGAAGGAGTGGAACCACTGAAGCAATCTCATAATCCATTAAAAAAAGAGGCACTTAAACAAGTGCCTCATCGTAATTCTCTGCCGTTCGCTATTGAACGGCGAACCCTGTATATGGCCCGAACGGCCTATCGTATTAACTTCCGTACGTTTACGGCTGCCTGTCCCTTCTGGTCCTGCTTTACCGAAAACTCCACCTGTTCTCCTTCTGTAAGACTGCGAAATCCCTCCCCGATAATTGATGTGTAGTGTACAAAGACATCCTCCCCCGATTCGCGGGAGATAAAACCATAACCCTTCTTGTCGTTAAACCATTTAACGATACCGGTTTCACGCTCGTCCATATTCCTGAGCCTCCTGTTTATTTAAAAGCTGGCTAAGCGGCATACACGCTTACTTTTTTTCTTTTCTTGTCCAGCCTTTCAAACTGCACGATGCCATCAATGCGGGAGAAAATCGTGTAATCCTTTCCCATGCCGACGTTGTTGCCGGGATGGATTTTTGTCCCGATCTGACGGACGATAATGGAACCAGCATTGATCCTCTGGCCGCCAAACGCCTTGATGCCCCTCCTCTGGGCATTGCTGTCCCTTCCGTTCCGGGAACTTCCCTGTCCCTTTTTATGTGCCATGGTTTCCTCCGTTACCTCTTATAAGGAAATTTCCTTTATTCTCATCTTTGTTATGTTCTGACGGTGCCCCGTTTTTTTCCTGTATCCTTTTCTTCTCTTCATCCTGAACACGTGAATTTTCGGTGACTTTGTCTGCTCTATGATTTCACCGGCAACGCGCGCGCCGTCGAGGACGGGGGTTCCTACGCGCACGTCTTCACCTTTTACTACCATCAATACTTCGTTGAAGAAAACGGTGTCACCCTTGCTCCCGTTGATTTTTTCCACAGCAATCACATCTCCTTCCGTGACCCTGTGTTGTTTTCCACCTGTCTTTATTACCGCGTACATACATCAGTCCTCAAAAAAAATTAATGGCGCACTTTATCGGAAGAAATTGTTATTTGTCAATATAAAATTTTGAAAGCATTGCATAATGTCGCACTGTCGTTGCGGGTGGGGCGAAGCAATCTCATCACGCACTGATGTTTCGATAGATCGCCACGGTGCGTACGCACCTCGCAATGACCCAAGGATAATTACAAAAAGCTTTCAAAATTATCGTCTCTCACATCAAAAAATTTCGCGGCCTCCCCCATTTTCTTCGTCTTCCAATAAGGGTTTATCCTGGAGAAAAGAGAGATATTTATAACGGTTTTTCTCGATGTCCCAGTATTTGGATAGTGCGAAATTACCCGGGAATGCCGTTTTCGAAAGGTATGGAACCAAATCTCTTTTGAAGGTGTCCAATAATTCCTGAAAGACAGCCTCTTTCTCTCTGTTGTTCACAAAGGTCCGCTCTATTGAGTGTTCAAAAAGGATTTCGTTCCCAAAGATCCTTTTGACCAGCTCGAAGTGTTCGTGTTTAATAAAATAGGATGGTTTAAGGGTAACCTTGATCCTGATGTAAAGCTCTACCTTCGTGGTGTCTGCCGCGATGGGCCGCGATTTATCCCATACTTCGACCATCAGTTCATTGGGAAGGAGTATCTCTTCTACACACTTCATAGCCGTTGGCTTTTTATCATCTTTGTGCTTGACCTGCAATGGTATTCCTCATATATAGGGGCAAAAAATCATGTCAGATCGCAAAAGGATTATACAATACCTTTTGCCACTTTCACGATACGACCACTGAATGATGGATGATGTGTTCATACACCTTTGCCAGCCGGATGCATCCAAATCCTGCGGCGCCTGCTGTGGTCTCTACAATTATGCCGACAGCACCAGAGAATCCCTCGCGGGGCGATTGAGAAAAAGAACAGTGCTTTTCTCCGGGACAGTAAGGAAACCTGAAGATGTAAAGATTTTTTCCGAGAGGATTACGATGTCAGAGGATCAGTCGAAAATATACGAGGTGATCTACTGCTGTGAGTACCTGGGCTTTCTTGGGGGTGAAGAAAAAAAAGTGGGCTGTCTCCTCCACCCGCTTCAGAGAAATGGTGTGGATCTGAGGGAAGTGTCCTTTTACGGGAAAGATTTGTGTAACGGGCATCTCTGTCCCAGTTATCACCATATTTCCAGGGAAGAGAAACAGTCCCTGATCAACATTATCGACGACTGGTATCTTTACGGCCTCTGCGTCACCGACATCGACCTCGTCAAATCGTATTTCCGCATAATCAGCGAAGCGGTAGGTGAGATGCCTTCTTCCGGGAAGTTCGGGAATGGCATGCTCAGAGAGATCGCGCTAAGCTTCTTTTCCTTCAAGGTCTCCTGGCCTTTCCGGTCTCCCGCAACCAACCGTTTCGGAAAGTACTATTTCGACGGTTCTCAGTACATGATCAAACAGATTGACTATGAATCTCTTGGCCGCGAAAAGTCCCGGTTCGATCCGATATTTCTAAGCCTGTCATCCGAATTCCGGGATAGTGAGGAATTGAAGGAAGCGGAAAAATTGATACAGGACAACATCGACGAATTTGTTTCCGCCTACACACAAGACCCCGTCCACCCCTTTCATAGAGGGGAACTGTGTTACTAAGTCATTGCGAAGGAGTAAAACGACTGAAGCAATCTCATAATCAATTGATAATGTTGGGATTGCCGCGCTCACGTTGTTCCCCCCCACGCTTCGCTCGGGGCTTCGGCTCACCGCAATGACGTACAGTAATTACGGCACATTTTAAAGAGGGGGGGATTTGCAGGAGTATTTCAGGTGAAAAAGGAAATCCTCTTTTCCAGAGAAGCAATCGGGAGAAGGGTGCGGGAGCTGGCTGACGGGATTTCCAGGGATTACGAGGGAAGAGAGGTGGTCCTGATCGGGGTTCTCAAGGGGGCGTTTGTGTTTCTCGCCGACCTGATCAGAAATCTCCGAATTCCCTGTGTCATCGATTTTGTGAGGTTGGCAAGCTACGGTTCGAAAACGGTGAGTTCGGGAGAAATTGTGATCACGAAGGACATAGAGACGCCGATTCAGGGAAGAGATGTTCTTGTTGTGGAGGATATTGTCGATACCGGATTGACCCTGTCGTTTCTCGTGGAGAAACTGAAAGAGAAAAGCCCACGATCCCTGAAAGTCTGCGTATTCTTGGATAAGAAAGAGAGGCGGAAGGTTCCCTTTGAAGCCGATTATGTGGGTTATGATATACCGGACCGTTTTGTCGTGGGATACGGTCTCGATTGTAACGAACAGTTTCGCTTTCTGCCTGATGTGTATGTCATCGGTGAAGGTGAGAGTCCCAATCGGCATTGACTTCGCGAAAGTTAGTATTATGTCATTTCGAGCCCTTCATTTCTTCAGGGTAAACTCCGGGAGAAATCCTTGTCCCGACTGAAGGGAGAGATATTTAAGATTTCTCAGTCACTTCGTTCCTTCGAAATGACGCGTTTAATGCAACGAATTGATAGAAGTATGAGTGTGAGATAGTAGATGATAAGTTGGAGGGAAAATGATCGTCACATGTCATAAATGCAGCACCAGATTCAGGTTTGATGAAACTGTAATTCAGGGAGAGGGGGCATGGCTTCGTTGCGGCCGCTGTCAGAACATCTTCTTTCTTGTGAACCCGGTGAAGCCGGAAACGGAAAGACGTCCGGCTGAAGAGCGGACAGTGGAAGAACCTCCCCGTGAGATGAAAGAACCCCAACGGCAGTTCCATGAAAATCAGGGAAGAGAGGTCGTTCGGGAGGAGGTTTTCCCCGCCGGTGAAGTCGACAAGGAACCGGGAGATATGGAAGTCTCTGCGGCAGCCGTTACGGAGAAAGACGAAAAGGAGATAATTGAGGACTTGGAGGAAGAGGTCCCCGGGGAAAAAGATGAAGGCAAACCGGTACCGCACTGGAGAAAACAGGTCGTTTATCTGGTCATTGTCCTGTTGCTGGGAGGTGTGTATTTCTCACTCTATACCGAGACGGGAAGGGAAATGATTTACGAGAGGATATTCGGAGTCGCGGAAAAGAGTGAGGAGGTTGGACCCGCTCAGGTCGGTCTGATCACGGTCAGACAGCGTTTCGTCAATAATGTGACTATCGGAACCATGAGGGTTGTGGAAGGCACTGCCATAAACGAATCTTCGTATCCCATGACACGGGTTAAGGTCAAAGGGGAGATAACCGACGCCTATACCGTGGTGCTGGGGGCACAGGAATCATACTGCGGCAATATTCTCACCGATGATGAACTGGGATCTCTGGCGGAAGAACAGATCCGGAAGGAGCTTGCCAATCCCCAGGGAAGCGATGTCTCCAACGACCGGATTGCTCCCAAAGGTAAGATCCCGTTCATGATCGTGTTTACCCGTGAACCGGCGGGGGTTGTGAAGACTTTCGTGACTCCCACGGGAGCCGAACGCCTGCTGCCTTAAAAAACTAGGGACAGCGCCCTATTTTTTTAAAAGGTCTGGACAATGTCGATATAAAATAGGGCCGTCCCATTTGCCTATGAAAAAAACTGTCATTCCTATTGTCATCGGTACCGTCATCACCATCGTTTTCGCTGCCCTTGCCATCATCAGGTTTCTCCCCCTGGAACGCCTTGAACTTCTCCTTTACGATCTCCGCTATCAGATACATGGCAAATCGGAACCTGCAAAGGACGTTGTGATCGTTGCCATCGACGACAGAAGTCTGGAGAAATTGGGACGCTGGCCCTGGGACAGGAGCAGGATCGCGGCGGTCATCGATATCCTGAGAGAACAGGGGGCCAGAGTTATCATGATGGATATGATCTTCAGTGAGGCAGCGAAAGATGATGCGATCCTCGCTGAAGCCATCAGGAAGGCGGGAAACGTCATTGTCCCCGTCGTGTTCGAATTTAAAGAGGATGCCGTCAAGGTCGTTCCGAATGAGGCGGTGTATAATTCGGCGATCCCGAACCTTCAGAATACGGAAAACATAGAGATATTTCCCCCCATACATGCCACCGGTCTCCTGGAGCCCGTGCAAAAAATTTCTGCCGCGGCAAAGACCATCGGCCACATCAATATGATTGCAGACCGGGATGGTGTGCTCCGCTGGGAGGTAATGGCGGTCGAATACAACGGCGAATTCTATCCTTCGGTAAATCTGCAGGCGGTAAGACTCTTCCTGGACATTCCCATGGAACATCTCGTGCTCAAGATGGCCGAGGGTATTCAGATGGGTGATCATTTTATTCCCACGGACTTCTGGAACCGCACCCTTATCCACTACTACGGGCCGGACCGGACCTTCCCCCATATCTCCATTCTGGACGTTCTGGAACACAGGGTGAGTCCCGATGCAGTCAAGGACAGGATTATCCTGATCGGAGCAACGGCCATCGGTATCTACGATCTCAGGGTAACCCCGGCGGCACCTGCGCTGCCCGGTGTCGAAAAACATGCCAATGTAATATCCTCGATCCTCCAGCAGGAATTTATCTATAAGACGAAAAACATCACCAATGTGATGCTTATTTTCCTTTCCGGGTTTCTCTTCTCTCTCCTCATGACGAAGGCGAGGGCCGTTCTGGGAGCCCTCCTGGGCATATTGTTCATTTCCATTATCCTGTATTCAGGATACCTGGTTTTTTTCAGGTACGGCCTCTGGATGGATGTCAGCTACTCCGCCCTTAATATTCTGGTCATTTATTTTGCCATTAATGCATACCGATACGCAACCGAGGAACGATATGCGAAACAGATACGCTCCATGTTTTCCAGCTACGTAACCGAGAGGGTGGTGAACGAACTGATTAAAAATCCAAGCCTTGCGAAACTGGGGGGTGAGCGAAAGGAAGTTACCGTTCTTTTCTCGGACGTGCGGGGATTTACCACCTTTTCCGAACAGCATACTCCGGAGGAAGTAGTTTCCCAGTTGAACGAGTATCTTTCCGCCATGAGTGACGTGATTTTCAAGTGGGAGGGGACCCTGGACAAGTATATCGGCGATGCCATCGTCGCCTTCTGAAATGCCCCGTTGCCCCAGGAAAACCACGCCGAGCTAGCGGTGAGGTGCGCCCTCAACATGGTACAGAGACTGGGTGAATTGCAGAGGAAGTGGCAGGCAGAGGGGAAAACCATTCTCTCTTCCGGTATCGGTATCAACACCGGGGACGTGGTTGTGGGGAATATCGGATCGGAAGGGAGAAAGATGGATTACACGGTGATCGGCGACCACGTGAACCTGGGTGCCCGGGTGGAGTCCCTGACAAAGAAATACTCAACTCACCTTCTCATTACGGAATTTGCTCTCGACAAGATCAGAAAGCTGATTGAAACGGATAAATTCTACCGTCTCTCGGTGAAGGGACTGGAAAAGGTTATCGTCAAGGGGAAAGACAAACCTGTCGCCGTGTATGAGGTGAAATCCATGGATCCCGGATTCCAGTCCGCCATCATTGATGTGGAGTCGGAAGAAATCAAGCGACTGGAAGAAAAATAGAAGCCTTTGCGGAGTTCGCAAAGGCTTCTGAAATTTCTTTCATCCGTTCACATTGTTGACAGGTGTGGTTATTTCTTTCCCTTCTTCTTTGCTGACTCCTGCTTAACCTGTTCTGAAGTTTTTCCCGCTCCTGTGCTCGAAGAGCTTGTTGAGGAGCTTGTTGAGGAGTTTG
>VGTB01000031.1 GCA_016874835.1 Deltaproteobacteria bacterium | reverse complement strand
CCCGACGATATGGCCATGTCTCAACTTAATCTGACTACTGAACAGATGGCGAAGATCAATGCCCTCCGTGAGGCTCATCTGAAGGATATAAAACCCCTTCAGGATAAACTTTTCAGCAAGCGGGGCAAACTGAGACTGCTCTGGTTGCAGAAAAATCCTGACGAGGATAAGATCCTTGCGGTGCAGAAAGAAGTGAGAAATCTGCGGGATCAACTTCACGACAAAAAGACAAGTCATCGATTTGAAGTGCTCAGGGTCTTGACCCCGGAACAGAAAGAAAAGTACCAGGCTTTCGGAAGGGGCAGTGGTTTCTGCCCTGGCATGAGGGGTGGTGCCGGATTTCACCACGGTGGTCCGGGAATGAGTATGATGAGAGGTAACTGGTAAACTTTGCATCCTTTCGGAGATCCCCCGGCAGGGGAGGTTCTCCTCCTTTTCCTCCTCCCCCCGGGCGATCTCTTGTTGTAAAAATAACCCTGTAAAAATAACCCTTGACAGGGGTTATATTTTATTTTATTCATTAAACCTAATTTTTAAGAGGTTTTGTTATTGTGACGGTTGGTATGAAGAAAACGAGAGAAATCAGCTTATTGAACGTGAACAATCTGTTGTTGGGCCTCGCCCTTCTTCGCCTGTCGCTTCATACTCGGCGCCCGTCGTTTTTAGGTAACCCGTAAATAGCACAAAATAAAAACCTGAAGGCCATGGGCTCGAAGAAGCTCATGGCCTTTTTTATTTCTGTTGGAAAGGAGGAAACGATGGAATCAAAAAAGAAGGAGAGAGTGCTCGTATTCGACACGACGCTTCGTGATGGGGAACAGTCTCCAGGGGCGAGCATGAACCCGGAGGAGAAACTCCGTGTCGCCAGGCAGCTGGAAAGGCTCGGGGTGGACATCATTGAAGCAGGCTTCCCGATTGCCTCGGAGGGTGATTTTCTTTCCGTCAGGCAGATTGCCCGGGAGGTGAGGGGACCCCAGATTGCCGGTCTGGCGAGGGCGAACCTTAATGATATTGACCGGGCATGGGAGGCCATCAAAGAGGCGGCACATCCGCGGATACACACGTTTATTTCCACATCCGATATCCACCTTAAGTATCAACTGAAGAAAACGAGAGATCAGGTGCTGAAAGATGCCTGCGCCGCCGTGGCACATGCCTGTGCCTACACATCAAATGTTGAATTTTCACCAATGGACGCCACCAGATCGGATTGGGATTATCTCTGTGACGTAATCGAGGCGGTGATTGCCGTGGGGGCTACCACCGTGAATATCCCGGATACCGTGGGCTACATCATGCCGGAAGAATTCGGGAAACTCATCGCGTATCTGTTTAAAAAGGTGAAAAATATTAAAAAGGCCATCGTGTCCGTACACTGCCATAACGATTTGGGTCTCGCGGTGGCAAATTCTTTGGCGGCGGTCAAGAACGGGGCACGCCAGGTGGAATGCACCATTAACGGAATCGGTGAGAGGGCGGGAAATGCGGCTATGGAGGAAGTGGTCATGTCCCTGGCGACGAGAAAGGACTTTTTCGGATTCTCTACCGGGATAAAAACGGAGTATATCTACCAATCGTCCAGGCTTTTGACCCACATTACGGGCATTCCCGTGCAACCCAACAAGGCGATCGTCGGCGCCAATGCGTTTGCCCACGAATCGGGAATCCACCAGGATGGTCTGATCAAGGAAAAAATCACCTATGAAATAATGACGCCCCAGTCTGTGGGCATTTCGGGAACTCACTTAGTGTTGGGGAAGCATTCCGGCCGCCATGCGATTTCCGAGCGTCTCAAAAGGATGGGGTTCAAACTCTCTGCTGACGAAATGAAGAGGGTTTTTGTGCGGTTCAAGGAAATAGCGGATGTGAAGAAGGAAATATTTGATGAGGACCTGGAGGCCATTATGTATGAAGAGGTGTACCGGGTCGAGGAAAAATACAAGCTGGTTTATCTCAATGTAGTGTGCGGCAATGTGGCAATTCCTACTGCGACCATGGAAATGGAGGTAGATGGCAAAATCGTCCGGGACGCGGGTTTTGGTGTCGGTCCCGTAGATGCGACCGTTGCCGCCATCAGGAAAATTACCAAGACTGATTATCACCTTCAGAAGTATGCGGTCAACGCAATTACCGGGGGAACCGATGCCCAGGGCGAGGTGACTGTGCAACTCCAGTTTAACAGTCGCTCCGTGGTCGGGCGGGGCGCCGATCCCGACGTTATTGTCGCTTCCGCGAAGGCATACATCAATGCGTTGAACCGTCTTGAATTTCTCAAGAGGGATGTAAAGAAGGTGAAGGTGGTTGAATAATGGGGGACAATGGTGTAAAGAACACACGCATACCAATGAACGGAGAACCACCGTGGGAATGACAATTACGGAAAAGATACTCTGTAAGCATACGGATCTTGAAGAAGTACACCCGGGAATGCTGATAAATGCGAAGGTGGATATTGCATTGGGGAACGATATTACCGCTCCCATTGCCATAAACGAATTCAGGAAGGCCGGCGGTACCAGGGTCTTTGATCGAGATAAGGTGGTGCTGGTACCCGATCATTTTACTCCGAATAAAGATATTGACTCCGCCCAGCAGTGTAAGGTTGTCCGGGAATTTGCCCAGGAGCAGGGACTCACCCACTACTATGAGGTGGGTGAGGCAGGTATTGAGCATGCCCTTCTTCCCGAGCAGGGGATTGTGCTCCCGGGCGATCTGGTGATCGGTGCGGACAGTCACACCTGTACATACGGCGCACTGGGAGCTTTTGCCACCGGAGTGGGGAGCACCGATCTGGCGGCAGCCATGCTGACCGGTGAGGTCTGGTTCAGGGTTCCGGAAACAATCAAAATTGTTTTATATGGGCGTATGCAGAAATGGGTCTCCGGGAAGGATATAATTCTCTATATAATCGGAAGGATCGGTGTTGATGGAGCCCTCTACAAGGCAATGGAGTTTATCGGCGAAGCGGTGGGTCATTTAGGCATGGCCGACAGGTTGACTATCGCGAATATGGTCATCGAAGCGGGGGCAAAGAATGGCATTTTTATTCCCGATGCAATAACGGAGGCGTACGTGCGGGAGAGGGCAAAACGGAGCTACACAAATTTCACCTCCGATTCCGATGCGCTCTACGCCGATATGATCGATATTGATGTCAGTACCATCGAACCGCAGGTAGCATTTCCCCACATTCCGTCGAATGTGAGGGGAATCAGCCAGGCAGGAAATGTGAAAATCGATCAGGTGCTCATCGGTTCTTGCACAAACGGGAGGATAGAAGACCTCAGGGTAGCTGCGGGAATTCTCAGGGGAAGAAAAGTGGCGCCTTATGTCCGATTGATCATCATGCCTGCCACGCAGGAAATCTATAAAATGGCCCTCAGAGAAGGATTGATGGAAATATTCATCGATGCGAGGGGGGTGATCAGTCCACCCTCCTGTGGCGCTTGTCTCGGGGGGCATATGGGAGTTCTTGCCGATGGTGAGAGGGCTGTTTCCACGACGAACAGGAATTTTGTAGGACGCATGGGCCACCCCGGAAGTGAAGTATATCTCGCAAGCCCGGCTGTTGCAGCGGCATCTGCGGTCTTAGGCAGGGTTGCGGGTCCGGGGGAATTGCCCGGGATCGGGGGTTAGAAGTCGGTGATGGGGAGTATTTTATCCTGGTACGCAGGTCTTTGGGAAGGTGCATGATGAAGTTTAAAGGCAAAATCTGGAAATTCGGAGATAATATAGATACCGATGCGATTATACCTGCCCGCTATTTGATAACGTCCGATCCCGCTTTCCTCGCGGCACATTGCATGGAAGATGTGGATCCTGAATTTTTGAAAAAGATTTGCCCTGGAGACATCATTGTGGCGGGAGAAAATTTTGGTTGCGGTTCATCAAGGGAACATGCCCCGATTGCCATTAAGGCGGCGGGGATTTCCTGCGTCATTGCAAAGAGCTTTGCCCGGATTTTCTACAGGAACTCCTTCAATATGGGGTTAGCCATTTTTGAATCCAGAGAGCTGTGGAACATTGTTTCCGATGGTAAGGAAATCGAGGTGGATGGTGAGGAGGGGAGTATCTCCATCACTGATAGTGATTTCGTAAGGTTTCTGCGCATTCATCCCATACCTTCATTCATGGAGGAACTGATTAAAGACGGCGGCTTGATGAGGCATCTATCGAAGAAAAAAGAATAAACATGCATCCTGTCCTTTTTTTTGATTCAATATCAATTCCCCCACCACGAAATCAGATCTACAGACGCCTTGGTTATATCAAAGGAAGAACGCAGATTTCTCCCCCGCAAATGGGCGAGGCGGAACAATACATCCTGGACGCTCTGTCCCTGATCCGGTTGAGAGGAGCGGCTGTGCGTTTCCCTGTCCGGACAATAGAAGACGGGGGAATCATTTTTGCCGGCGATGTCATGTTCAGGAGTAATCAACTGACGGTGTTTCTCAAAGGTTGCCGTGAGATCATTATCATGGGGGCAACAGCCGGAGACGATATTATGAGTGCCATTGAGGAAGACTCATCCGGTCGGAATGTGACGCGAGGCGTGGTGCTGGACGCAACGGCAAGCGAAATGGTGGATGCCTCCCTGGACTGGATGATGGCGTATTTTAACCGGGGTCTCCGGAGAGAGAACAGGCGACTGTTAAAAAAAAGATTTTCCGCCGGCTACGGGGATTTTCTCCTGGAAAATCAGAGAACGATATTTCATCTTCTTGAACTTCATCGCATTGGTGTCCGGATCACGGAGAATTTTATACTCATCCCGGAAAAATCCGTCACCGCCATCACCGGCATTCGTTGAAACTATCCGGGTGCAGAGCCGATTTTCCAATAAAATCAAGATGCTCCTATGGAGCATTACGAAGCACGAAAAACATTTCTTTGCACATTTTGGGGAAAGACCACCCTTTCCCCATCTTGTGTGAGCGTGTTTTATCCTTGACAAACGGAAGTTGCCTTTATAATATTCCCCCGGCAACAAGAAACCATAAAAAAGGTGGATGTGAGGAAGAGGGGTAAAAGCCCCCGCTGCCCCGCAGCCGTGATGGGAACGAAAACCTGAATGGCCACTGTCATGAGCGGATCATGATGGGAAGGCAGGTGAGTAGGGAGCCCTGAGCCGGAAGACCTGTCCATCCTGATTTCCCCGAGGGAGGAAGATCATAATTGAATTCCTCATTCCAATCCTTATTTATTTCACTTTTTTCTGTATTAATCATTCCGGGGGGAAAAATATTTTCTGTATTGTGTGTATATGAAACAGAAGATTATTAGACTTCTCAGAAAAAGAATCCTGATACTTGACGGTGCAACCGGAACGGAACTGCAGAAGCGGGGGATGCCTGCTGGGGTATGTCCGGAAGTGTGGTGTATAAGGAATCCCGGGGTAATACAGGAGATCCATGCGGCGTACCGGAGTGCCGGTTCGGATATCGTATATACCTGTTCGTTCGGGGCGAACCGGTTGAAGCTGATTCAATACGGGTTTAAAGATGTAAGGGAAATCAACAGGAAACTGGCAGTCCTGGCCAGGCGAGCTGTGGGGAACAAAACACTCGTGGCGGGAGATATAGGCCCGACGGGGCGCTTCGTTGAACCCTTTGGTGATCTCCCGTTTGAAGATGCGGTTTCGATTTTCAAAGAACAGATCAAAGGTCTCTTGGATGGGGGGGTTGATCTCTTCGTCATTGAAACCATGATGGATATCCAGGAGGCCCGGGCAGCTCTCATCGCGGTCAGAGAAATAACCGATCATTTTACCATTGTCACCATGACCTATGAGACGGATGGCCGAACCCTCAACGGAACCGATCCGGCGACGGCATTAATCACATTGCAGAGCCTCGGTGCCGACGCCGTGGGATGTAACTGTTCAACCGGACCGGACGCGATGGTGAGTTTCATCTCTGCCATGAAACCGTATGCCACGGTACCCCTGGTTGCAAAGCCCAATGCAGGCATGCCGAAACTGGTCAGGAAAGAAAGCGTTTTTGATATGGGATCCGGCGATTTTGCTTCGTTCGGAAAGCAGCTTGCGGGAGCTGGCGCCAGCCTTATCGGAGGGTGCTGTGGAACGACACCTGAGCATATTAAATCTTTGAAGGATGAAATATCCGATGCAACGGTGATTCTTCCCGTGCGGAAATCCCTCAGCGCGGTGAGTTCCGCGAGAGGTTTCAGGTCATTTGATCATGGCAGTCCCGTCGCTATCGTCGGGGAGAGGATCAATCCAACGGGGAAAAAGGCTCTCCAGCAGGATCTTCTTGAGGGCAGAACGTCTGTTGTTAGGCAAATGGCAAAGGAACAGGAGATGCAGGGTGCCGATCTCCTGGATGTAAATGTGGGTGTTCACGGAATTGATGAATCGAATGCCATCAAGAAAGTCATTCATCTCCTCGCAACGACGACCCCCCTGCCTCTTGTCATTGATTCCCCGAATGTAAAGACAGTGGAAGTTGCCCTCCGGGTCTATCCCGGCCGTGCGTTGCTGAATTCGATCTCCGGTGAGAAGGAAAAAATGAAAAAGCTTCTCCCCGTTGCCGCAAAGTACGGCTCGATGTTTGTACTCCTGCCGGTGACGGATACCGAGGTGCCCGAAACCGCGGAGAGACGGAAAATAATTGTCAGGAAAGTCTTCAAGGCGGCTAAAAAATTTGGTTTTTCGAAAGAAGACGTTGTCGTGGACGGGCTTGTCATGACTGTTGCCTCAAAGCCCCGGGCTGTGCTGGAGGCATTAAAAACCGTTGCCTGGTGTACGGATCGTTTCCGGTGCAGGACGATTCTTGGTCTTTCCAACGTTTCTTACGGTATGCCGGAGCGGAAATGGATGAACGTTGGGTTCATGTCCATGGCGCAGGCTTCGGGGTTGACCATGGCGATCGCCAATCCTGCGGAGAGAGAAATCATGAACGTAAAGATGGCTGGCAATGTATTCATGCAGAAAGACAGGGATGCGTTGTCATACATCCGGCATTTTTCTGAGATGCGCGGGGAGGATAGTTCCGCCATACCTCGGGAGCACGTATCTCCGGAACAGAAGGTATTCGGAGCGATTCTGGAGGGGAACAGGGACGATATTGTTTCTATGATGGATGCTGCTATTGCATCAGGGAAAAAGCCTTCCCGGCTCGTGAATAAAGTGATGATTCCTGCCATCGTCCGGGTAGGCGAATTGTTCGATCAGAGGAAGTATTTTTTGCCGCAGTTGATTGCCAGCGCCGAAGCGATGAAAACCGCCCTCAGTCACCTTGAGCCCTGTCTTCGTAGCAGCGGGGAGACGAGAAAGGGTAAAGGAGCTGTCATCCTGGCAACGGTAAAGGGGGACATCCACGATATTGGCAAGAACATCGTCGCTTTGATGCTGAGGAATCACGGCTACGAAATCATTGACCTCGGCAAGGACGTACCCGCAAGGGTTATTGTTGAGGCGATAAAGGATACGCATCCCGTGGTAGTCGGCCTCTCCGCTCTGATGACCACTACCATGGAGCGTATGAGGGAGGTCGTCGATCTCGCCCGGGCGGGTGGATACAGGTGCCCGTTCATTGTGGGTGGCGCCGTTGTCACGAAAGCCTACGCCCGATCGATCGATGCGGTCTATGCGAAAGACGGTGTGGAAGCAGTCCGGGTGATCAACCGGCTGCTCCGCTCAACGAAAACGTATAATGCTTAGGGAGCGCGGCAGTGTTTAGACCGTGTCAAGCGTGTTAAGTTAAAGGTGTTATTGCATGTCATTTGATGAGATTCCTGGAAAAGATTACTCAGAACCGCAGGACATGACGCTTCTTTCCTGCAGAAATAACGGGAACCCGCGCAAAGACATGATATTTGCTGCATCTGCGTCTCTCGCGGTTCATATAGGATTGATTCTGATTCTGTCGACAGCCACCGCGATGTCAACTGCCTTGAGACTTGGAGAAGTTTCTGTTCTTCACGTGTCGCTCGTTTCGCTGGAAGCCGGTCAGAAGACTGAGGGAGGAAAATTATCTGAAGCCGCTTTTTTGATGAATACATCTGCGGAGAAGACCGAGGCCATAGTGGTGCCCCTGGTGAAGGAAAATCCCGCTGAGAACATGGAGGGAAAGAAACGTCTGACGGTGACGTCGGATCCGGGTTCAATCGAAGTACAGTCTCTTCAAAATACGATTTCACTGACATCGCATGCCGTTGCATCCGGATCTAAAGGCCCGGTATCAGCATCTCATGGCAGCAGAAATCAACTCGCCCATGTCATGATGGGAAATTCGCAAGAGAAAGCTGTGTCTGTTGCGGTGCCTAAGTACCGTGAAAATACTCACCCCGCCTATCCCTGGATCGCACGGCTGCGGGGCTATGAAGGTATTGTGCTGGTATCCACAGAAGTATCCGCTGACGGGAGTGTGGGAAGTGTACGGGTAAAGAAATCTTCCGGATATGCCGTACTTGACCGGTCCGCCCTGGATGCGGTAAAGACATGGAAATTTGAACCGGGAAGAAAAATGGGAACTCCCGTCAATATGTTGGTGGACGTTCCTGTGAAGTTTGTCCTGAAAAACAACGATCCCATGTAGATCGTTTGCGGAGCACACCACCGTGAGGTCTTTTCGAGGTAATATTTCCCTATGTCCCATCACCATTTAAAAGACAGGCTGGCCGAGATCATCCTGGAGAAGTCTTTTCAATACCGGGAGGACCCCCCGTTCAAACTCACTTCCGGGAAAACGAGCAATTACTACTTTAATTGCAAAACCACAACCCTCGATCCGGAGGGGATGAACCTCATCGGGAACATCCTTTTCGAGATGCTTCGCGATACAGAGGTGACGGCCGCCGGTGGTCTCACCCTGGGAGCGGATCCCATCGCGAATGCCCTTTCCCTTGTTTCTTATCAGAGGGGGAAACCGATTAAATCGTTTATCGTGAGAAAGGATGTAAAAGATCACGGCACAAAGAGCGCCATTGAGGGAAATGTCACAACGGGGGAGAGGGTCGTAATCATAGATGACGTGATAACGACGGGTGGATCGACACTTACCGCAATAGAGATTGTGACGAAAGCGGGCATGGTAGTAGATCGCGTCATTGCGCTGGTAGACCGGGAAGAGGGTGGCAAAGAAAATATCGAAAGGTGTGTGAGCAGGGTCGATGCGGTTCTTACGCGAACTGAGATCATGAATCTCTATAAAGAGCGCCACACCACGACCTACCCAGGCAGTTCTCAGGCCGGGAGTGGATGATGTCGTATACGTCGCACTGTTCGATCCCGGGAATAATGTATTTCAGCAAGAACTGAGGAATTTTGATCGCAGCCTGTTCACCGTGAGGTGTGCCAGTCTCACCGGTTCGGGAAGTCTGTAGCCCCTGCAACAGGAGAGAACCACGCGAACGGCTTTTGTCGTACTGATTTTGTGCCCCGGTGATATGAATACCGGTTTTACTTTCTTCTTCGTGCGCACGGCGGCACCGACTATCCGGCTGTCGAGAATTAAATCCGTAAAATCTCCTACCTCGTGACCGACATCGCCGTGAGTTCCCACGAGTCTTTTCTTTGCACAGCCTATGGTCGGGACATCAATGAGCAACCCCAGGTGTGAGGCAAGCCCGATCCCTCTGGGATGGGAAATGCCCTGGCCGTCTATAATCACAGCGTCCGGAACGTTACAGAGACGCTCAAATGATTTCAAAATGGCCGGTCCTTCCCTGAAACTGAGGAGACCCGGAATATAGGGGAATGGCACATTTTCGATCACGGAAGTTTCTTCAATGACATTCATGGACCGGTAATCCAGGAGGACGACCGCAGCAAAGAAGAGGCTGTTGTGTTTTGAATAGGATATATCACTCCCGGCGATGGTTCTGATCTCCTCGGGAACATCTCTGTCATCCAGAATCAGTTTTGCTCTCAATTCCTCCTGAATTGCGACAGCTTCTTTATACGTGACATCCCATCGGTGTAAGTATTGCACTCTCATGGGGGAGATACTCGGGAGGGAGGAACGGTACTTAAAAATACGGTTTCAGTATTTTCCTTGTCCGGTTAATGTCTTTTTTGATTTGTTCCGCCAGTTTTTCCGGCGTCTCAAATCTTCTTTCATTGCGAATTCTTTCGATGAAAAGGATGTTCAGTATCTTTCCGTAGATTTTTTCATTGAAGTCCAGGATAAACACCTCGATAGAAAGTTCATCGTCGGAAAAGGTGGGATTGTATCCAATATTCAGCACGCCCCGGTGACGGGCGCCTTCCATTTCGACGATTACCGCGTAGACGCCATTTTCAGGCAGTAACTCCTTGTCCGGTTTGATGTTTGCCGTGGGAAATCCAAGTGCTTCCCCGCGGTTCCTACCCCGAATTACCACGCCGCTGACGTTATATGGTCTTCCCAGGAGCTGGGCGGAAAGCTTTACGTTTCCCTCAAGAATTGTGTGCCTCAGCCGTGTGCTGCTCACGGTGTCAGCGTCAAGTTTCACCGCATCAATGGAATGTACTTCAAAGCCTAACTTTTTTCCCATGTCTGTGAGAAATGTTTCGTTTCCACCCTTGTTTTTCCCGAACGTATAGTCATGACCGATGAAAATTTTTCTGATACGCAGGGTATTCCACAGTATATCGCGAATGAATTCTTCGGCAGTCATTTGGGAAAAGGAGGTATCAAAAGGGATGAGCACGAGACCATCGATACCGATTTTTTCCAAAAGGGCGATTTTTTCTTCCATGGTTGTGATCAGGTAAAAAGGTCTGATTTCCGGATGGAGTACCGCTTTCGGATGAGGATTGAAGGTAATGACCAGGGCCTTTCGGTCATCCCTTCTGGCTTCTTCAAGGAGCTTTTCAAATATGGGGATATGACCCAGATGCACCCCATCGAAGTTTCCTATGGTAACGTACGCACCCAGGAATTCGGGGGGTATGGATGTTAAATTTTCAATAACTTTCATATGGTGAAAGGCATATCTGCTTTGTCTTGAAACTTCGTGTTAACATAGCATTAATGCCGTTAATTTCAAGTTCAATTTTACTTGACAATGACGAGAATGTCAGTGTAGACAACCATGGTATGATATCAGTTTCTGCACAATGAAAATATGCCGAAGTGGCGGAATTTGGTAGACGCGCTAGGTTCAGGGTCTAGTGGGCATTAGGCCTGTCCGGGTTCAAATCCCGGCTTCGGCACCAAGTGATACCGAGGGGTTAGGACTTTCATTAATTTCTTCTAACCCTTTTTTATTGCCCATTTCTAACCGATTTCTAACGGATTGGAAGGAAGTCTCAAGAAGATCGACTTGTCGTTTGGTGAAATCCACATCGTTGAACAGATGACCGTAACGATCCATTGTTATGTTTATGGATGAATGTCCAAGTTGTGTTGAGAGGTATTTAATATTTTGTCCTGCTTGAATACGCATTGAGGCGTTTGAGTGTCTTAAGGAATGAAAAGACACGTGCCTGAGTCCCGCACGCCTTAGCGCTGGGTTGAAATGACTCTTAATAACCGTATTGTGGTTTGTACGTTTTCCGTCTGTATTAGAAAACACAAGATCATCCTTGCTGATGGGACATGCCAGTCTCCATTTTTTTAATTCACGGGATAGGCTTGAAGGTATGTCAATCTTGCGGATTGAGGCCTTAGACTTGGGTGTCTGAAATTTTTCACCCCATAGAGATCGCCTGACATATATCTGATTTGAGTTCCAGTCAACATCGCACCATTGAAGACCCCATAACTCGCCTGCACGCATTCCTGTCATTATGGCCGTCAAGAAGGCTATCTTGTAAGCTCCGGTTGCATGCTTTAAGAGTTTGTCAATTTCTTCCGGTCCAAGTAATTCAATTTCCCTTTTCTCAATTCTTGGTCTTAAGACATGTTCAGTCTGATTTGTTTTGGTATAACCCCATTGATAAGCATGTTTGAACATCTGCTTGAGTAAAGCCACTTCGTTTCTAACGGTCTTCGGAGATACTTTCTTTAGCCTCTCAGAAGCATATGATTGAATCTGGGCGGCTTTAATATCGTTGAGTCTATAGTCAACCCATTGCGGAATCAAATGCTTGTCTATGATGATTTCGTAAAGGGCAAGAGTAGAGGGTTTTAAATTCGTCTCCGCATAGCTCTTTATCCATGTCTCCGCATATTCCTTAAATGTCATTTTAGGGATTTCTTTATAAGTCCCTTGGTTGATCTCAGTTATCTTTTCAGCTAAGACCCTCTCCGCTTCTTTCCTCTTACCACCTTTGAACCATTTCCTTTTTCCATTAAGGGCAATGACTGCGTAATACTTCTTGCCCTTCTTTTGGATGCTTCCTTTCATCTTTTCGGTCTCCTTTCCTTCTTTATTGTCTTATGATTTTTGATAATAATCGTCACCCCTTTCCTACTGTGTAAAGAAAAATATCGTTTAAGATAACAACTTCTGCGCCAGTTTATGCAATTCAGGATTTGCCAATGCTACTATCTTCTTTTTAACTACTCTTGAGAAATACTCTTGTTCTATCTTTGTGAGCTTTTCACCTCGCAATTTTTTCATTATTAAATTTTTTTGCCCCGATGGAAATATTTTCGATAACGCGTATTGCAGATCGTAAGAATCTTTTTCGGAAAGAAATTCCGTTAGCCGAAACTGCTTTTCACCAAAATAACTTTTAAAAGTATTTATTGTTCTTTCGCTCGACATCTTTTTGTCAGAGAGCATGAAATCTTCATGGTTCGTCATTTTTTTTAAGAAATAATTGAAGTCATTTTTTTCTTGTGGCTTATACCACTTCTGAAATTCGTCGATTTGTGGTGAACTCACATTTAATAATTTATATAGTGCAAAAGACCATGTAATCAATGAATCAACTCGGGTCGCGAGTTTTTTCGATTTTATGTATCTCTGGATATCAGTGTAATTGGACCACTGTTTATCAATGCAGTTTGCCAACATTACAGGAAATCCTTCCCATAGCCGAATATCTTGGCTCTTTGCTACGTCAATTAAAGTTGCATTCGCAGCTTGCTGCGGGCTTCTTTCAAGCATGGGATAACCTAACATGTTTAATCTTTCATAAAAATCCTTGGTAGGCATTTTTATGCTCCTTTGACTTTTTCAATTAATAGGGCAAAATTCCTGATGACCCTTTCTTCTGATATATCATATGACGCTGTTTCTCTATATCTTCTCTCCAGTTTATCTAAATCTATAGAGCCCTTTTTATACGTGATTAAATCAAGGCAGTCCTCAAGGTCTATTTCTGTACCTCGAAATATCTTCGTTATTATGAGATCGTAGTCATTAAGAACCCCTAAATATAAAGAACTGAATTCTTTGATTAAGGTATGGTTATTTTCATTGAGAGGTGATTCGAGCAACGCAGTCGAATATACATAATTACCTATGAAGATATCGAAAATAAATAAATCTCCTGATGACCATCCATATTGGGTTACCTGTTTGTATCCGATATCTTGTAGTGTCTTAATCAGGTAGCTGTATTCCACAGCATTTGGAATGATTAAGTCGATATCTTTTGTGCTGTCCTTAACTCCGAGAAGGGTGAGCGCGGTGCCTCCACATGCAATGATGTGGACTTTTCTTTTCAAATAACCGTTCCAGATAGCAAGTGTGTCATATAAGGCGTCTTTGTTTATTCGATAATCCATACAATTCCTTGTATATATATGTACAATATCTTGTATATAACAATACAATTTAAAATTAATTTGTCAAGAACTTTCTTGACCATTAGGCAACATGCCTAACATACGCATAAAATAATGAAAGATATTAGCTTGTTAAAGCTTGTTTCTAACGCTTTTCTAACCGTCCTGTGTTATTCTTAAGCCAAGTCATAATCTCATTTTTTGAGAATCTGAGAAGTCTGCCGGATTTGAGATAAGGAAAGGTGCTGAGTCCATGCTGAGATTGATTCACCCATTGATAGACCTGGGCTTTGCTTGTCTTTAGAAACATGGCCAGTTCATCAACGGTCAATAATTCATCTACTGCTGTATGATTACAAGTAAGAAGGGGTTTAATCAATTCCCTGACCTGTAACGCTATGCGCTCAATGTCTTGCGGTTCAAATTCTGTCTTCATTCACAGTTACACCCAATCTTCTTTAGGTGATCCATTTATGGTTCGTTGTATGGGGTGGCCTGGGGGGCATACCCCTAACTAAATTGGCTTATATCTGCCTAATATACCCCGACTTAATCATCAGGTTTATCTTCGATCATTTCCTTTTCCTCATCCCAACCACGAAGCTGGATTTCCTTGATTATTGCAACAATGTTCTGAACATAACTCATGTGTGCATCCTGATCGTCAGTTTTGTATTCACCCGTTAGTCGGTTGGCAATATCAAGACCCTTGCCAACGATAGATAAATCCGGACATTCAATCATAGCTCGTAATCTCTGAATGCGTCTACGCCTCCCGATTCCTTCCTGATGCAGGAGATCACTGATTGCCACGTTAACGTCAGGGTCTTTCATCAGGGCTGTTCCCATTGCTTTAGCACTCTCATTTGAAGTCACATCATAGGCGCATTTGACAGCTTCCACATTGCTCTTCCCCTCAGCTTTCGCTAATACAAATTTCTTCTTTTTCTCAGTCAACTTAGAAAACGATTCCGGTTCCTGATATGACCTCAATTGCTTAATTCGCTTGTTTATGTATTGAGGTGACACCCCGAAGTGGCGGGCAATGGCTTTCTGTTGCGTCCCATCTTGAAGCATCTCTATAAGTTTCTCATCATCAACTCTTCTCACTTTGATTTACCCTCCAATATTGAGTATTCCGGGCCAAATCGGCCACTGATTCCGATTTAATTCGGCCACCCATTCCGTTTGAAATCGGCCGGCGATTCCGGAGCAAATCGGCCACCCCCCTGTCAGAGCAAAAGAGACGCTGGATAATTCAATGGAGAGCCATTAAGACTCCTTGCAAAAAAGGAGGCTTGGAATGGCCAACAGGAGATTATCCATGCGAAAGATAAAAGAAATATTGCGGCTCAAGGGGGAGAACAACCTCTCCGCCCGCCAGATTGCCATAAGCTGTGACATTGCCCGCAGCACCGTTCAGGATTATCTTCACCGCGCTCAGCTGGCGGGACTTACATGGCCCGTTCCCGAAGAACTCGATGACACCGCCCTGGAGCATTTATTGTATCCTCCTGTATGCTCTGTATCTGCCGGGAGAAGGCCTCTGCCGTCCATGGAGGATATCCATCAGGACTTGAGAAAGAAGGGCGTCACCCTTCAACTCCTCTGGTATGAATATAAACGGGCTCATCCCGACGGGTATCAATACAGCCAGTTCTGCTATCATTACCACCGCTGGGCCGGCAAGCTCGATGTATGCCTCAGGCAGACCTACAAGGCCGGGGAGA
Organism: Deltaproteobacteria bacterium; assembly: GCA_016874835.1. GTDB lineage: Bacteria > Desulfobacterota > Syntrophia > Syntrophales > UBA2185 > VGTB01. Next base: position 5,559 of record VGTB01000031.1, on the reverse strand, counting down.
AGCTCTTTGTCGATTATGCCGGCCAGACAATGCCGGTTGCCGATCCGGTCAGCGGCGAGATCAGGGACGCCTCGCTCTTTGTGGCCACCCTGGGCGCCAGCAGCTACACGTATGTCGAGGCAGGTTTTGCCCAGGATCTCCCTTCCTGGATTTCTTCCCATGTGAGAGCCTTTGCCTTTTTCGGTGGTGTTGCTGAGATCACTATCCCCGACAATCTCAAGGCCGGTGTCGCCAAACCCTGCCGGTATGAACCGGATATCAATCCCACCTATCACGACATGGCCAGACACTACGGGACGGTTGTCATCCCCACCCGGATCGCTAAACCTCGGGACAAGGCCAAGGTCGAGTCGGCCATCGGGGTCGCGGAACGATGGATCGTCGCCGCCTTGAGAAACCACACCTTCTTCAGCCTGGAAGAGTTGAATAAGGCGATCTCCGAAAAACTTATCGAGTTCAACAACCGCAAGTTCCAGAAGATGGACACCACCCGCAGGGAGTTGTTTGAGAAGATCGACAGGCCGGCGTTAAAGCCTCTTCCCCTTGATCCCTATGAGTATGCCGAATGGAAGAAAGCCAGGGTCAATGTCGACTACCACATCGAGATCGAAGGGCATTATTACAGCGTGCCCTACCAGCTTGTCAGAGAGCAGGTGGATGTGCGCCTCACGTCAACTACAGTAGAAATCCTGTTCAAAAACCGCCGCGTCGCCAGCCATAGGCGTGACGACCGCCGGGGCAGACACACAACCGTGGAAGAACATATGCCGAAAGCCCATCGGAAGTATCTTGAATGGACTCCGTCGCGCATCATTCGCTGGGCAGGGCAAAACGGACCCAATACCCGGAACTTGGTAACCTGCATCATGGAAAGCAGAACACATCCCGAGCAGGGTTTCCGCTCCTCTCTCGGCATCATGAGGCTGGGGAAGCGTTACTCACCGGAGCGGCTGGAAGCGGCCTGCGGCAGGGCCCTCGCGCTCAAGGCCTACAGTTATAAAAACGTGGAATCGATCCTCAAACAGGGTCTCGACCGTCAGGCCTTGCCGGAACCATATGCCGAGATAAAACCGGTCCTGCATTACAACATCAGGGGAAGAGAGTACTATCACGAAAAGGAGGCAGACCATGCTTAATCAACAGACAATCCAAAAGCTCCATATCATGAAACTCACCGGCATGGCGGAAGCGTTTCAGGAACAATCGGCACAGCCCGATATGGACAGGCTCTCTTTCGAAGAACGATTCGGCCTCATCGTTGACCGCCAGTGGACATGGAAGGAAGACTGCCGCATGCAGCGCTACCTCAAGAACGCCAAACTCAAGCTCAATGCCTGCGTCGAAGATATCGACTACAAGTCATCCAGGGGCCTTGATCAATCCGTCATGATGAAACTCATCGCCTGCGATTGGATCAGAAGGCATCAGAACATCATCATTACCGGACCCACCGGCGCCGGGAAAACCTTCATCGCCTGTGCGCTCGCCAACAAGGCCTGCCGGGAAGGATACCGCAGCTTCTACATCCGAAGCCCCATGTTCTCCTATCAGATGTCCCTGGCCAGGGGCGATGGCAGCTACGGAAAGATTATCAACAAACTCTCCCAAGCCCATGTCCTGGTGATTGACGATCTCGGCCTTGCCCCCATGACGGATCAGGAAAGAAGAGACCTCCTGGAAGTCGTCGAGGAAAGGCACGGACATGCCTCAACGATCGTCGTCAGTCAGCTGCCCATGGATCACTGGCATGAGCAGATTGGAGATCCTACGATCGCTGATGCTATCTTAGACCGCCTGATCCACAACGCCCATAAAATAAACCTTAAAGGAGGTTCACTGAGAAAAAAATATGCAAACTTGACCTGAAAGACCGTTTATGAGAAAGAACTAAAAAACCAGCGTCGCTTCGCTCCGGCAGGGCGGCCGATTTGAATCGGAACAGCCGGCCGGTTTGCTCCGGAACAGGTGGCCGATTTTAGCGGAATACACAAAAGAGAAAGGAAAGTGATTTTATATAGTTGTGGGAGGGTAAAATGGATTGCAGGCTTTGTGAGATGTATTCTTATGGTCGATTTGAAGGAGCGCAAGTGTCAGTTCACTTTTGCAAATATTACAATGATGGTTTGACGCCGATTCGTAGAGAGGGGGAAAAGTATCCAAAATTGTCTCTTTATAGGCCAGAACGATCTCCGGATATAGAGGTTAATGGCGCTTTAAATTGCAGATATTATAAAGACAAGGATTTTCTTTTTGACCCGAATACAAATGAAGTTACTTATCGAGAAAATCATTGGTCAAAATATATAGTTGATCGGATTCTGCCAGGTATGTTGGGATGGTTTGTTATTTGGCTTGTATATATAGCAGTTAAGGACTTATGGAATAAAATAGAAAACTTTTTTAATTGAGGATCACTGAACAAACCAATACAAAATAAATAAAAGAAGCAGTACATTAATAAAATTTGCAGGTAAAATTCCGGGGATACCGCATTTAATAATTTCTTAAGTACAGGGGTGATTCAGGATTGAATTATGTTTAATGTCCCTGAATTTCTTTCGGGGTTACCACCTTGCCGGCGCTAATAGGAGCGAATGCAAGAATTCACTCTGCACGCCATCTGTGGTTGCAGTACAATTCCGTCGTTAGACACTTGGAGGATATATGCGTTTCTCAACCACACGATTTATGAAAATAGACTTAGCGGGTGCCCCAAAGTTCGGTGCAGAGTTACAGGCGCTTACTTCCCTGCTTGGCACAGTTGCAGATGAGCCCAAACACCGCTGTGTTCTTATCACACATGTACTTGACACCGCTGTTGCGTATGTTGAGGCAGTAAACAATGTGTTTCCTGTCGTTCGTATAGTAGCCATCCCATACTCGGCATCTCCTTCTGCGGTGCGAACGCTACGATCAAGAGGCTTTAATGTAATTGTACCAGCATCAATTCCTGAAATCTTCACAGAATCAGAAAAGCAAGTTACTGAAGCACTTCAAGAGTCGCAGGTACCGCTTCTGGTTCAGGAGGTCGGCGGATATCTTGCTCATGCCTCTGCAAAACTTTCGACGTTTTCACATTTCCTCGGCGTAGTCGAAGACACAAACAACGGCCATTGGCTATACGAGAGTACTGGTCCTCATCCTATACCAGTTTTGTCGATGGCTCAGAGCCCGTTAAAGTCTATCGAAGATTCGATAATTGGGGACGCTGTTCTTTTCAGTATCGAGAGGATTCTCAGAGAGGATTTTGCCGCCATTTGTCAGGGGATGCGCTGTGCCGTTATTGGTTTCGGGAAGATCGGACGCTCTACTGCAGTTGCACTCAAAGGCCGCGAGGCCGTCGTTTCAATCTACGACATCAATCCGTCAATTGACATTAGCGCAAAAGTGGAAGGATTCTTCCCGATGCCGCTTCACGATCTTCTACCAACATCTGATTTAGTGGTTGGATGCACTGGGCAAACGTCTATACGTCTTGTTGACATGCCATTTATCAAAGATGGGGCCATTCTTGCGAGCGCAAGCTCAAAAGCCATCGAGTTTGCGCTATCCGACTTTGGACGTGAATGCACAGTTGAGAAGTTTAGTGATATTATATGGCGTTATTCTCAATACAATGGGAAAAAATTCTACGTTCTGCTGAAAGGAACACCTGTGAACTTCAGAGATGGAAGCATTCTAGGCACAATTCTCGATATGATCTACTGTGAACTATTCTTATGTATGCGGGAGGTGGCAGCAAGGAAAGCGCCACTTGGCCTATCTAAATCACCGCCACCAATTCAAGAGGAAGTTGCCAAAGCTTGGCTGAAACATCACTCTGATGATTTTATTAGGGCTATGGATGACAAAGTGTGGGAATACCCTGACAGCCTCAAGTTGGGACTACCCAAATTTTAACGATAGCCGCTTGAGAAAGAAGATATGCCAGTGGGAATTCGGTGACACCACTCTTAATTATCCTTGGAGCGCTGGAGTAATTCTGGATGTAATTATGTGTGATATTACCCCAATTACTCCATGGTACTAATGACTTCCTCTCTGAAAGCATTCATGTGTTTTCCTCAACAATTATGATATATATGATCCATTATGTGAGTGGCCTGAGGCCAACAGGTCCATTATTAAAATACTGCACCAACTCCAGGAAACTATGCGTAGTTAATGGAGAAAACAAATGTAAACCTGCGGTATTTGGAGAAACCGTTCTACTCGTCACAAAAAATATCAAAGGGAAGTATCCTAATGAACAAAGAATTTCGCGAATGTTGTTTTAAAACACTCCCTTCAGAGGGAAAGCGTCTGATATGGGAAATTACACATGAGTGTTCTATGGCGTGTGATTATTGTTTTCAAGAGAAAAAGAGAGCTGAAAGCTCTTTTAGAGTTATAGATAGTTCTGATCTTTTGAAGATATGTTCACTATTACCATGTTTGGACATTTCTGACGTTCTTATAACAGGTGGCGAAATCTATCATGCTAGAAATGTTATCGAGCCAATAACCAATAAACTAAAGGAACTAAATCTACCAGTGTCTTTTTCGACTTCGTTTTTTCGCAATGAATTTATAAATTTTCTCCTTTCTTTAGAACCCAAGAGTCTTAATATCAGTCTTGATCCAAAAGGTAAGGAAGGTGATGATACATATAATACCATGGTAGAGTACGTAAGGAATGTACTGGAATTGGTGGAAAGGAAAGAGATTCAGGTCAAAATTACAGGCGTGATAAATAAACACAATTTGCATAATATTGAATCCTACATAAAACAAATAAAGAAATTCAAAAGTAGGTATAAATGCTTAAAATCAATTTATATTACGAACCCATATGATATTGGGTTTATTAAAACAGATGTCCGAGCCAGCGAAGCGAGACTGAGAGAAGTGATAGAAAAAATTAAAATTAATAAAAAATATTCTGCTATTAAATTTGTAAATTTTCACAGATTCAATATGCCGTTACAAAGATGCTATGCAGGCATGAAATATATCCATATAGAACCTAATGGAGATGTTTATCCATGTCATTTATTTGCAAATCTGCGTAAGGAAAATTTTATGATGGGAAACATGTTGAAAGATAATGTTGAGGACATCAGATCGCATTTAGAATATTTTAGTGATCAAGCAGCATCTGCAGTAATTGAATATAAATCTAAAAATTCAAAATGTGAGGTATGCGAAGTAAATAAAGAATGTGGTGGTGGGTGTTTAGCCGAGATAATTTCTGTTGGTAATCTTATTGAGCCTAATCTAATATGTAAAGAAATACCTGCACCAAGACCTATGAAGCTTTATAAACCTGCCTCTCAAACATCATTAGAAATTCAGGCAAATGGAGATGACCTGACAAAAGATGAAAGCGAAAATATTTCAGATTATGTGAAGGCAAATCTGAGAAAACACCGTGATTTAGCGCATGGATATGACCATATTGAATGTGTTGTCAAGTTGGCAAGGTATATTGGAAAAAAAGAGGGGGCAAATCTAAGAATTGTAACCGCAGCAGCGTATTTTCATGATTTCGAACCCAGACAAAAGCTAATTTTTGAAAGC
>VGTB01000030.1 GCA_016874835.1 Deltaproteobacteria bacterium | reverse complement strand
TACCGTTCCGTTGAATAGTCTTCGCAATATCGGAATTATGGCGCACATTGATGCCGGTAAAACAACCACGACAGAAAGGATATTATATTATACTCACGAGTCCTATAAAATGGGCGAGGTCGATGACGGTACCGCGACCATGGACTGGATGGAGCAGGAGCAGGAAAGAGGAATCACCATCACCGCTGCTGCTACCACATGCAACTGGAGAAATCACCGTATCAATATCATTGATACGCCAGGTCATGTGGACTTTACCATCGAAGTTGAGAGATCTTTGAGAATATTAGATGGTGCGGTTGCATTGTTCTGTGCCGTGGGAGGCGTGGAACCTCAGTCTGAGGTGGTATGGGGTCAAGCAGATAAATATCGCGTTCCCCGTATCTGCTTTGTCAACAAGATGGATCGGGTTGGTGCCGATTTCGTAAAAGTTGTCTCTTCCATCAGGGACAGACTTGGAGCACATCCAATTCCTGTCCAAATTCCCGTGGGGGAAGGAGTCGGCTTCCGGGGGATTATTGATCTTGTCCGCATGAGGGCAATCGCCTTTGATGAATACTCCCTCGGAGCCAAATTCACAGTCAGTGAAATTCCTGCTGAATTTGCTGATAGTGCAGGGAAAGAGCGGGAGAATCTCATTGAATTCCTCGCCGATTGCGATGAGGGTCTGATGAGAAAATATGTTGACGGTGAAGCTCTTTTGCATGAAGAAATAATAGGCGCTCTAAGAAGGGCAACCCTCTCCCTCAAGGCAACCCCGGTTTTATGCGGTTCTGCCTTCAGGAACAAGGGGGTGCAGCCACTCCTTGATGCGGTTGTGGATTACCTCCCGTCGCCTCTGGATCTGCCTCCGGTGACTGGAAAAAATCGGGAAGGGCGGGACATAAAAAGGACGGCGGGCGATGATGAGCCTTTTTCGGCGCTTGCATTCAAGATTGTGACGGATCCGTATGTCGGGCAATTAACCTATTTCAGGGTGTATTCGGGGATCCTTTCGGCAGGCTCTCACGTGATTAACGCATCCAGGCAGAAAAAGGAACGCGTCGGCCGCCTGCTCAGGATGCATGCGAATAAAAGGGAGGAGATTGAAGAGATCCGTACCGGGGACATCGCAGCCGCTGTTGGATTGAACGTGACAACGACGGGGGATACGCTCTGTGACATGGGTCATCCGATTATCTTGGAAACGTTGGAATTTCCCACCCCGGTTATCGCCATAGCGATAGAACCGAAGACAAAAGCGGATGATGAGAAACTTGATGCTGCTCTGAGGAAAATTGCCCGAGAGGATCCCTCATTTCGGGTAAGGGTTGACAGGGACACCAACCAAACACTTATCTCAGGAATGGGTGAGCTTCATTTGGAGATTATCGTTGATCGGTTGTCGAGGGAGTTCGGGTTAGGTGCCAATATTGGCACTCCCAAGGTCGCATACAAGGAGACCATAAGGAAGAGCGTCAGATCCGAGGGGAGATATGTGAAGCAGTCAGGCGGCAGGGGCCAGTATGGCCATGTGTGGCTGGAAATTGAAGCGAATGAACCGGGACGGGGCTTTGAATTCAGGAATAAGATTGTGGGGGGTGTGATTCCCGTTGCTCATATCCCCGCCGTGGAAAAGGGAGTTGTGGAAGCAATGGAGGAAGGTATCATCGCAGGCTTCCCGGTCGTTGATGTGGTTGTGAGCGCGGTGGATGGTTCGTTTCACGCGGTGGATTCTTCCGATTTGGCCTACAAAATTGCAGCGTCCATGGCATTCAAGAATGGCGCCAGAAGGGCTCACCCCGTCCTGCTGGAACCCGTGATGTCCGTCGAGGTGATCGTTCCCAAGGAGTATCTTGGCGATGTGATAGGAAATCTTACCTCACGACGCGGGAAAATTGTAAGCATTGAGTCAAGACCTTCTGTGGAGGCGATTAATGCGGAAGTCCCGCTGGCAGAGATGTTCGGTTATGCCACCGATCTCAGATCGAAAACTCAGGGGAGGGCAACCTTCACCATGCGTTTTCTGAATTACAATGCGGTATCTGAGGATCTGGCAAAACTGGTGATTAATAAGAAAATGTAATCAACGGGGGATGAAGAAGGAGAGTGAATAAACGAACCATTCAAAGTTGAAGGAGGTAATGGAGATGGCGAAAAAGAAGTTTGAGAGGACAAAACCACATGTGAATATCGGCACCATCGGTCACGTTGATCATGGCAAAACTACCCTGACGGCCGCAATTACAAAGCACTTGAATAAAAAGGGATTGGCGGAGTTCAGACCATTTGATTCTATAGACAACGCTCCGGAAGAGAAAGAGAGGGGAGTTACCATCAATGTTGCCCACGTGGAATATGAAACGGCAAAAAGGCACTATGCCCACGTTGACTGTCCTGGCCATGCCGACTATATCAAAAACATGATTTCCGGAGCTGCTCATATGGATGGAACGATTCTTGTGGTGGCAGCCTCGGATGGTCCCATGCCCCAGACGAGAGAGCACATCCTCCTGGCGAGACAGGTTCGGGTTCCCCATATTCTGGTGTATTTAAACAAGGTCGACCTTGTTGATGATCCCGAGCTTCTCGATCTGGTGGAGCTTGAGTTGAGGGAACTGCTCACCCAGTATGAATTCCCGGGTGACGAAATTCCCATCATCAGGGGGTCCGCTTTGAAGGCCCTGGAAACCGATGATCCGGATTCTCCCGATGCGAAATCGGTGTGGGAATTGATGGAAGCAGTCGATACGTATTTCCCGGAGCCTGTTCGTGATCTGGATAAGCCCTTCCTGATGCCTATTGGTGATGTGTTTTCCATTTCGGGTCGGGGAACAGTAGTCACCGGCAGGCTGGAAAGAGGGATTATCAGAACGGGTGATGAGGTCGAAATCGTCGGTTTCAGGCCGACCTATAAGACAGTGTGCACCGGCGTTGAGATGTTTCGCAAGACCCTGGATGAAGGCAGGGCAGGTGATGACATCGGTGTCCTCTTGAGAGGAACCAAGCGTGAGGAGGTTGAAAGGGGTCAGGTTGTGGCCAAGCCTGGATCAATAACCCCTCATACGAAGTTTAAGGCAGCCGTGTACGTACTTACCAAGGAAGAGGGGGGAAGGCATACACCTTTCTTCTCCGGGTATCGTCCCCAGTTTTATTTCAGGACTACGGATGTTACGGGCATCTGTGCATTGCCAGAAGGCGTGGAAATGGTGATGCCCGGTGACAATGTGGAGATGGATGTGGAATTGATTACCCCTATCGCCATGGAAGAGCAGTTAAGATTCGCCATACGGGAGGGCGGAAGGACCGTTGGTGCAGGTGTTGTGAGCAAAATAGTCGCTTAATGATTGCTGTGATCGTTGAATGTGAAAATGAAAGACCAGAAGATAAGAATTCGCCTCAAGGCGTATGATTACAAACTGTTGGATCGATCGGTAGAAGATATTGTTGAGACGGCAAAGAGGACCGGTGCCCGTGTTGCCGGGCCTATTCCTTTGCCTACTGAGATTAGCAAATACTGCGTGAATCGGTCTCCCCATGTGGACAAAAAGTCAAGGGAGCAGTTCGAGATCAGGACGCATAAAAGGCTCATTGATATAATCGAACCGACCCAATCGACGGTAGATGCCCTGATGAAACTGGATCTATCTGCCGGTGTGGATGTGGAAATAAAGTTGTAAAGTCCACGGAGGGCAGTGGAGAGAGGAGAGGTCAAAACCCCATCTGTCTGTGTCGCAAGCGCAAGCGGGCAGGTACGTATTTTGTGATGATTTTGGGAAGAATATGGAAAAGGTACTTATTGGTAGAAAAGTCGGTATGACGCAGATTTTTGCGGACGACGGCGCTGCGGTTCCCGTTACCGTCATCGAAGCGGAACCTTCCGTGGTTACCCTGAAAAAAACAAAAGAAACGGACGGGTATGGGGCAGTACAACTGGGTTATGGCCGTATCAGAAAGAAACGAGTGACGAAAGCTCTTGAGGGGCATTTCAGAAAAGCGGATAAAGGATTTTTTCGCATCCTCAGGGAATTCAGGGCTGATGTGAACAGCTATGAATTAGGACAGGAACTGAAGGTTGATGTGTTTCAGGTCGGTGATTACGTAGATGTGGTAGGAACCACAAAAGGCAAAGGTTTTGCCGGGGGTGTGAAAAGACACGGCTTCAGGGGGGGCAGGGCGTCGCATGGATCGATGTTTCACAGGGCTCCCGGAGCCATCGGTGCAAGTGCGGAGCCCTCACGGGTGCTGAAAGGGAAGAAACTTCCAGGCCATATGGGAGATGTGAGAAAAACCACGCAAAATTTGCTGGTGATGAGTGTACGGCCGGAAAGCAATCTGATTTTGGTTAAGGGATCGGTTCCAGGATGCAAGAATGGCATCGTACTTATCAGACAGGCAGTAAAAAAGGCGGCCAAAAAGGATATGGAGTGATCGAAATGCCGATTACTGATGTATATGACATTGAAAATAATAAAGTTTCCGAAATCCAGCTGAGTGAAAGCGTTTTCGGTGCAGAGGTGAATGAAGCCGTTCTTTATGATGTCGTGAGAATGCAGATGGCCTCAAGAAGAAGCGGTACTGCATCAACGAAAAAGCGACACGATGTGAGGGGTGGCGGCAGGAAACCCTGGCGTCAAAAGGGTACGGGAAGAGCGAGGGTTGGTACGAGACGATCCCCTCTCTGGAGAGGAGGAGGGATAATCTTCGGACCGGAACCCAGGAGTTATGCCTTCAAAGTTCCCAGGAAGGTCAGGAAACTGGCTCTGGTTTCCGCTTTGAGCATGAAGGTGAAGGAGGGAAAAGTTCTCGTCCTTAAGGATTTTCCCATTGATGAAATCAAGACGAAGAAATTCAGAGAGGTAATTGATCGATTCGGATTGAAAAAGGCCCTGCTTGTTGTGGATGTCCCAAATCCTGTTCTGGAAAAATCATCGAGAAATATTCAGGGTGTCAAGCTGATACGATCAGAGAGTATTAATGTATATGATCTTCTCAACTATGAGCATGTGGTTCTTTTTGAACCCTGTGTGAAGGTAATCGAGGGGGCGTTGTTATCATAATGGATATGTATCATATTATTAAAAAAGCACTGATCACGGAGAAAAGTACCATCGCGAAAGATGAAAATAATAAGTATGTCTTTGAAGTGGATCGCAGGGCGAACAAGATTCAAATTGCCGGTGCGGTGGAAAAACTCTTTAAAGTCAAAGTCATGGAAGTTCACGTGATGAATATGAGAGGAAAAAAGAAGAGGATCGGGAGGATAATGGGGGAGAAGCGTTCGTGGAAAAAGGCAATTGTTACCGTGGCTCCCGGCAATCGAATTGAGATCTACGAAGGGGTATAGAGGAAGAGAGAGTAAGTCGGATGGCTATCAGGAAATACAAGCCCACGTCACCGGGCAGAAGGTTTCAGACTTGTTCGGATTTTGAGGAGCTGACCTCAGCGATCCCCGAAAAGAGCCTGCTCCGCCCCCTGAAGAAGAAAGGGGGAAGGAACTGCTATGGGAGAATTACCAGCAGGCATATCGGGGGAGGTCATAAGAGACGATACAGAGTAGTCGATTTCAGGCGTGATAAGAGTGAAGTTCCTGCAAAAGTTGCATCTATTGAGTATGATCCGAACAGATCATCGAGGATCGCCCTTTTGAGTTATCTTGACGGTGAAAAGAGGTATATTATCGCCCCGTCGAAACTGGAGGTGGGGGACATTGTCGTGAGTAGTGACAGGGCGGACATCAAACCGGGAAACACAATCCCCTTGAAAAATATTCCCCTGGGTTCGCTGATTCATAATGTGGAACTCAAGATAGGCCGGGGCGGTCAATTAATACGGTCGGCGGGGACATATGGACAGCTCATGGCCAAAGAGGAGGGGTACGCTCAGGTGCGTCTTCCTTCCGGAGAGGTGAGGAAAATCCTCTTGGACTGTAAGGCGACGCTCGGCCAGGTGGGCAATATCGAACATGAAAACATAAGCATCGGGAAAGCCGGAAGGACCCGATGGCTGGGAAGACGTTCAAAGGTGAGGGGTGTTGCCATGAATCCCGTGGATCACCCCATGGGCGGTGGCGAAGGAAAATCATCCGGAGGGAGACATCCCTGCACGCCATGGGGGATTCCGACAAAGGGGCACAAGACACGGACAAACAAAAAATCTGATAAATATATTGTAAAGAGAAGAGGTTGAAAAGGTGGCACGTTCAGTTAAGAAGGGGGCGTATGTAGACGAAAAACTTCTCGAAAAGGTAAGAAAGGCAGAAGAATCGGGAAGCAAGAGTGTGATAAAAACATGGTCTCGCCGCTCAACGATTACTCCTGAATTGATAGGGCACACCTTTGCGGTGCATAACGGGAAGAAGTTTATCCCCGTCTTCGTGACTGAGAACATGGTGGGACATAAGATTGGCGAATTTGCGCCCACGAGAACATTTTACAGCCATGCCGGTGATAGGAAAACGAAAGTTCGCAGGTAACGCCTCTCTCAGAGATAAGCGTTCTGGAGTTTGGAGATATGGAAGCGAGAGCAGTTGCACGGTATATTCGGATTTCACCCCAAAAGGCGCGATTAGTAGTAGATTTAATACGGGGGAAAAAAATTGGAGAGGCCCAGAAGATACTCCATTACACGAGAAAATATGCGGCAGGGATTATCAGAAAGGTAATTAAGTCGGCGCTTGCCAATGCAAAGCAGAATCCGAATATCGATGAAAGTATCCTATACATCAGGGAGATATTTGTCGATCAAGGACCTTCACTGAAAAGATGGAGGGCGAGGGCGCAGGGCAGAGCGGCATCGATACGGAAGAGGATGAGTCATATCACGGTAATCTTGGATGAAGAGTAATTATTTAAGGAGGTAGTAATCTTGGGGCAGAAGGTCAACCCGATCGGATTCAGAGTCGGTGGTATCAAAACATGGCGATCCCAGTGGTTTTCGGAGAAGAATTACAGCGACTTGGTGCACGAGGATATCAATATCAGGAATTACCTTAAAAAGAAATTGTACCATGCCGGCATCTCCAGGATTGAGATAGAGAGGGCCTCCAATAAAGCAAAGGTGAACATTTATGCGGCTCGTCCCGGGATTATCATCGGCAAAAAGGGTGCGGAGATTGATAAGTTGAAGAAAGATCTCGAACGAGTTTCACACAGTGAGATCATCATTAACATTCTGGAAGTCCGCAAGCCTGAAGTTGATGCACAGCTTGTTGCGGAAAATGTAGCTCTTCAGTTGGAGCGTCGGATTGCCTTCAGGAGGGCCATGAAAAAATGTGTCACTTCCGCGCTTAAATTTGGAGCCAAGGGAATAAGGGTAAATTGCGCGGGGAGACTGGGCGGAGCGGAAATGGCGCGGTCAGAATGGTATAGAGAGGGAAGGGTGCCCCTCCACACACTGCGGGCCGATATCGATTGGGGGTTCGCCGAGGCGAGTACTGCATATGGTGTTATCGGGGTAAAAGTCTTGATTTTTCACGGAGAAGTTCTTCCCAGCAAGAAAGGTTCAGAGAAATAAATTCATAATCCTCAGATCGAAAATCCCAGGAATTTGGTGAATCGGGTTTTGTGAAGGGTGAGTGTTGCGCATACGAGTGTTTCGTGAGGAGAGGTTGATATATTATGTTGTCGCCGAAGAGGGTTAAGTATAGAAAATTGCAGAGAGGCCGCATGGGCGGCAAGTCAACGCGCGGTGATTGCGTTACCTTTGGGGAATATGGACTTCAGGCTGTCGAATGTGGCTGGATAACGTCGCGGCAAATAGAGGCAGCTCGTGTCGCTATGACCCGTCATGTGCGCCGCGGGGGGAAGATCTGGATCAGGATATTTCCGCATAAGTCAATCACGAAAAAACCGGCTGAAACCCGTATGGGAAAGGGTAAGGGAGCACCCGAAGGATGGGTGGCAGTGGTAAAGCCTGGTACCGTTCTCTATGAAATGGAAGGGGTCGCAGAAACTGTGGCTCGCGAAGCTTTCCGTCTGGCGTCTCATAAACTTCCCATCGCGACAAAATTTCTTTCAAGGGGGTTGACCGGTGAAAGTTAGGGAGGTGAGAGAGCTCGGAACGGAAGAATTGAAGCAGAAAGAGAGAGATCTTGTTGAGGAACTTTTCAAACTTCGAATACGGCATTCTTCCGGGCAACTGGAATCCCCGGCCATGATGCGTTCCGTGAGGAAAGATATTGCGCGGATCAAAACGGTATTGAGACAGCGGGAGGGTCAGGAGAAATGAAAAACCGGGGTACCAAGAGAACCATCAAAGGGATCGTTATCAGCAATAACATGGATAAGACAATCGTTGTCCGTGCGGAAAGACTGGTGAAACATCCCGTTTTTCATAAATACATAAGAAGGCATGTCAAATATAAAGCCCATGATGAACACAATAGTTGCAATGTAGGTGATACGGTACTCATTGTTGAATCGAGGCCGCTGAGTAAGGAAAAGAGATGGCGCATGCGGGAGATACTCGAGAGAGCTAAATAGCGAAGCGCGAACGTGCGAGGTTTTGATCCGGTGGTAAAGAACGATGAGTGAACGGGTGGAGTAATTGTTATGATTCAGATGCAGACCATCTTAAATGTGGCAGACAATTCGGGTGCGAGAAAGGTTGCATGCATTAAGGTTCTTGGTGGATCAAAACGGCGGTATGCAAGTGTAGGCGATGTGATTGTTGTATCTGTCAAAGAGGCGCTTCCGAATTCGAAGGTAAAGAAAGGTGATGTCATGAAGGCCGTTGTTGTGCGTACCGTGAAAGAGGTGAGAAGGCCCGATGGATCATACCTGAAATTCGATGATAATTCTGCGGTGTTGATTACCAACCAGTTGGAACCCATAGGGACGAGGATTTTCGGACCGGTCGCCCGGGAGCTCCGGGCGAAGCAATTCATGAAAATCGTTTCCCTCGCACCTGAGGTGCTGTAGGGATTGCACTTTGAGGCACAGTGCAGAAAGAAAAAATTGGTACAGTGTATATGAAGCGGGAAAGAACGGGAGAACCGGGGAGTCTGTAATGCAGGTAAAGCAGCTGAAGAAAGGTGATCTGGTCAAAGTAATCGCCGGTAAAGAAAAGGGGAAAACCGGCAAGATTCTCAAGATAGATGCTGAAAAAAACCATGTGTTTGTAGAAAAACTGAACATGGTGAAGAGACATAAGAGGCCGGATGCCAAGGCTAAAGGAGGCATCATCGAGAAAGAGGCACCCATCAATGTCTCTAACGTGATGTTTCTCTGTAATAAGTGTGAGAAGGGTGTCCGGGTAGGTTATAAAAGATTGGAAGATGGCGGAAAAGTACGTGTGTGCAGGAAATGCAAAGAAACATTGGACGCATAGGTCAGGGGAAATGGCAAGACTGAAAGAATATTATGAAAAGAAAGTGGTGCCTGTTTTAGTGAAAGAGTTCAATTATAAGAACCGTATGGAGGTGCCGAGGATTGAGAAAATTGTGGTCAACATGGGAGTCGGCGAAGCGATTCAAAATATAAAGGCCCTGGATAGTGCGGTTACGGAGCTCTCATTAATAGTGGGGCAGAAACCTGTGGTGACCAAGGCGAGGAAATCGATCGCCACGTTCAAACTTCGCCAGGGGATGTCCATCGGTTGTCGGGTTACCCTGAGAAGAGAAAGGATGTATGAGTTTTTTGACAGGCTTGTCAATGTTGCCATTCCCAGGGTGAGAGATTTCAGGGGGATATCGCCGAAGTCATTTGACGGCAGGGGAAGTTTTGCCATGGGGTTAAAAGAGCAAATCATATTCCCGGAGATTGATTATGACAAGATCGATAAAATAAGAGGGATGAACATTGTGATTGTGACAACGGCAAAAACGGATGAGGAGGCGAAACAACTTCTGAAGCTCATGGGTTTACCATTCAGAAACTGATTCGGAAAAAGGTAAGATATCTGGAGGAATACGGGTGGCAAAAAAATCCCTCATTGCGAAGGCAAAAAGAAAACCGAAGTTTTCGGTGAGAGTGTACAACCGGTGTCCCCTGTGCGGGAGACCGAGAGCGTACTTCAGGAAATTTGATATGTGTCGAATATGTTTGAGAAATCTCGCACAGAAGGGGGAAATCCCCGGTCTTATTAAATCGAGCTGGTAGTGAGAGCATGTTGAGGAGTAACGTATGGGAATGACCGATCCGATTGCGGATATGTTGACGAGAATACGAAACGCCAATAAGGTGCGTTTTAAAAGCGTGGATGTGCTGCTCTCCCGGATAAATGTCAATATCGCAAAGGTCTTGAAGAAGTCAGGATATATCAGCGGCTACGATATCAAAAAAAATACGCGGGGACATCAGGTGCTGAGAATATATCTTAAATATACGGATAAAAAAGCGGCCGTGCTCACAGGCATACAGCGAATCAGCAAACCGGGAAGAAGAGTGTACGTGAAAAGTGAGAGGATTCCAAAGGTGTTGAGTGGCTATGGTGTGGTGATTCTTTCGACATCCAGGGGAATTGTGACGGATAAAGAAGCACGCAGCATGAATGTCGGCGGAGAGATTCTCTGCAGTGTGTGGTAGATGCAAAGGAATCCGGATGAAGAAAGTCGGGAGATTGTTTCATGTCGAGAGTTGGTAAAAAACCTATCGAAATTCCCCCGGGGGTGAAAATCAGTCAGGATAAGTCGTCTATCATGGTGCAAGGTCCCAAAGGGGTTTTATCCATGACGGTACCCAAAGGTGTGGACGTTATTGTGGACGGAGTATCCGTCGAGGTCAAAAGGCTTTCTGACAACAGAAGGGGGAGATCATATCATGGTCTCGTCAGGACGCTGGTGGCAAATATGGTGAGGGGTGTCAGTGTCGGCTTCCAAAAGGGTCTTGAACTCTCAGGTGTGGGGTACCGCGTTGAAAAGACCGGTAGTGTACTCAGACTGATTCTCGGACTCTCTCATCCCGTTGAATACAAGATACCCGAAGGCATTGAGATAAGGGTAGATAAGCAGCTGAGCATCCTGGTCTCGGGCATCGACAAGCAGCTTGTCGGGAGAGTTGCCGCCGAGATAAGGGATTTGAAAAAACCGGAGCCCTATAAGGGGAAAGGGGTACGGTATGTTGGTGAGCGGGTAAGACGAAAAGTTGGTAAATCCGTAGGCGCTTAATTCCTTGGACATAAAACGCGCAGTATGTAAGAGGGAAAACATTGGCAGTAAAGAGGATTGAGAAGGTAAGGATTAAAAGAAGGAAGAGAGTGAGAGGAAAGATATACGGAACGCAGACCAGACCGCGCCTCTCAATATTCAGGAGTGCACGACAGATATATGTTCAGGCGATTGCGGATGATCTCGGAAAGACTCTGGCGGAAGCCTCGACGCGCAGCAAGGAACTGAGAAGTGCACTCGGCGGATTAAAGAAGACTGATGCAGCAAAGAAAGTGGGAGAGTTGCTGTCGGCCCGGTTAAAGGCCGTGGGTATAGAGAGTGCCGTTTTTGATAGAAGCCGTTACCTCTACCATGGACGGGTGAAGGCACTTGCCGAGGCAGCGAGGGAAACGGGGTTGAAATTTTAAATTATTTCAATGAATTGATATTTTGATTGCTGAGAGAGGATATGGAAGAATTAGAACTTCTTGACAGGGTGATCGCGATTAATCGGACGGCCAAGGTGGTGAAAGGAGGCCGCAGGTTCAGATTCAGTGCGGTGGTTGTCGTGGGAGACGGGAATGGTTCTGTAGGTGCCGGTCTGGGGAAGGCTCATGAGGTTCCGGAGGCGATCAGGAAGGGGATGGAGAAAGCGAAGAAAAGCATGACCAAAGTTGCAATCGCCAACAGGACGGTTCCCTATGAAGTAATCGGCAAGTACGGGGCGGGCAGGGTTCTCCTGAAGCCAGCATCGGAAGGAACGGGTCTCATTGCGGGAGGTGCGGTAAGGGCGGTTCTTGAAGTTGCCGGTATTCATAATATATTGACAAAATGTCTCGGCTCGCACAACCCGCACAACCTGGTGAAAGCAACGATTGACGGACTGTGTCGATTGAAGAACCCCGCAGATATCTTAGCAATGAGGGGGAAAAGTAGTTCGGAAGGTTAGTGTTCGCGTGAGAGGATTGAGTCGTGGTGAAGATGCTTAAAGTCACACAGTTAAAGAGCTATATAGGAAGACCGAAAAAACAGCGGGAAGTGCTTCGCGGGATGGGATTGGGAAAGGTGAATAAGACAGTCCTGCTGCAGGACACACCTGAGATTCGCGGAATGGTAAGAAAGGTCAGCCACCTGGTGTCGGCTGAAGAACTTGAGGTAAAAAGTGTATGAATTTAGGTTCCTTGAAACCTCCGGCCGGTTCACGAAAAAAGAGGAAAAGGGTTGGACGAGGGGAAGGCTCTGGTCACGGCGGTACCTCCTGTAAGGGAGCAAAAGGCCAGAATGCCCGTTCGGGTGGGGGAGTTAGGCCCGGCTTTGAAGGCGGTCAGATGCCCCTTTCAAGACGTTTACCGAAGAGGGGATTTCGCAATCCCTTCCGGAAGAAGATTTTTGAGATCAATATCGGTCAGTTGACGAAATTCCCCGAAGGTTCAATCATTGATCATGATGCACTTGTACAGGCGGGATTGGTAAAGGGAAGAGGGGATGGTGTCAAGATTCTGGGGAAAGGCAGCATCGATTATCCTGTGTCACTGAAGGTTGACATGGTAAGTCGCGGAGCCAGAGAGAAGATCGAGGCAGCGGGCGGCTCTGTCATAGAGGTTGTCTGATTTGTTAGACGGCTTAAAAAATATACCCAAGGTACCGGAACTTCAGAGGAGAATTTTAATGAGCTTTCTCCTCCTGGCGGTGTACAGGATTGGCGCACACGTTCCCACACCCGGTATCGATACGGCAGCATTGGCTGCTTTTTTCGAACAGGCGAAGGGGTCACTGCTGGGATTCTTTGATATGTTTGCCGGGGGAGCGCTTTCCAATCTCTCAGTGTTCGCCTTAGGTATCATGCCTTATATCAGTGCATCTATCATTCTCCAGCTTTTAACAGTTGCGATTCCCCATCTTGAGAGACTTTCCAAAGAGGGTGAAGCGGGCAGGAGGAAAATCACCCAGTATACCCGCTATGGAACGGTGATTTTAAGCCTTATCCAGGGGTTCGGCATTTCCGTTGGACTGGAAAATATGGCCGGTCCTACGGGGGTGTCAATTGTCATGGAGCCCGGCTGGAGCTTCCGTATGATGACGGTGATCACGCTGACTGCAGGTACGGCCTTCATCATGTGGCTGGGGGAACAGATTACGGAGAGGGGAATAGGCAACGGGATTTCGCTCATCATTTTTGCGGGAATAGTGTGCAGGGGGCCCGCGGCGATATACCAGACATTCAGCCTGCTTTCTGCAGGTGAAATGGGTATTTTCTTCATCTTGATCCTGGTGGTCATGATGTTGGCCGTGGTCGGGGTTATTGTGTTCGTCGAAAGCGGTCAGAGGAGAATACCGGTGCAGTATGCCAAGCGGGTTATCGGAAGGAAGATGTATGGGGGGCAGACAACGCACCTTCCGTTGAAGGTGAATACTGCGGGGGTTATCCCGCCGATATTTGCCTCTTCAATCATAATGTTCCCGGCGACGATAGCCAATTTCATCGATCATCCGTGGATGAAGGCGGTGTCGGACATGCTGATACCGGGAAAGCTGGTATATGAGTTGCTCTATGTCGTATTTATCGTGTTCTTCTGTTATTTTTATACAGCGGTTGTTTTCAATCCCGTAGACGTTTCCGACAACATGAAAAAATATGGGGGGTATGTTCCGGGGATCAGACCGGGAAAGAAAACGGCGGAATATATTGATGATGTCTTGTCGAAACTGACCTTCAGTGGAGCGGTTTATGTTTCCGCGGTTTGTGTCCTGCCGAGCATCCTGATCAGTTATTTCAACGTACCTTTTTATTTTGGTGGAACCGCTCTTCTGATCGTGGTCGGTGTTGCCCTTGACACTGCCGGCCAGATAGAAACCCATCTGCTCACCAGGCAGTACGAGGGATTCATGAAGAAGGGTCGAATTGCAAGAAGGAGATAGCAGTCACTGCGTACCTCGATAATTACGATGATCGTTCTGAAAACGTCCGAAGAGATTGGAAGAATAAGGGAGAGTAATCATATAGTAGCTAATATATTGAGTGCGCTGAGGGAAAAGGTCAAGCCTGGAATCACCACCGGTGAACTGGATACCTATTCGGAAGAGCTCGCTCGGAAAAGGGGGGCAATACCGGCATTCAAGGGGTATATGGGTTACCCCTATTCTCTTTGTATTTCAGTGAATTCAGAAGTTGTTCACGGTCTGCCGTCGTATGAGAGAGCTCTCGTTTCAGGAGATATCGTCAGTCTAGATTTCGGTGTGTATTACAATGGTTACTATGGTGATGCCGCATTAACCGTTCCCGTGGGCGATGTTTCCGTGGAGGCGGCGCGGCTGATTGGAATCACGGAGCGAGGACTTTATGAGGGCATCAGGCAGGCAAAAGCGGGAAATCGGTTGGGTGACATCTCCGCCGCCGTGCAGGGTTGCGTCGAGGCCGCCGGTTTCTCTGTCGTGAGGGATTTTGTTGGTCACGGGATCGGGAAAAATCTTCACGAGGAGCCGCAAATACCGAATTATGGTGTGAGGGGAAGAGGGGTAGAATTGAAAGCCGGCATGGTTCTGGCCATAGAGCCGATGGTGAATGAAGGGACGTATAAGGTGAAGGTTCTGGAAAATGGATGGACGGTGGTAACGGAGGACGGGAAGCTGTCCGCGCATTTTGAACACTCCGTGGCCATTACCAAGAACGGCCCTGACATCCTGAGTGTCATGCAGTAAGAGGTACCCTGATAAAGCAATTTTTTGTAGGAAGATTCATTTTTTATTGATTGATTACCATGGCAAAAGAGGAACCAATCGAGGTTGAAGGTCGGGTAATAGAGCCTTTGCCGAATGCGATGTTTCGTGTTGAGCTGGAAAATGGTCACCGCGTCCTTGCTCATATTTCGGGGAAGATGCGGATGCATTTCATCAAGATACTGCCGGGCGATAAGGTAACTGTTGAGCTTTCTCCCTATGATTTGACTCGGGGAAGGATTATATACCGGACCAAGTAACCCAGTGGAGAGAATGCAGTTGGTTATCCTGACATCCAGGGTGAGGCAGCAGGCTCCTGTGAATTGTCATAAGAGGGGTGGACGGCGTGAAAGTGCGATCTTCTGTGAAAAAAATCTGTGATAAATGCAAAATCGTCAAAAGGCGAGGAGTCTTGCGGGTGATTTGCGAAAATCCGAAGCACAAACAAAGACAGGGATAACAAGAAATGAACTGATGTGAGGAGGTTATCGGTGGCACGCATTGCGGGGGTAGACTTACCCAAAAATAAAAGAATGGAAATCGCGTTAACGTACATTTATGGCATAGGAAGAAGTAAATCACGGGACATTCTCGAAAAAGCGGGAGTAAGTTTTGATAAGAAGACGGACGATCTCGCCGATGCGGAAATAACCTCCATACGCAACGTTATCGATAAGGAACACAAGGTGGAAGGAGACTTACGGCGGGAAGTATCCATGTCGGTAAAGCGCCTTATGGATCTCGGCACATACCGCGGATTAAGACACAGAAAGGGACTCCCTGTCAGGGGACAGAGAACCCATACCAATGCGAGAACGAGAAAGGGACCGAGACGGTCAATTGCGGGGAAGAAAAAATAGAGGATCTTATATTGTGGAGGAGAGATGACGAAACCAGCGAGAAAAACAGGGAAGAAGAAGGAGAAAAGAAATATACCGGAGGGGATTGCTCATATACAATCGACGTTCAACAACACCATTGTTACCATAACAGACCTCAGTGGGAATGTGATCGCCTGGTCTTCGTCGGGAACTCAAGGCTTTAAAGGCTCGAGAAAAAGTACTCCCTTTGCAGCGCAGATGGCAGCTGAAGACGCCGTCAAAAAAGCGAAGGAACAGGGAGTGAGGAAAGTGCAGGTATATGTGAAGGGCCCTGGCGCCGGGAGGGAATCAGCGCTGAGGTCTCTGCAGGTTGCGGGTCTCAGTATCAGTCTTATCAGGGATGTCACCCCGATTCCCCATAACGGGTGCCGTCCGCCGAAGAGAAGGAGAGTATAAGGGGAGCAAATCCTCAACACGGAATCCTCAATCCGAAACGATAACGAAATTATAAGTGTCCAGAACATTTGGATTTTGGGAGTTACATTTTGGATATGTTTAGGATTTAGATATTGGAATTTAGATTTTTTAAAAGGGGAGGTATTTTTGGCAAGATATACAGAATCACTATGTAGATTGTGCCGGCGGGAGGGCTTAAAACTTTTTCTCAAGGGTGATAGATGTTACAGCGACAAGTGCGCCTTTGAGAGAAGAGGGTACGCCCCGGGGGACCATGGACAGGTTCGCAGGAAGTATTCAGATTATGGTGTCCAGTTAAGGGAGAAACAGAAACTCAAAAGGATGTACGGTCTGTTGGAGAGGCAGTTCAGGGGGTATTTTGAAAAAGCTGACAAGCAGAAAGGAATTACCGGAACGAATCTTCTGCTCTTTTTGGAGAGAAGACTCGACAACATGGTGTTCCGCATGGGGTTTGCAACTTCGCGGAACGAGGCGAGACAGCTCATAAAGCATAACCACTTTTTGGTGAATGGCAAACCGGTGAATATCCCGTCATATCTGGTGAAGGTCGGCAGTGAGATCACAGTACGGGAGAAGAGCAGAAAAGTGGGACGGATTCTTGAGGCTCTGGAAACGGTCGCCAGACGGGGCATACCTCAGTGGTTGGAATTGGACAAGGATAATTTCAGAGGTGTGGTAAGAACATTCCCCGCCCGTGAGGAACTCGTAATGCCAATCCAGGAGCAGTTAGTCGTCGAGCTTTATTCAAAATAAAAACGTACTGTGTATATACCCAACACATAGGGGATTAAAACTATGCAAAAGAGCTGGCGAAGTTTAATACGACCAAAGCGGATTGAGATTGACGAAGGTACCCACTCACGCTTTTACGGTGAATTTACCTGTCAGCCTTTAGAGAGGGGATTTGGTATTACTCTCGGGAATGCTATCAGGAGAGTCCTGCTGTCGTCCATACAGGGTGCTGCGATCGTTTCCGTGAAATTTGAAGGGATACTCCACGAGTATTCGACAATTCCCGGGGTGAAGGAAGATGTTACCGAGTTGATATTAAATCTGAAAGGGATTCGTTTAAAACTTCATCAGGATGGTCCGAGGGTAATTTATATTGATACCACGAAGGAAGGTGCTCTCACGGCGGGAGACATCATCACGGACGATGCAGTGGAGGTTCTTAACCCCGATCACTATATCGCGACGCTCTCGGGAGGAAGTCGGTTGAGGGCGGAGCTCGTCGTAAAAACAGGAAAGGGATATGTGCCGGCGAGAAAGGACAGAACCCCCGATCAGCCCGAAGGTACTATCAACATTGATGCGATCTATTCACCGATTCAGAAGGTTAATTATACGGTCACCCACGCAAGGGTAGGTCAGATTGCCGATTATGACCGGCTTGTGATGGAAGTATGGACAGACGGCAGCGTCCTTCCGGAAGATGCGCTTGCATACGCGGCGAAGATATTGAAGGGTCAACTGGATGTATTCATCAATTTTGATGAAATCGATGAGGAAGAGAAAGCCGCTGAAGAGGTGGAAGAAAAAGAGAGCGTCAATGAAAACCTGTTGCGTCATGTCGACGATCTAGAGCTTTCTGTGAGATCGGCTAATTGCTTGAAGAATGCGGGGATTAATCTCATCGGGGAACTCGTGCAGAAGACAGAGGCGGAAATGCTTAAGACAAAAAATTTTGGCAGGAAGTCGCTGAATGAAATAAAGGAAATTCTCGCGGAAATGGGGCTCGGTTTTGGTATGAAACTGGATTTCCCTCCCTGGAACAAGGAAGAGAAAAAAGGAGACACAAACGGCCTGAAGGAGTAAGTTGCCGGAAAGGGAGAAAGGCAGATGCGTCACAGAAAATCGGGAAGGAAACTGGGCAGGACAACAAGCCACAGAGAGGCCATGTTGAGGAACATGGTTACCTCTTTTTTGAAACACGAGAAAATTACCACGACTGATGCCAAGGCCAAGGAATTGAGACGCGTTGCGGAAAGAATGGTGACTCTCGGAAAAAAAGGAGACCTTCATGCGCGCAGACAGGTCCTTTCTTATGTAAGAGATAAGGAGGTTGCGGGGAAACTGTTTGATGAACTCTCCTCCCGGTACCGTGAATGGAAGGGAGGATATACAAGAATAGTAAAAAGAGGTTATCGGACCGGTGATAATGCTCCTGTGTCGGTGATTGAGTTCATTCGGGAGCCGGGCGAAGCGCCGTTGAAGGGGAAAATTGTTTCACAGAAGAAATAGCACAGTGCTCTCACAAGAAATCAAATACAATGTGTAACCATCTATGACGAGTGTTGTGAATGGTACATTATCTTCTCTATAAAACGCAGGAAAAAAGCAGGGGATTTCAGTAACCCTGCTTTTTTTGTATTCTTTTTTCTTGTATTTTCCGCGAGAAAAAATATACTTCATACCAATCTGTACTTTTTTCTCATATTCATGCATGAAGGAAGGACAAGAATTCTTTCATGCCGAATCGGCATTTGATCCGCAAAGTATCATTTTTTCAAGAAAATGGTATCATATCCGAGGGAAGGCATCATTCTGACTCAGTGTATGTGAGCAATGAGGGAAGGAGGAAGCATCATGGCAGAGGAGAAAGTGGGGGAAGTGGTAAAATTTTTCGCAAAGCCGTGTGTTGCGGCGATAAAAGTGACGGAGGGCTCGTTGAAGGTAGGGGATACTATCAAAGTAATCGGTCATACCACGGACATCACGAACGTCATTGAATCGATGGAGATTAACAATCAGAAGGTACAGCAGGCTGTGGTTGGGGACTTCATCGGTGTGAAAGTTTCCGACCGTGTCCGTCCCGGCGATGAGGTGTTTAAAGTTACTCCGGAATGACCACTTACCTTGCAATGCCATAGCTCTCTCTTTGTAAGATTGTTACATTGTGGAGAGAGGTATCTTTTGGGGGGACCCCTTGATATCAGCCGGAAGAAAATGTGCCTGTGTGGGCTGGCATCGGTAGGTTCTCCCGGCAATTATCCTGAAAGCATGTTTTCAGAAACCCGCGTCACCGTCGTTATGAGGCGGGAAAGCTGTGCCGAAAGGTGAGGGCGATATGGATATCAGAGTGTTGGGTTGCTATGGATCACAGATTCCCGGTTGCAATACGACGTGTTTTTTACTCAACGGGGAAATTCTCATTGATGCCGGCGCCATCACGTCGATGCTGACGGTTGATGAGCAGGTGAATATAAGGTACGTGCTGGTTACACATACGCACCTGGATCATGTGAGGGATATCATGTTTCTGGCGGATAACATCTGTTATCTTCAGCGGGAACATCCACTGGTTGTTATCGGGACACCTCTCACCATCGATACCCTGAGGACACATCTCTTCAACAATATCATATGGCCGGATTTTTCTGCTCTCCCGGATCCCGAAAATCCGGTTTTGAGGTATAAAACGATCACTCCCCGGGAAAAATTTTCGCTTGACGGGATTGAAATAACGGCTGTTCCGGTTGATCATGTGGTGGAAACTCTCGCGTATATCGTCGAAGCGGAGGAGAATTCAATCATCTTTATGGGGGATACCGGTCCCACCGAGGAAGTGTGGGAAGTCGCAAGAAAAATGAAAAATCTGAAAGCGGTGTTCATTGAAACCTCCCTCCCCGATGATATGAGGGATGTGGCGGACCTGACGGGACACCTCACGCCATCATCCCTGGAGATGGAATTGAAGAAGATGAATACGCGCAATCCCGACATTTATCTCTATCATATGAAGCTGCAGTATCATGATTCAATCCAGCGTGAAATCGCACTGATCAGAGACAGGAATATCCGTATTCTAAAAGATAACGAAATCATACATATCTAATACCGTCCTATTTCCCGCGGCTTGATCTTGAAAGAGGTCAGGTCTCATTGAATTAAATGCAGGATCCCCTTGAATATCTCTATGGATTGAAAAGTACGGATATCCGTCTTGGTCTCGGTCCTTTCACCCGGGTCATTGAACGTCTCGGTAATCCTCATACCGCATACCCGACGGTTTTGATCGGCGGCACCAACGGAAAAGGGTCTATCGCGGCGATGGTTTCATCAATTTTAATCCATGCAGGGTTACGGGTCGGTCTGTACACGTCTCCCCATCTGATTGATTTCAGGGAACGGGTGAGAATAAATGGTGAACTCATTGCTCCCTCAGCAGTGTATGAGATGATGGAAGAAATAAGACAAAAGATGGGTGAAGAGGTAACCTACTTTGAGTTTTTGACTGCGGTCGCTTTTCTCCATTTTTTCCGTCAAAAGGTTGACATTGCCGTTCTGGAAGTGGGTATGGGAGGAAGGCTTGATGCGACCAATGTAGTCAGGCCCGTGGTATCTGTGGTATCCAATGTGTCTCTCGATCACAAGGAGTATCTGGGGAATCGCCTTGACGCGATTGCCCGGGAAAAAGGGGGTATCATTAAAAAAAACGGAGTATGCATTACCGCGGCGAAACAGAAGCGGGTAATGGAGATATTGGAAGGTATTTGTCACAGGAAAAAGGCGAAACTCTACAGGATCGGCAGGGAGATAAAAGTCAACCATCACGACAACGGAACTTTTACGTACAGAGGTGTCAGGAATAATTACCGTCGTCTCACCTGTGCTCTCAGGGGGAGGCATCAGATTGAAAATGCGGCGGTGGCAGTCGGTGTCATAGAATTACTCACAGGGAGTGGTATTGAAATCGATGAAAAGAGTATCTGCGAGGGGCTCCGGGAAGTGAGGTGGGAGGGTCGATTGGAGGTGCTTCAGCGTGAACCGGTTATTCTCGTCGACGGCGCCCACAATCCGGCAGGAACCTCCGCCCTGTCACGGACACTAAGAGAAGATTTTTCGTATGAGAGGCTGATTCTCATTTTTGGTGTTCTCAGCGATAAGGACTACGGATCGATGTTGAAGAGGCTTGCCCCTCTTGCGGACCGGCTGCTCATCACCAGACCGGATACGAGCCGCGGAATGCCTGCCGTGGACGTCGCGTCAGCAGCAAGGCGGTACCGGAATGAAGTGGAGATAGTTGAGAACGGGCATAATGCCTTGAAAAGGGCGCTTGCCATTGCACAAAAAAATGACCTGATATGCGTGACCGGATCCCTTTATTTGGTCGGAGAAATCAAACGGATGTATTCAGAATGCATCGGGGTGTACTGATTGTCAGTCAGCATATTCCTAAATCTAGTAGGTCGCTACGCTTTGCGATGACAATTTGTTATCTCTGGATTTGGTATATTAATAAGCGCTGAGTGTGCAGTGTGATGGTGAGATCTCTTCTTCAGAG
>VGTB01000029.1 GCA_016874835.1 Deltaproteobacteria bacterium | reverse complement strand
TATGGTCTGGCCTGCATCAACGGTGTGGAGCGTACTCAAGACCAGGTGTCCCGTTTCCGCGGCACTGAGGGCAATTTCAACGGTTTCCCTGTCCCTCATTTCGCCGACTAAGATTACCTTCGGCGCCTGACGGAGAGCGGCACGAAGTCCGCTGGCGAAAGAGTCGAAGTCATTGCCCAGTTCCCTCTGGTTAAATGTTGATTTTTTATGAGGATGGGAAAATTCCACCGGATCTTCAAGGGTGACAACGTGAACAGATTTCTGTTCATTGATTTCATTAAGCACTGCCGCGAGCGATGTGGATTTACCGCTTCCCGTAGCGCCGGTGACGAGGATTATCCCGTTTTTTTCCTGGGCTATTTTGAGGAAGGCCTCGGGCAGGTTCAATTCCTGGCAGGTAGGAATTCTGGATTCCAGTTTTCTGAGAACGATGGAGTAGTTGCTCCGCTGCGAAAATATGTTGACCCGGAAACGGGCCTTTCCCGGGAGTTCGTATGAACAATCGCATGACCCCTCACTGAGGAGGATCTCCGTGAGGCGGCGATCCTGATTGACCAGGTTCAGGGCAAATACCTCGGTTTGAAAAGGGCTTAACTGTGCGAAAGGCGGGTCTAATTCCACAGGAGTCAGCTGCCCGGAACTCTCCACCTGGAATGGCCTCCCTACGGTCAGGTTCAGGTCAGAAACGTTTTTGTGTGAGTCCAACATTTTATTCAAAATAAAGTCGATTTCCTGTTTTCTCATTTTGCGTATCTCCTTCCCCGCGTCAGGCCTCGGTAAAGTCAGCAGGCGGAGACTTCAACAGGGGCCTGAATCTGCCTTTATCGTTGGCTTTCATGTACGCGTCTTCCGGTCCAATCCATCCCTTGTTAACGAGATCCATAATGGCATCGTCCAATAGTTGCATCCCGTATTTTTTTCCTGTTTGAATCATGGAAGGAATCTGAAAGGTTTTGGATTCACGGATGAGGTTTCTCACCGCTGAGTTGGCAATCATAATCTCCAGCGCTGCACAGCGTCCCTTCCTGTCAATCCGCTTGAAGAGAACCTGGGAGATCACCGCTCGAATTCCGTCAGCGAGAGAGGATCGGATCTGCATCTGTTCTTCTGCGGGAAAAACCTCGATAATCCTGTCAACGGTCCTTGCGGCGCTGGTGGTATGAAGTGTACCGAAAACCAAGTGCCCGGTATTTGCCGCTTCGCACGCCAGGGATATCGTCTCCAGGTCCCGCATCTCACCGACAAGAATAATATCAGGATCCTCACGGAGTGCTCCCCGCAACGCCGAAGTAAATGTCTTGGTGTGAAGCCCCACTTCCCTGTGGTTTACAATACAGCTCTTGCTCACGTGAACGAATTCAATAGGGTCTTCTATCGTGATAATGTGATCTTTTCTGGCGCGGTTCGCTTCGTCAATGATGGCAGCCAAGGTTGTTGATTTTCCACTTCCCGTAGGACCCGTTACCAGGACCAGTCCTCGCGGGAGAGTGGCCAGCTTGGGCAGGACGGGAGGAAGACCCAATTCCTGGCAGCTCATAATTTTGCTCGGAATTTCCCTGAATACGGCTGCGACACCGTATTTCTGCTGAAAGAAATTGGCGCGGTACCGTGCGAGATTGGGTATCTCATACGCGAAGTCCACATCTCCTGTTTCCTCAAACTGCTTGATTTTGTGTTCCGGGGCAATTTCGTAAAGCATCGCTTTGAGATCGTCATTTTCCAGCACATTGAATTTTATTCGTTCCATATCGCCCCGTATCCGTAGGGCCGGCTGCTGGCCTGAGACTAAGTGCAGGTCCGACGCTCCCTGTTCATTCATCAGTTGAAAAAAGGCATCGATTTTTGCCATGAAAAAGGCCTCCTTTGAAAGTGTAATTGGTGCTTCGTGTTAAGGTGCTACATGCCTGATCTTTTCGCGACCGGAATTACGATTTTAAGACGTTACGGGAGAAATAAATTTTGTTGTCTGATTTTTATGGGATTTTTATTCCGCGTCACGGAGTATAGGAAAAGGACGTATGTTTGTCAAGATGAAAAGCCATTGATGAAAAGCCATTGAGTAACTATAGCTTGACATGGGTTGTGAGGATCATATATATTACCGCCACTTTGAGAGGGTTCGGCAGAGACAGCCGTGAAAGATGTGGGGATGTAGCTCAACTGGGAGAGCGCGGCGTTCGCAATGCCGAGGTCAGGGGTTCGATCCCCCTCATCTCCACCAGAATAACAGCAGGAACAGGCAATGTTTCAGTAACGTACTGAAAGATTGCCTGTTTTTTATTTGAACATCTTTGCCAGCCGCCTCTTCTTCCTCTTCTTCCACTTGCCTCCATGATAGGCGTAGCTTGCCAGGAGCGGCAGCACTGAGGTGGCCTCGGCATATACCATCTGTTCATGGGCCATATCCACCTTGCCCCATGATGTGGCCTCTTTCAGAGTGGAGCTGGAACAGGCTCCGTCCCTGACATCCGCCACGGTAATCTGTATGGCGTATTTGTGCATGGGGACTTCCATCCCCAATATCTCGGCGCAGATAACCGAATCCTGGGCGAAGTTTTTGGGAACGCCACCGCCAATGATAAAGAGACCCGTTGTCTTTGTCTTGATCTTAATCATAGTCAGCTCACGAAAATCCTTCACGGAATCGATAGAAACGTGGTTATCGGGATTGCGGTGCTGGTGCAGAACGAGGCCGAAACCGGCACTGCTGTCGGAGAAGGCGGGACAGAAGATGGGGATATCATTTTCATAAGCGACCTGGACCAGGGAATCCTTTTTGACGGCCCGTGTGGTCAAAAAAAGTCCCATTTCACGGATAAATTCCCGTGACGAATAAGGCCCCGGGGGCAGAGAATCGGCGATGTCAGTGATCGTCCTATCGCAGATCTGAAGTTCTTCTTCGTCAATGAAGGTATCGTATATCCTGTCAATATATAGCTTTCTTAACTCCCGGTCGTTTACAAGCGGTGTTCCCTGGTAGTGCCTGAATCCCAATGCTTCAAAGAAATCCATGTCGACGATCGCGGCACCCGTGGCAACGATTACATCCACCATGTTGTATTTTGCGAGATCCGTGTAGATCTGCATGCAACCGGCAGCACTCGCGCTCCCGGCTATGGTGAGAATGATGGCGCAGTTCCTGTCCGTGAGCATCATGTCGTAGATCTCCGCGGCCACAGCCAAGTCTTTTGCTGAAAAGGACATTCCCCTCATGGCATCAATGATACCCTCTGCATTGAAAGAGGTGATGTCGATGTGCCGAACTGGTGTTTTCAGGTAATCTCTCTTTTTCATAACCTCCTCGCGACAGATCCGGTACTGTTGTTTCGGGTTTATTAAACCATGGTTGGTAAAATGTCAATTACGACCTTTCCCGGCAGCAAGGGGACTTCATCTCGTGGAGGTGCATCCGGGATGGGAGAGGAAAAACGCCCGGTTCACGTGATGCGGGTTGCTCGAAAAATCGGTCTTGTCATCGGGTCTAATATCTGGTAGTCCTCAAAAAAGAGACATTGTTCATGAAGCAGATTTTCACCGTCACGGAATTAAATGAGAATGTCAAACGCCTGCTGGAGGCAAGCTTCGATGCTCTCTGGGTTGAGGGAGAGGTTTCCAATCTCCGCCGTCCCGCATCGGGTCATGCATACTTTATTCTCAAGGATGAAAAGAGCCAGATCAGGGCTGTGATTTTCAGATCCCTCCCGGTGGCGAGACAGTTTCCATGGGCCCGTCCGATGCAGTTCGAACTTGAAGAGGGGATGAGTGTCATCTGCGGTGGGAGATTGAGCGTGTATCATCCGCGGGGCGAGTACCAGTTGATTGTGGAGGTCGTCGAACCAAAAGGCCTCGGCGCCCTTCAGAAGGCCTTCGAACAACTGAAAGCGCGCCTGCAGGCAGAAGGACTTTTCGATCCTGTTCATAAAAAGAGAATTCCGTTTCTTCCCCAGAGGATTGGGGTGATCACATCCCCCACGGGAGCGGTTATCAGAGATATCCTTCATATTACTGCGCGGCGATTTCCCTCTGTGGACATTCTCATTGCACCCGTGAGAGTGCAGGGCCCGGAGGCGCCTCCCGAGATTATCAGGGCAATTGCAGATATGCACGCGGTGGGAAATATTGACGTCATCATCCTGGCGAGGGGTGGAGGGTCGCTGGAAGATCTTGCTTCCTTCAATGATGAAGGTGTCGCCCGGGAGATATTTCGTTCCCTAATTCCTGTGATTTCCGCCATAGGTCATGAAATCGATTATACGATTGCCGATTTTGTGGCCGATCTCAGAGCCCCGACGCCTTCGGCTGCGGCCGAGTTGGTCATGCCCGTGAAAAAAGAGATCGTTGCTTCATTGGAAACGCTGCGGTCGCGGTTGATCAATTGTATGCTCCGCATGAGGGAGAAGGTTCAGGGGGAGGTGACATCCCTGAAAGGTCGACTGAGGGATCCCAGGAGAGCGATTCACGATTTCCGCATTCTGGTTGATGACAGGACGGAGAGGTTAAGGCTGAGCCTTGACCATGTGCGGGCCATGCAGAGACCGAAACTTCTCAATCTTGAGATTCGCCTGCATCACGCAAACCCGATTTCGCAGATCCGGAATCGCCAATTAGCCCTTGAAAGTCTCCGAAAGAGTGTGATAGCCGGATGGCAGACTATCGTTGGGTGCCTCAGGATGCGCATGGAAACGAGCGCCGCTGTTCTCGATACATTGAGTCCTCTGTCTGTGTTAAGGAGGGGTTATGGGATTATCAGAACGCTGCCTGAAGGGATCATTGTGAAAAACGCCGCGGCGGTTACTGTGGATAGCAAGGTGGATGTCAAGGTTTCGTCAGGCAGCTTTCACGCGAAAGTAACGGAGGTAAAACAGGAGTAAGAAGTCATGGCGAAGGAAAAGTTTGAAGAGGCGCTGGGGAAGTTAGAAGAGATAGTGAAGAGAATGGAATCCGGAGATATGAGCCTGGAGGAATCTCTCAGGGCTTTTGAGGAAGGAATAAAACTTGCCCGTTTATGTTCCCGGAAGCTGGACGAGGCCGAGAGACGCGTGGAAATTCTTCTCAAACAGGGTGAAGACCTGATTGTCAAACCGTTTCAGGTGGAAGAAGAATGAATGAGGGGCAGAATGAGGCGTTGAGGGGATATTTGAGCGAGAGGAGAAGGATTGTCGATGAGGCTCTTGACAGATTTCTTCCGGGAGAGGATGTATACCCTCCATCCATTTTTATGGCGGTGAGATACAGTCTCTTTGCCGGGGGAAAACGAATAAGGCCAATCCTGTGCCTCGCATCTGCGGAAGCGGTGGGGGGTAACATCGAGACGGTCCTTCCTGTGGCCTGCGCCCTGGAGCTGATCCATACATACTCCCTTATTCATGATGATCTCCCCGCGATTGACAACGATGATTACAGGAGGGGGAGGCTCACAAATCACAAGGTATTCGGGGAAAATATTGCGATTCTTGCGGGTGACGCCCTTCTCACGGAAGCGTTTCATCTGATGTCTGAGCGCAATCTGATGGAAGCGGTTCCCCCGGAAAAACTGCTCACGGTGATTCACGATATTGCCAGAGCTGCCGGGTATTTCGGCATGGTAGGGGGGCAGGTAGTGGATGTCCAGTCGGAGGGGAAGAGAGTTGATCTTGATACCCTGTACTATATTCATACGCGGAAAACGGGGGCATTGATTATTTCTTCTGTAAAAGCTGGCGCTCTCCTGTCCGGTGCCGGTGAGGATGAACTCAAAGCCCTTTCTTCGTATGCCGGGGATGTAGGATTTGCCTTTCAGATTGCCGATGATATCCTGAACGTGGAAGGTGACAGGAAGATGATGGGGAAGGATACGGGGAGCGATGCGGATAGAGGTAAGGTGACGTTCCCCGGGTTGATGGGTATCGAGGCGTCCAGGCAAAAAGCGAAAGATCTTGTGCAAAGTGCTCTTCTGGCAATCAGGCACTTTGATCACAGAGCAGATCCGCTGCGGATGATTGCGGAGTTTGTAGTGGAACGGAGATCGTGAGGTGGTCGTGGTGAGCAACAGAGACAGAAGTCACGGTGTTCTGGAAAAGATAAATTATCCCGTAGATATCAGAAAACTTGACGTGGCGGAACTCCACATCCTGGCCGAGGAGATCAGGGAAACGATTATCAAAACCGTGTCGAAAAATGGCGGTCATTTGGCTTCGTCTCTCGGAACGGTTGAATTAACCCTTGCGATCCATTACGTGTTTGATACTCCTCGGGACAAGCTCATCTGGGATGTGGGACACCAGGCGTATGCCCATAAAATCATCACGGGTCGAAAAGACCTGTTTCACACCCTCAGGAAAAAAGGAGGTATCAGCGGATTCCCCCGGAGGGAGGAGAGCCTGTATGATGTATTCAATACGGGGCACAGCAGTACATCGATATCTGCGGCGTCAGGAATCGCGGAGGCGAAATGTCTTGCCGGAGGAGATTTCAAAATCATTGCGGTAATCGGCGACGGTTCCATCTGTGCGGGAATGGCCTTTGAGGCATTGAATTGGGCGGGAGACCGCGATAAAAATCTCATTATCGTGTTGAATGATAATGAGATGTGCATCTCACCTAACGTGGGGGCGATGTCCTCGTATCTGAACCGCGTGATGACGGGACAGACTGTCACCAAGTTGAAAACCGAGGTCAAAAATTTCCTGAGATCCATACCATCCATCGGCGAACAGATGTTCAAGTTTACGAAGCAGCTGGAAGAATCGCTGAAGGGGTTGGTTGTGCCGGGTCTCCTTTTTGAGGAGCTTGGGTTCACGTATGTCGGACCCCTTGAAGGGCACCGCCTCGACTATCTTATCAAGAATTTTAAGAACGTGAAAGATTTGCGGGGTCCGATCCTTGTCCATGTGATCACGAGAAAAGGAAAGGGGTATCAATTCGCCGAAGATGATCCGTCGAAGTTTCATGGCGTTGCACCCTTCAAGATTGAATCGGGTGAAGCTCACCCCGACAATCCTGCGCGCCTGTCGTATACGAAGATGTTCGGGAAAACGATTGTGAAACTTGCCCGGGAAAACCCTCGGATAGTTGCCATAACGGCCGCCATGAGTGAAGGGACCGGTCTTGATGAGTTTGCCAGGGAGTACCCGGGGCGCTTTTACGACGTGGGGATGGCAGAACAGCATGGAGTGACCTTTGCAGCAGGACTTGCCACGGAGTCTCTCATTCCTGTTGTGGCTATTTATTCAACGTTCATGCAGAGAGCATATGATCAGATCATTCATGATGTCTGTCTTCAGAAACTTCCTGTTGTGTTAGCACTTGATCGGGGAGGGTTTGTGGGATCCGATGGCCCTACACATCACGGTCTTTTTGATTATTCTTATCTCCGTTCCATTCCGAATATTATCGTCATGTCACCCAAGGATGAAAATGAACTCCAGCATATGATAAAAACGGCTGTCGAGTGTGGCGGGCCTGTTTCGATACGGTATCCCCGGGGCAGCGGGATAGGGGTGAACCTCGATGATGAACCCGTCTGTCTTGAAATTGGAAAAGGTGAAGTTGTGGTGCATGGCGGGGATGCCGATTTGGCGATCATTGCAATTGGATCAACAGTTTATCCCGCCATCGCTGCTGCCCGAAAGTTGAGAGACGATGGTATCTCCGCCAGAGTCATCAATGCCCGGTTCGTCAAACCTCTCGATGAGCAGCTTCTGTGTGATACGGCAAAAAATGTGAAGAAAATTATCACCGTTGAGGAAAATGTCCTGATGGGTGGATTTGGCAGTGCCGTCCTGGAGCTGTTTGAGAAGAGAGGCATTTACGATGTTGTTGTGAGAAGGCTCGGAATCGGGGACGAGTTTGTCGAACATGCCTCTCAGGGTGAATTGAGAAAGATGTACGGGATTGACGAAGAAGGTATCATCCACACTGCACGGTCCATCATGGACCGGGGTGCAGCAACACTCAGTGTTATTGCCTCGTAAACGTGAAAATCAAGAAAGTGAGACTGGACAGACTTTTGGTTGACCGGGAGATCTGTCCGACCCGTGAGAGGGCAAAGGCTCTCATCATGTCCGGAGCGGTGGTCATGGGAGAAACCAGGATGGACAAGGCGGGTACCCTTGTCCCCATCGATGCTGACGTGAGAATAAAAGGTGAGGAGAGTCCGTATGTCAGCAGGGGAGGATTGAAACTGTGAGATGCGCTCAAGACATTCGCCATTGATGTGAGAGATATGGTCATCCTCGATGTGGGAGCCTCTACAGGGGGATTTACTGACTGCCTTCTCCGGCATGGCGCGAAGAAGGTGTACGCTCTTGATGTCGGGTACGGACAACTTGCGTGGAAGCTCAGAACGGATCCCCGGGTGGTTTGTCTGGAACGTACAAACATCCGGCAATTTGACGGTATGGGAATTAAGGATGTGATTCATATGGTTACCATCGATACATCCTTCATTTCTCTCAGGCTCGTAATTCCTGCCGTGCTCAGGGTGATGGGAGGGAATGATTGCATTATCCTCGCCCTGATCAAACCTCAGTTCGAGGCGGGACGTCGGGAGGTTGGTAAACACGGGGTGGTGAAAGATCCCGATGTTCATGAGAGAGTGATAAGAGAGATCAAGGGGTTTTGCGAGGGATTGGGACTTTCTGCCTCCGGGGTATGTGAATCGTCCCTTCCGGGACCGGCAGGAAACAGGGAATTCTTTATTTATTTACGCACTCCGGGTCATTTAAGTCGTTCACGATAACAGGGAAAAGGGGACGAATGGGGATCAAACTCGCGGAAACATCTGGATTCTGCATGGGCGTCAAGAGGGCGGTTGACATGGTCCTTGATCTTGCCCAGCATAAGGGTAAGGAGACCATATATACCTACGGCCCCCTGATACACAACCCCCAGACAATAGAACTCCTGAAAAAGAGGGGGGTCACACCCATACGTGATATCGAAGATATTGATGCCGGTGAGGCGGGGAGCATTCTCATCATCAGGGCTCACGGCATATCGCCTCAAGAGAGAAAAAAGATAAAGGAAAAGGGGATCAGGATTATCGATGCCACATGTCCCCGGGTGGCTCATGTTCAAGCGATCATCAAAAAACATGCTGCGCTTGATTATACCATTCTTATCATCGGTGACAGTGATCACCCGGAAGTGAATGGCTTGCTGGGGTATGCGTACGGTAACGGCATCGTAGTGGGCAGTCTGGAGGAAGTCGATGCATTACCCCCCATGGAAAAGATTTGTGTAGTTGCCCAGACAACACAGAGCACGGAGGATTTTGCTGATATTGTAGACAGGATAAAGGAAAAATTTCCTCAGATGGTTGTGTTTGATACCATCTGCGACTCCACAGAGAAGAGGCAACAGGATGTGAAAAGACTGGCTGTTGAAATGGACGCCGTGTTCATTGTTGGTGGAAGGAACAGTGCGAATACAAAGAGATTGGCTACAATTTCAGAACTTCAGGGGAAGCCCACCTTTCATATTGAGACGGCGGATGAATTGAAAAACATACCCATGGATCGGTATGAGAAAATCGGTGTATCTGCCGGTGCATCAACACCAAACTGGATCATTGAGCGGGTCGTCGACAGTATCACGCGCCGGCAGAGCACAGGAAGAGGAAATATCAGAACACTTTTCAAGATGTGGGTATTCTCCATTCAAACGGACATCTATTCTGCCATAGGAGCCGGATGCCTTTCGTATGCGTGCATGCTCCTCCAACGGCTTGATGTGAATCCGCGACACATCTTTACCACGTCTCTTTATGTGTACGCCATGCATACCCTCAATCGGCTCATCGACAGGAAAACCAGTACCATTATCGGTTCCTTCCGGGAAGAATTATACCGGAGACATGAGAAGGTGTATCTCTTTACGGCATTGATCTGTGTGCTCATGGCTCTCATGACCGCATTTCTCACAGGTGTAAATGCATTTATTTTGCTCTTTCTGATCTCTATCCTGGGCATACTTTACAATACGCGGTTACTGCCGCAGACGTGGCGCTTCCAGAGATTGAAAGACCTGCCCGGTTCCAAAAACATTTCGATGGCTACGGCATGGGCTGTCGTTGCTGCGGTCTTGCCTCAGATTGAAATCGATGTGTCGATTACCCCGGGCATGGTGGTGGCGTTTCTTTTTACCTTTGGTTTAGTCTTTCTCCGTTCCGCCATGTCTGACGTACTTGACATCCAGAACGACAAATTTATCGGGAGAGAAACAATACCGGTTCTCATCGGAAAGGAACGAACCCAGATACTTTTAATGGGGATACTCGTTCTGTTAAGTATCCTTTTAGTCGTTTCCGGCACCTTCGGGTGGACTTCTTCCCTGAGTTTTGCCCTTCTGGCGTGCGGTTTTTTTATATGGATTTATTTTATGCTTTATGGTAGAAGGTCGGCGTTTTCCGGTGTTGTTCAGGAAGGCATTCTCGAAACCACTTATATTTTAGCGGGGTTATGCTCGCTGGTGTGGTTTTATTTTTCTTGAGAGATCCCACGGGGAAAGGAGGAGGGGTGAAGTGATACGTAAAAAGGGGATAGTACTTTTTGTGCTCTTTCTCGTGTTTGCGGTGGCTAACTGTGGAGGAGGACTTCGCTATTCCCAGGTGGCTCCGGAGGCGAAGGATTTTCACCCCCAAAGAATTGGCGTGCTCCCTGCTGAAGTGGGTACGTACGAAGAAGCGAGGGATGTGATTGATCAGGTTATTGCGGGAGTTCTGGTGGAGAAAAAATGGTTCACCGATGTGGTAGCTGCTGACACGATAGCCAACCAGCTTCAATCCAACGAGGAGTTGAGAAAAGTGGTGCTTGATTATATCTCCAAGCTCAAGACGGTGAACTTTTCCGACCCTGAGCTCAGCAAAAAGATCGGTGAGCTTTCTCAGGTTGATGCTTTTTTAGTGGTGAATGTGGACTACTGGAATTACACGAGAGAGAACGAGAAGAAGGTAGCGAAGGTTGGCATAGGCATCAAGATGGTTGACGCCGCTTCCGGGAAGATGCTCTGGAAGGCGAGTCACCATGAAGTAGAAGATTACATGCTTCTCAAACCGAAACTTCCCGATGTGGCAAAAGATCTTGTCAAGAAAATGATCAATGAAATGCCCCATTGACGTGAGGAGTACTTGAGTAGACTAAAGGCATTTGTCGGAAATTGTGCCGTTTGCCTTATCATTGCATAATGCGGAGGTTGTATAATGAAGGAAAGCGTAAGCAAAGCGATTGAGCGCATAAGACCGAATCTTCAGGCTGACGGAGGCGATGTGACTCTGGTTGATGTAACTGAAGATGGTATCGTGAAAGTAAAACTGTTAGGTGCCTGTCATGGGTGTCCTATGTCGCAGATGACGCTGAAGATGGGTATTCAGAAATATCTGCAGAGAGAGGTTCCCGGTGTAAAAGAAGTTGTC
Source organism: Deltaproteobacteria bacterium (assembly GCA_016874835.1). Classification (GTDB taxonomy): domain Bacteria; phylum Desulfobacterota; class Syntrophia; order Syntrophales; family UBA2185; genus VGTB01. Next base: position 10,088 of record VGTB01000029.1, on the reverse strand, counting down.
TCGGTGACATAATTGCTGTCTCGAAACTACCCTCTATAGAGTGCGAAGAAAAAGGTCGCACTTTTAAAAGTCTTGTAAAATAATTAAAAAATAAGGAGAAGGTGAAATGGCGTACGTAATTACAGATGAATGTATTGCTTGTGGTGCGTGTGAAAGTGAATGTCCTGCTGAGGCAATCAGCGAGGGAGAAGAAAAATATGTTATTGATCCTAAACTCTGTACTGATTGTGGGACCTGTGCTGAGCAGTGTCCTGTGGAAGCGATAAAACCAGGAGATGAAAAATAAAACGAATTCTGCACCTGTTGAGTAATTGGGGGGGAAGACGCTTACTCTTTTGAGGAGCAAGGAGTCTCCCCCTCTTCTGTTTTTTCAGGAAAAGATCATGAGTGCGTCGGGATTATTCATTACCTTCGAAGGTATCGAGGGGTGCGGCAAGACCACCCAGGTCAAAAGGGCGGCTGACTATTTGAAGCATCATCATGTTCCTTTTCTCCTTACCGTAGAACCGGGGGGCACATCTGTGGGGAAAAGGGTCAGGGAAATGCTGCTGAATGAGGATCCCTATGAAAAAGACTACAAGATGTACGCGGAAGCGGAACTTCTTCTCTTTTCCGCCGCGAGGGCTCAGCATGTCAGAGAGGTAATACTTCCTGGTCTGAGAGAAGGCAAAGTGATCTTGTGCGACAGGTTCTCTGATGCAACATTCGCGTACCAGGGTTTCGGCAGAGGGTTGGATCTTGACTTCATAGAGAAGCTCAATCTTTTTTCGTCGGCCGGCTTGAAACCGTGTCTGACCTTTCTCTTTGATCTTCCCGTGGAAGACGGACTCAGGAGAGCAAGAGAGAGAGTATCCAGGCTCAGGGATTCCAGCGGGATGATGAATACAGAGCAGCTCGCACTGAACCTGATCGCTGCAGAAGATGTGTTCGAGCAGGAAGATCTGGAATTTCACCGGAAGGTCAGGGAGGGCTATCTTTTCCTCGCAGAGCGTAATCCGGAAAGATTCAGGGTAATCGACGCGTCAAGGGACATTGAAACCATCCATCTCGACGTATGCCGCCATCTTGAAACACTCGTGAGCAAGAATCTCTGAACACAAAACCTTTCATACCGGCTGATTGAGGATGCCTTCGATGACTTTCAAAGATATTTACGGTCATGAGAGACAGATAGGCGTTCTTCGCAATGCAATAGCGGCAGGCCGGGTTTCCCATGCATACCTTTTCTTCGGCATGAAGGGTATCGGGAAAAGAACGGTAGCGGAGGTTTTTGCAAAAGCACTGAATTGCAGGGAAGGTAAAAGCGACTTCGATGCCTGTGGCAGGTGCCTGTCCTGTCGAAAGGCGGATCGTAACAATCATCCGGACGTCATTACCGTAAAGGCTGAAGGTCAATTCATACAGGTTAAGGAGATAAGGGAGATTCAGGAGCAGATGACATTCGCACCCTTTGAAGGGGGTAAGCGGGTTTTCATCATGGTGGATGCCGACCGGATGAACAATGTATCAGCCAATGCACTTTTGAAGACCCTTGAGGAACCGTCAGCGTCCAATGTGCTGATTCTCATCACCTCACGTCCCTCTCAGCTTCCCATGACGATCCTTTCCCGGTGCCAGCAAGTGCGGTTCGCCCCTCTGAGGAGGGAAGCGGTTATCTCGTTTTTACAGGAAAGATTGTCGCTGGATCCGGAATCATCGTATTTACTCGCATCGTCATCAGGGGGAAGTATCGGAAGTGCGCTGGAGCTGCATGAAGAGGCCTTTTTGACCCGGAGGAGAGAAATCCTGGAAACGATGGAGGAAGGGCACATGAAAGATCCCCTCATGCTGTTATCGTTCATCAGCAGTTTCGGGCAGGACAGGGGAAGTATTATGAAGATGCTTGGGGTGTTAACGACCGGTTATAGAGATGCGCTGGTGTATAAGGAAACCGGCAATAAAGACCTTCTTGTCAACAGGGACCGGTTTGATGTCGTACAATCTGTTGCTCAGAGCAGATCGGGGAAAGATATTTTGAATTGTATAAGTTCTGTGAGCCGGGCGTGCAGCGCGATCGAGAGAAATGCGAATAAGCAGTTGACTTTGGAAATGATGGTGTTTAGACTCAACAGGTACTGGAAGAGTTGATTTTTTACGTTGAGAGGAATGTACCGTTTCCACAGAAAAAAGTGACAAGGGAGTTTCCGTTCTGAAAAATATTGTCGGTGTAAAATTCAGAAAAGATGGGAAAATATACAGCTTCGACGCAAACGAAATTCCATTGCAGAAGAATGATCTGGTGATTGTCAATACAGAAAACGGTTTGGCAATGGGAGTGATCGTTACTGATGTGAAGTCTGTTCCCATTTACAAGCTGCCGATCGGTCTCAAGAACGTTGTTCGCAAAGCTACTGAGGAAGATCTGAAGGTCAGGAGCGACAACGAGGTGCTGGAGCAAGAGGCGCGCCTGTTTTGTCTGGAGCGGATTCGTGAGAGACAACTTCTCATGAAACTGATTGATGTAGAGAGCCTCTTTGACAAGAGCAAGATAGTATTCTACTTTACTGCTGAAAATCGGGTCGATTTCAGGGAACTCATAAAGGATCTTGTTCAGAGGTTCAAGACAAGAATCGAGCTGAGACAGATTGGAGCGAGACAGGAAACCCGCATGGTGCGAGGTCTTGGTATATGCGGGAGAGAAGTATGCTGTGCCAGTTTGATTCATAATCTTGATCGTGTTTCCGTCAAGATGGCAAAGGAGCAGAATGTTTCTCTGAACCCGGAGAAGATTTCAGGACTCTGCGGCAGGCTCATGTGCTGTCTGGCTTTTGAATTCGACGTGTATCAGGATATGAAAAAAAGCATACCGAAGTGCGGCAAATCCATCCAGACTGATGAGGGACACGGTAAGGTAATCAGGCAGAATATTCTCAAGAGGGAGGTTGTCGTGGAACTGGAAACCGGGAAGGAAATAACCGTCAGTATTAAGGATGAATAGTTCTGCGACAGGGTCTCCGTCATGGCCGGAATGTCATTGATCAGTGTGTTTCCGCAGAGAGGGTAATTATCGTGGATAAGGTGTACTTCGTGACGACGCCGATATATTATGTAAATGCTCCGCCTCATATAGGCCATGCGTATACTACGATCGTTGCGGATGTTCTGGCCAGGCATTATCGCCTGTCCGGCTACAGGACATTTTTCCTGACCGGCACGGACGAGCATGGCGATAAGATTGTTGAGGCGGCCACCGAAGCGAATACTTCTCCCAAGGATTTTGCGGATCGAATCAGTGCGCAGTTCAGGAATCTATGGCCGGAACTTGCCGTCACGAACGACTATTTTATCAGGACAACTGATACTAATCATGTTGAGACGGTCCGTCTCATTCTTCAGAAGGTCCATGACGCCGGGGATATCTATTTCGGGAAGTATGAAGGGTATTATTGTATCGGCTGTGAGCGGTTCTATGTGGAAAAGGAACTTGTTGATGGATTGTGCCCCGATCATCAGACGGCTCCGGTGTATCGTGAGGAAAATAATTACTTTTTCAGAATGAGTAAGTATCAGGACTGGCTCATTCAACATATACATGAGAATCCTGATTTCATAAGGCCGGAAAGATACAAGAATGAGGTGCTCGCTTTTTTACGGGATCCTCTTGAAGATTTATGCATATCGAGACCGAAAAGCAGGTTGAGCTGGGGGATCACGCTTCCCTTTGATGATAATTATGTCACCTATGTCTGGTTTGATGCGCTCATCAATTACATCACCGCTCTGGGATATCCGGACAGAGAAGATTACCGCGTCTTCTGGCCAGGAGCCCAGCACCTCATTGCGAAGGATATCCTGAAGCCCCACGGTATTTACTGGCCTACCATGCTGAAAGCTGCCGGTATCGAACCGTTCAGGCATTTGAATGTGCATGGTTACTGGGTTGTCGACCAGAGCAAAATGTCAAAAAGCTTGGGCAATGTGATTAAACCTCTGGAACTGAAGGATAAATACGGTCTTGATCCTTTCCGTTATTTTCTTCTCCGGGAAATGGTTTTTGGCCTTGACTCTAATTTCAGCGAGGAGAGTTTTGTCCAGAGGTTGAACTCGGATCTGGCGAATGATCTGGGTAATCTGGTGAGCAGGACGATCACGATGGCAGTGAAGTACTGTGAAGGGAAGGTCCCGGAAAGCACGTCACCATCAGATGGTGATGGAGTCCTGATTGAGTCCGGCGGCAAGACCATAGCGGATGTGGAAAGCTGTTTTCATGAACTTGCCCTCCATAAGGCCTTGATCACCATCTGGGATTTTATCAACGTGACAAACAAGTATATCGTCGAGCAGGAGCCGTGGAAACTTGCGAAGGATCCTGTAAATAGGCCGAGGCTGGATACGGTTATCTATAATCTTCTTGAATCGCTCCGCATCATTGCGGTTCTCGTTTCACCTTTTATGCCGGGATCGGCGCAGCGGATAATGAACCAGCTGGGTGTCGAAAACACATCCGTTCAGGATTATGAAAACATCCGCCGTTGGGGTTGTCTCATTCCGGGTAATCGTATCGCGGTGGAAGATGCACTGTTTCCCAGGGTGAAGTACGAGAAGGAAGCAGAAAAAGCAGACGCCAAGAGGAATCTCGTTGAGCCTGTGAAACCGGCAATCGAATATGGAGATTTCGACAAGGTTGATATTCGGGTTGCCAGAATCATTGATGCAGAGACTGTTCCCAACTCAAACAAGCTTCTGAAACTGAAAATCGACATCGGAGAGGAGAGAACGATTGTCGCCGGTATTGCCAAGGATTATACACCGAAGGACCTCATCGGCAAGAAGATTGTTGTTGTCGCAAACCTGAAGCCTGCAAAACTCATGGGTATTGATTCTCACGGCATGCTGCTGGCAGCGGACACCGGGAAGGGGCTCACACTGCTTTCTTTTGCCGAAGATCCGATTATCGGTGCGAAGATCCGGTGATTTTGTTCACAGAGAAAATAAATCAAGGAAATCATATTTTTTCTCATCCTTTTTCTCATCCTTTTTCTTGACACACGGGTGCATTTCGCCTATACTCACCCCGAAAAAAAATAGTTCTCAGCGAAAACAATTACTTGAGTTCATTCTCTGTGATCTGAAACAGCAGTTCCGGCCAATTTCGTCCAGTCTAAAAACTACAGGGGTGGTTGCCATGAAACCGATGGGAACTCAAATCCTTGCAGAATTCTTCAATTGTTCAAGGGATATTCTCAACGATCATAGCGTAATCGAAAGGATCTTGCGTGAGGGAATTGCTGCCTGTAATCTCACAATGGTCAGTTTGAGCAGCCACTGCTACGAACCCATAGGGATCACATCCATTGCGGTAATCAGTGAATCCCACGTTGCCGTTCATACCTACCCTGAAGCACGCCATGTGTCACTGGATATATTTACCTGTTCACGAAGCAGCCAGGCAACGCGAAAATTACTTCTCTTCCTGCAGGAGAAAATGCGTCCGGGCACGACAAGAATTGTGGAAATGTCCAGAGGCAATCCCATTGATGTGGTGACCACGAACTGGATTACCGATGATAACAGTGCTATCGGTTTTGACGTCCGGTATCACATTGAGACGGAAGTATTTTCCCAAAAATCGAAATACCAGGACATAAGAGTTATTGAAAATCAGAGTTTCGGGAAGATGCTCTTTCTCGATAATGATCTGCAGGTAGCCGAAGCAGATGCCAAATTCTATAACGAGAGTATTGTAAGGCCCCTTGTGGAGTCAGGAGTTTCTCTTGATTATGTGGCGATACTGGGGGGTGGAGATGGGGGCGTTCTCTACGAAATCTTGAAGCATAATCCGGGCAGGGTCGCCCTTATTGATATCGATGAGGACGTGGTCTCAGTAGCGAAAACGTACCTCCAGGAAATATGCCATAATGCTTTTGATGATCCCCGCGTGGAGGTCTTCAACTGTGACGTCATTGATTTCCTGGATGGCTCCCATCATTTCGACGCCATCATTTACGATCTGACCATGCATCCCGAATCTTATATTACCATGGACTGGGAGGTCTATCTGGATCAGCTCTTCGTGAAGATGAAGGGGGATTTGAAAGAAGGCGGGATGGTTACTTCTCAATGCTGTTCCATATTGGATCGGGACACATTCCGCGTTGTGCGAAAGATTCTGAATAGACATTTCTCCGAGGTAAAATTTTTCAATACGTATATTCCCTCCTATTGTACCACCTGGATGTTCGCATCCTGTAGAAATAATGCCAGATAAAGTGCTCACGTATTGACCTGATTTACGAACGGGCACCGTTTACCTGATATTCCCTTTGACTGGGAGTGTGGGATTGCCTCATTTTGAGATGATCATAATGAATGGTATATCCATTTTCCCAGGACTTCAAGCTTTCACGATGCCGCGGAAAAGGAATCCGTCGGCGATTGTTCGTTATAAAAAAATCCATCGCTGAAAGGTGTCCCTTGTGGAACGATACTCTGTTTTTTCTCTATCTTGCAAGGGTCTGGTAATGGCCTTGTGTTCAGCCTTGTTACTTTTCCCGGTGCCTGGCTACGCAGATTGGACGCCACTCATCGAACGTCTCATCGCGGACAGATTTGATGAGCGGGAGATCAGGATGCTCTTTGAAAAGCCGGGAGTGCGATTTGACCCGGAGGTGATGACAAGCAAACTCACCGCTCTCATAAACAACAGATACAGGAAGCCCGGGGATATTGTAACCCGAAAGCGTAAACGTATGTATGACCGATTTCTTCAGCCGGGAGTGATTGAAGAGGCTTATGCATATGCGGAGAGGAACAGAGACGTGTTGCAACGCATTGCGAAGGAGTATTGTGTTCCTAAAGAGATAGTCGTTTCGATCGTGCTTGTGGAAACCGAACTTGGCCGGGTATTGGGTAAGAGAGAAGCCTTCAACTCCCTGGCGAGTATGGCGTTGTGTTCGGATTTAGAGGTGATACGCCCCCATCTGTTCCCCGGTCTCATAACCCCGGAGAATGAAGAGTTTGCAAGAAGGCGTTGCCGTCAAAAGGCGGACTGGGCGTATGATGAACTCAAGGCGCTAATCAGATATGCATCTGAAAGAGGTATGGACCCGCTCGGCATCCCCGGCTCGATATACGGTGCCATCGGAATCTGTCAGTTTATGCCGTCGAAAATCTCCGCCTACGGTGTGGATGCCGATCAAGATGGTCACATCGATGTTTTTTCGGAACGTGATGCTCTGTACAGTGTCGCAAGTTATCTGCGCGCTCATGGCTGGAAATGCCGGATGAGCAGGAAAAGACAGTACCGGGTCATTATGGCATACAACCCAAGTCACATTTACGCAAATACTGTTTTGAGCGTGGCCGAGAGACTGAAGCGCAAAGGCTGAAACGAAGGAAACTAGGAACGAAGGAAACTAGGGACAGCGCCCTATTTTCCAAACGAGATGCTGACTGCACATCCGATACTTCTGATAGTCCCCGCTCTCTATGTCACCTACCACTGTTCAGCGGAATTTTTTTGCTGGGAGTCCAGATTACAGATTGAAAGTGAGCGATAATTTACCCTCTCTTCCGACCTACCCCGACCCCCTCAAATATGATCCAGAATTATTCTACAATCCTAACTTAAAACCGGGACCGTTTTTGGGGCGACAGGTCACTTGGGGATAGAGGACAAGGAAGTCCAGAGAGTTTTGATGAATGAGGCGGGGTATAAATGAGACAATCAACATGCCTATTTATCTTGACTTTTATGTATTAAGATAATATTCGATATCTGCATGAAACTATAGATGTCTTCTCTAATTCCTAAACCCTTTTAAAAGAGGGCTGTTATGAAAGGATCACTGAAACCCCGTATCTTAGAAGAGAACGGGGTTTTTTCGATAGTAAGGATGATGAAATATCTGCGTATTGCTTCCATTCTGCTTCTCGTTCCCGTTTTCTCCTTTGCGGAGACGAGGTTAATCATTTCCGAAGGTTCCTACAACATGGGAGACGGCGAAACACCCACTGTCGCGGAGAGCAGGGCCCTGCTGAACGCCAAGCGAACGGCGCTTGAACAGGCAGGCACTTACGTTGAGAGCTATTCCAGAACAAAAAATTATGAATTGACCGAGGACGAGGTGAAGGTCATTGCTTCCGGTCTCATGCAAGTCACCATTCTGGAGAAGAAAAGAACGATTGTCGGCGACGGGTTCCGTTTCTGGGTGAAAATCGAAGCCATGGTCAACCCAGAAAAAATGGAGAATATGGCGGCCCGAGTTAAGGAAAAGTTTGTTGTCGAGGACTACAGGAGGATACAGAAGGAATACGAGAAGAGCCGCAAGGAAATAGCTGTCCTGAAGAAACGGCTACGCACTGCGCGGAATAAAAAGGACAAGAAAAATATCGAGGCCCTGATCGAAAGCGACGAGCGGTCGTTTCAGGCCAACGAGTGGTTTGAGAAAGGGTCCATTTACAACCTGAATTACGAGCATGATAGGGCCATCGAGTCATATACGAGTGCGATTGCCCTAAGTCCCAATTATGCCGAGGCATACGAAAGGCGCGGGATCGCGTACTACAATAAGGGACTGCATCAGGACGACAAACAGCTAATGGATCGGGCCGTCGAGGATTTCAAGAGAGTGACCATCCTTAAACCGGACACACACGCAGCCTTCTGGGCGCAGGGGATCGTGGATTTTTCATCCAATCAGTACTTGAAGGCTTTGGAGTCCTTCAGCAAGGCCGTGGCTTTCGATCCCGAAAGCGAACTGGGATACCTCGGCCGGGGAGTCACCTACGCCGCTATGAAGCAGTTCGATCGGGCGGTGGAGGAATACACACGGGCGATCGAGGCGAAAGGCTTCTGGCAGGCAGTATCCTATCAAAACAGGGCCGTCGCCTATGGTCAGAAGGGGCAATACGAACTGGCCATCCGGGATATGGATCAGGCTATCGCTTTAGTCCCTAACAATGCCCATTTCTATTACCTCCGAGGACTGGCCTATGCCCTAGCGGAAGACATGGATAAAGCTGATGCCGATTTGGATAAGGCCTGCAAGATGGGCTACAAGAAAGGATGCGAGTGGCTGCAGAAACTGCTGAAGGCGGAAAAAGTGGTGGGATCGTATTATTTGACTGGGCAAGACGGGAAGATACTTGAATTCACGCCCCGTATCACCTTTGCGATAGAAGACGGCAGACTGACCGCCAGTTCCCCGCCCCAAAGCTTTTTTGGAGGGACGAGTTATAAAACGATTTCTGATATTGCATTCAAGAATAACGCGCTTACCTTCAAGTTAAAGACCGTAGCCAACGAATTCTGGAACGTGACCTATGTCGTCACTGATTTTACGGGCGATACTGCGAGAATTCCGGTCAGGATGAAGCAGCTCAGTGGCAATATCGGCGGAGGTTCAAGAGAAGTGCCGGGTTTGCTCATCCGCGACGAGGGACAGGGGGCACAAGAGGTGCAGAGGGTACAGAATACTTCAGAAGATTGTTTCATAGCCACCGCCGCCTTCGGGTCCCCGTTCGCAGAGCGGGTTACTACCATGAGGATTTTCAGGGATAAATGGCTCATGGAAAATCCATTGGGTCGTGCCTTTGTCGGCTTCTATTACCGGAATAGCCCGACTTTAGCCGGTTTTATCCAGGAACGCCCCTGGGCCCGCATGATTACATGTATCCTTCTTTATCCCATAACGATTTTGGCCGGGACTATCCTGCTACAGCCACTCGATATTTTACAACTATACCTGCTGCTCTTCCTTCTTGGCTTGCTCTGCCTCTGGAGATTGAAAACGTTCGCGAATTCAAAGCAGCGCATGGGTTAAATTAATCCCCTTTGGAGCTCGGGATGCGCTGCGTTCTCAGGTCACTATTTCGACTTGTCAGGTTGTATACGGCATTGATGATGAGTAATCAAAATTTCAGTCAATAAGGATTACCATTCGAAAGGGTGGATGTTCGTCAAAATTACCGGATGCTCTCTTTCAGGAAGCTATACGTACTATAATCTGATTTTCTTATTGATGTTCATGTGTTAGGTTGTGTTTAAGTTCTCATACTTTTGTGCTTTCGTCAAGGATTATGTGGGGTGCAAGCCGTTCGTTGCATGA
>VGTB01000028.1 GCA_016874835.1 Deltaproteobacteria bacterium | reverse complement strand
ACTTGCCATGCTGCGTCCTGCGGATCTTGCCGATATCATAGAGGATCTGGACATTCACAGGAGAACCGTCATATTTAAGGCTCTGGATGTGGAAACCGCCGCCGAGACCCTTGAGGAAACAGACCCGAAGGTTCAGGTAAGCTTGATTGAGGAAATGGAAGTTGAGAAGGCTTCCGATATCATCGAAGAGATGTCACTCAGCGAAGCGGCAGATCTGCTCGGGGATCTTCCCAAAGATAAGGCCGATGATATTCTTATGGAAATGGAGAAGGAAATTGCGGAAGACGTGAAGGAGCTGCTGTCTCATCCAGAAGAGGAGGCCGGAGGGCTCATGACCACGTCTTTTTTGTCGTTTACGCCTTCGGTAACAGCGGGAGAAGCCCTGGATGTTATCCGTAAGGAAGCGGAGGATATGGATTTCGTGTATTACCTGTATGTTGTCGATGACAGGGAACGTCTCATGGGGATGCTGAGCCTCCGTGAACTTCTGGTAGCGTTACCCGAAACTCCTCTTTCCGAATTGATGGACACCAGGGTTGTTTCCGTATCTCTCGACGAACACAAGGATACGATTGCGGAGCATTTTGCGAAGTACGGTATTATGGCCTTGCCGGTTGTCGATAGAAGCAACAGGATGAAGGGAGTGATCATGTTCAAAAATCTCTTGGAGATAGTTGCTCCTGAACTGGGGAAATAAGTCGATGGAAGAAGATGGTGATAAATCGTCATGGCTGACAAGGTATCGAGAAGCTCGTTCCGCACCGTGCTTAGAAATACTTTTTCCCTGCGCTCCTGGAAGAAGTCCTGGAGATCTCTTGGTCTCTTTTTTGCGCTTATCGGTCCGGGTATCATTACCTCAAATGTCGATAATGATGCCGGTGGTATCACCACCTACTCGCTGGCCGGTGCAGAGTATGGTCTTTCTCTCCTCTGGACATTAATTCCCATTACCCTGTTACTGATTATTATTCAGGAGATGTGTGCCCGTATGGGTGTCGTTTCCGGCAAGGGGTTATCCGATCTCATCCGTGAGCGTTTCGGGGCGCGGGTAACCTTTTGCCTGATGCTCTTTTTATTTCTGGCCAATCTGGGAAACACCATCGCCGAATTTGCCGGTGTCGCGGCAAGTATGGAGATTTTCGGGGTAAGTAAATATATTTCCGTTCCTGTGAGCGCTCTTTTTGTGTGGTGGCTTGTTGTCAAGGGAAGTTATAAATCCGTGGAGAAGGCATTCCTCGTTGCCTGCCTGTTTTATCTCTCCTACATTATCTCCGGATTTATGGGGCGGCCTGACTGGGGGCAAGTTGGTACTGCACTTATTACCCCTGAATTCCGCATGGAACCCGGTTTTATTACCATGACGGTGGGTGTCGTGGGTACCACCATCGCGCCGTGGATGCAGTTCTATCTCCAGTCATCTGTTGTCGATAAAGGTCTCAAGTCCGGTGACTATAAATATGCCCGTCTCGACGTGATCCTTGGTTCCTTCGCCGTAAACATTGTTGCGTTTTTTATCATCATGCTGTGTGCCGTTACCCTCTTTCAGAACGGGATCAGAATAGAGAGTGCCAGAGATGCGGCACTCGCCCTGGAACCGCTGGCGGGAAAGTACTGTTCGTGGCTTTTCGCTTTTGGTCTGTTGAATGCCTCTCTTTTTGCTGCCTCCATCCTCCCTCTTTCGACGGCCTACACGATCTGTGAAGCCTTTGGATGGGAATCCAGTGTCGATCGTAAGTTCACCGAGGCGCCACAGTTTTATGGTATGTATTTTCTCATGATATTTCTGGGGGCAGGGATTATTCTCCTGCCGGATGTGCCGTTGATTCCCATCATGTATTACTCACAGGTGATCAACGGCGTGCTCCTTCCGTTTGTTCTGGTATTCATGCTGGTTCTTGTCAATGACAGGCGTATCATGGGGAACTACACGAACGGAAGGATACTGAACATAATCTCCTGGCTGACGGTGTTAATCTTGATCTTTTTGTCGCTGGCAATGGTCGTTACTTCGTTCGTGTAGATTGTCGTGTTGATTTTTGGTGAGAGGGTTTGCTATCGGGGAACCTGTCCGAACCTATTCCATCTCACTGAATGATTTTCCCCGTCCCATGACCAGTAAATGATAAAAGCCTTTCCCAGGACATCTTTCAAATCGACAAATCCCCAGAACCTGCTGTCATAACTCTGGTCTCTGTTGTCACCCATCACGAAAAGTGCTCCGGGACGAACCGTGACCGGCCCAAAGTTGTCACGGGGCTGTATGGAACCGGGAATCACGAAATCATCAGTGTAGATACCGTGAGGATCGTTGTAAGGCAGGCCGTTGAGGAACAGCTTCTTGTTCCTTATTTCAATGGTATCCCCACCGACTCCGATAACACGTTTGATGAAATCCTTTGATTTATCCTCCGGGTAAATAAATACCACTATATCTCCCCTGTGTGGTTCATTGATCGAGATAATGGTCTTGCGCAGGTAGGGTATCTTCACGCCGTAGATGAATTTATTTACCAGTATATGGTCTCCGATCTCGAAAGTCGGCTTCATTGATCCGGAAGGTATTTTGAAGGCCTGGATGATAAATGTCCTGATGAAGAGGGCAATCAGTATGGCGATAATGATCGCTTCTGCATACTCCTGAATTTTGGATTTTGTTTTGGGTGCGTTCTGTTCTTTCATGAGTAGATGTTCGTTAACGTGAGAATGATCATTATGAGGGAAAAAAATCCCTTTACGAATATTCCACCAAACCTTCCCAGGAAAGCACCGTAGCCTGCCCTGAGGGCGGGTTTCAACTGCCTCTGATGGATTAGTTCAACAATCAGTACGGCCGTAAAACCACCGAGAAACATACCCATTACCGTACCGAGACCAAAAAGTGTCGGGGTCATCACCACCGCGCCGATGACTCCCCCGATTACAGATGCCCAGACGCCTTTGGGGGATGCCCCGAACTTTGCTGCTCCCATCATACCCAGGGCGAAGTCAATAGCTTCTGCGAGCACGGAGAGCACGATGAGCACGATAATGAGTTTGATACCGATTTTTTCAAATCCGGTGATCATGGCATAGAGAATCACGTCTAAAAGGATAATAATCGTTCCCGGTATTCCAAAGAGCGTGGAAAAAATGCCCGCAAAGAGTATAAGAATGAAGAGGGTTAATCCTATTATTTCGAGGGGGGACAACTTACCTTTTCCTTTTTAAATGGGATGGTTTGATTTTTTCAAACGCGAGCACAATGGGGCTCGCAATGAATATTGAGGAGTATGTACCCACGACTACCCCGATAATAAGTGCAAATGCGAAGTCATGGATTACGGCTCCGCCGAAAAAGAAGAGCACAACAACGACGATAAAAACGGTAAAGCTGATCAGGATGGTCCTGCTCAGGGTTTGGTTAACGCTTGCGTTAATGACCTCTCCCAGGTTCTGTCTGATGTTCTTTCTCGCATTTTCTCTTATCCTGTCGAATATGACGATCGTGTCGTTAATGGAGTAACCAATGATGGTAAGCAGCGCGGCAACGATCGTAAGATCAAATTCCTTATTGAGGAGAGAGAACACGCCGACAGTGATAATCACGTCATGAACCAGCGCCAGAATACCCCCGAGGGCATAGCGGAACTCAAATCTCCATCCAATGTAGATGAGCATTCCTATCCATGAAAACACTATGGCAAAGATTGCCTTCCTTGTCAGATCAACACCAACTTTGGGTCCGACAACTTCAACTCTTCGAATCTCAAAGGAGCCTTTGCCGTAGGCGGCTTCAAGAGCATCTCCCATCCTGGTCGACAACCCTTTGGGATCAGAGGGGGATTCAGCCGTTCTGACAACAACTTCCTGGGATCCGAACGACTGGATGATGCTGTTTTCGAGGCCTATTGTTTTAAAGGCGCTTCTGATTGAGTCTATCAGAGGCTCATTCTGAAATTTGATCTGTACGAGAGTACCGCCGGCGAAGTCTATACCGTAATTGAGTCCCCCGTGCCAGATTACTGAGATGATGCTGATAATGATCATGGCGAGAGAGCAAAAGAATGCTATTTTCATTTTACCAACAAAATCGATGTTGATCCCTGGTTTTATGAGTTCCATGAGTTTCTCCTTAACGGCTTAAGACCCAAGGGGTATTGTGCGGAGACGCTTTGGTTTCGTCGTATGGTTTTATTCAATGTTAGACACTCACCGTTTTAATTTTTCTGTTCCATACGAAATAGTCGAAGATGATCCGGGTGACGAATATGGCAGTGAACATACTGGTTATGATGCCGATGCTCAGGGTCACGGCGAAGCCCTTTACCGGTCCCGTTCCGAATCCAAAGAGAAACAGTGCTGCGATCAGTGTGGTTACATTGGAGTCCAGGATGGTGAGAAACGCCTTTGAGTATCCCGTTTCGATCGCAGCTCGCGGTGTTTTGCCCGAGCGTATCTCTTCCCTGATCCTCTCAAAAATAAGGACGTTTGCATCGACTGCCATTCCTATGGTCAGGACAATACCGGCAATACCGGGAAGAGTAAGCGTGGCCTTGAATGCCGCGAGGGCTCCTAGAATGATGATCATGTTCATTATCAGGGCCACATTCGCAACGACGCCGGAAAGTCGGTAATAGATGATCATAAAAAGCATCACCAGGATGCCACCTATGATGGTCGACCATAATCCCTTATCAATTGAATCCTGTCCCAGAGAAGGGCCAACCGTTCTTTCCTCGAGGAAATTGACCGGTGCGGGCAGTGCCCCCGCCCTGAGGACGATCGCCAGATCCTTGGCTTCGTCCATGGTAAATGTTCCGGTTATCTGGGCTTCGCCTCCGGAGATCCTCTCCTGTATCACCGGGGCTGAATGTACCGTGCCGTCAAGCACGATGGCCAGGCGCTTTTTCACGTTTTCTCCGGTTATCCTGTCGAAGTCTCTCGCACCCTGGGCATTGAATTTGATCGCAACGTACGGTTCGCCAAACCGGTCACTGATCTTTACCTGGGCACTCTCGAGATAACCACCCGTGAGGAGTGTTCGATTTTTGAGCAAAATGGGTGTGCTCACCCTCCTTCCCGTTTGTCTGTCCAGACGGGTTTCGTACGCAACGACACTTCCTTCAGGGACGTTTCCCTTCACGGCTTCCGCAAGAGGGTACTCTTCATTGACGAGTTTGAATTCCAGGAGGGCCGTTTTCCCGATGAGGTTTTTCGCCCTCATCGCGTCTTTTATCCCCGGGAGCTGGACGACGATGCGGTCTTCTCCCTGGGGAATGATTTCCGGTTCGGTGACGCCGAACTGATCGACTCTGTTTCTGATCGTTTCGAGGCTCTGTTCGACGGTGAGCTTCTTGATCTCGTTTTTTCGCTTTTCCCTTACCCTGAGTGTTATCAATCCCCTCCCTTCGTGAATTTCGGATGAGGCCTCTTCAAGATCGCTGAATTGATCTTTGAGGATTCTGTTGAAGCTCTCCCGGGAAGAGGCGTCCGGGAATTCCAGCACTATGTGATTGTCTTTCGTGCGTTCAATATGCCTGAACCGGATTTTATTGCCCATCAGGCTTTCCTTCAGTTCGTTTGCCATTCTCTCCAGTGTGTTTTCCAGTGCCTTCTCCGTGTCGACCTCAAGTACAAGATGCATACCTCCCTGAAGATCAAGACCCAGGTGGATTTTGTCGACAGGCAAATGTTTCTGCCAGAAATCAGGGAGACCGGAAGTCAGGGAAGGGGTGAGGTAAAACAATCCCAGAAGACATACCACAAGTGCAACCGCAGCACGTATCTTGATACCCTTAAGCATGCACAGACCCTTTCGTGATTATTCTTTTGTGGCTTTTTGCGTAACCATGCCTATGTAGTCTCTCGAGACTTTTATCCTTACCTTATCAGAAACTTCGAGGGTCACGACCGTATCGGTCAGTCCCGTAATTTTTCCGTGGATTCCCCCTACCGTTATGACCATGTCCCCATGAGCAAGGTTATCACGCATGTTTTTGATTTCTTTTTGTTTTTGTTGTTGAGGTCTGATAAGAAGAAAATAGAAGATGGCGAATATGACAGCCATCATGATGATAAAACTCAAGTCAACCCCTCCACCGGCACCACCCCCTCCACCGGCACTACCCATGGCATATGCGACGTTCATCAATTTCCTGTCCTCCTCTGCTTCATTTCACTCTCTCCAATCCGTATCGTGCCACCGTGACACTATACCCGGTTGCTGATCTCTGAAAGGTACGTTTTTAGAAAGTCTTCTCGTAATTGAGCGTATGTGCCTTCCCCGATTGCCTTCCTGATTCTTTCCATAAGGTTCATGAAGAAACGAATGTTGTGTATCGTGTTTAACGTCATGGACAGAATTTCTCCTGCCATAAACAGGTGTCTCAAATATGCCCGCGAGTAATTTCTACAGGTATAACAATCACATGTAGAGTCAACAGGCTGGTCATCGTCCCGATAGCGGGCGTTTTTTATAACAACCTTTTCACGATTTGTAAATAGCAATCCGTTTCTCGCGCAGCGAGTGGGGATGACGCAGTCGAACATGTCAACTCCGAAACCGACGCATATGACGATATCTTCAGGTGCTCCCACTCCCATCAGATAACGCGGCCTGTCCTCCGGCAGCAGCGGGACAGTGTTCTCGGCGACGTGGAACATGATTTCTTTCGGCTCACCGACGCTCAGTCCCCCGAGAGCGTAACCGTCAAAACCGATGTGTGCGGAGATGGCTTGCACCCCGCGCTCACGCAGCGCAGGATACATTCCCCCCTGGACTATTCCGAAGAGTGCCTGGGTGCCGTTCTTTTTACTTTGTTTGCACCTCTCTGCCCAACGGATCGTGAGATCCAGTGATTTTTCCGCCTCTTCAAAGGTGGCGGGATATGGCGTGCATTCATCGAGACACATCATAATGTCGGAGCCCATGGCATGCTGTATCTCAATGACCGATTCGGGACTCAGGAAATGTCGTGAGCCGTCTATATGGGATTGGAACATCACTCCTTCCTCGGTGATCTTCCTCAGTGACCCGAGGCTGTATATCTGGAATCCCCCGCTGTCGGTCAGGATCGGCAAATTCCAGTTCATGAATCTGTGAATTCCTCCGAGCTTTTCGATGCTTGTGTGGCCGGGTCTCAGATAGAGATGGTATGTGTTGGCGAGAATCATCTCCACCCCCAGATCTTTCACCGTTTCGGGGACGAGTGATTTTACACTTGCCTGTGTGGCAACAGGTACGAATACGGGGGTGTGTACCGCACCGTGAGATGTGTGTATTATCCCGAGACGTGCCCCGGTTCCGGGATCCTTTTTAAGGAGTTTGAATTGATACGCCATGCACGCAAAATCCAGGATTCACAATAAAACAATAAAGAATACAAAAAACGACATTCCGACCCCTGCCTCCTGCCTTTTCCGCAGTTAGAGAATTAACATGCAGTCTCCGTAACTGTAAAAGCGGTACCGTTCTTCTGTTGCTTTTTTGTAGGCCTTTTCCATAATGTTTTTTCCCGCAAACGCACATACCAACAGGTAAAGGGATGATCTGGGGAGATGAAAATTGGTGATGAGTGCATTGACCCTCTTGAAGCGGTAACCGGGATAAATGAAAAGACTTGTGTATGCCGAATACGTCTTTATTTTGCCTGTTTCGTCCGCCGCCGATTCGATGACCCGGGTTGCAGTCGTTCCCACGGCTGTGACTGACTCGGCTTCACTTATTATCCGGGCAGCCTCCGGGGTAATTTCATAAAATTCTTCCTCCATCATATGGTTTTCCACGGTTTCCTCCTCGATCGGCAGAAATGTGCCGTAACCGACGTGCAGTGTTACCGGGACAACATGTACACCGTTTTTTTTCAGGTCATCGAGGGTATGCCTGGAGAAATGTAGGCCCGCTGTCGGTGCAGCAACGGATCCGGGCACCTTTGCATAAATTGTCTGATACCTTTGAAGATCTTCAAGATGTCTCGTATCGCTTGTCTTGCGCTTGATATAGGGGGGAAGAGGTGCACGCCCGTGTTTTTCAAGAAAGCGTTGAAACTCATATGATGCGGTAAGTGTAACGATCCATTTTCGTTCCGATGCTCTTTCCACAATACTGGCTTCACAATTACCGTCGATCATGATTTTCGTTCCGGGTGATACCCTTTTGGCGGGTTTAAGTAACACTTCCCAGGTTTCCGACGATCCGGGTACCTTGCTTTTCCTTGTCAGGAGGAGAAGCTCGATCCTTCCGCCAGTCTCCTTTTGCCCCACCAGTCGTGCCGGGATTACCCTGGAATCATTGATCACCAGAACCTCTTCTCTTTTGAGAATTTCGGGAAGATGGGAAAAAATCCTGTCCTCTATTTCTCCTGTTTTTCTGTCTATAACCATCAGGCGGGACCGGTCCCTTTGATGGCATGGATGCTGGGCAATGAGTTCTGCGGGCAGGTGATAGTCAAAATCCCTAATCTTCATATTACCTTCAGACCGAGAGTTGTCCCTGTTGTGGGAAGTCGTGGCAGAAAAGCAGAAAAGCGAGGTTAAGTCAATGAAATTGTATCATTTAGTTCCGGCCTAAATACAGCAGAATCAAACCGGTAATGATCGCGGCGAGCCCCAGAAGCCTTAAGGTTGAGTCGGATATTTCCTGGATCTTCATGAGATACACTTTGATCTTATCCGGGAAGGCAAAGTAGGGGAGCCCCTCGATAATGAATACCATGCCCAGAACACAGAGAAAATACTTCATTCCTTCCTCATTTTTTCAATATCTTTCGCTTCGTTCCAGAGACTGTCCATTTCTTCGAGCTTCGTATCGGTAAGGGACTTTCCCTGATCCCTCAGCCGGTCGTGAATGTGGCGAAATCTGCCGGTGAATTTTTCAATGGTAGCCCTGAGTGCGTCTTCGGCATCCACATCCACAAAACGACAGAGATTGACCAGGGAAAATAACAGATCACCGATTTCTCCTTTGATACGTTCCCCCTCACCGGTTTTGAGAGCAGCATTCAACTCATTCGTTTCCTCTTCAATTTTGTGAAAAACATCCCGGGCGCTTCCCCAGTCGAAACCGACGGAAGAAGCTCTTTCGGACACCTTCTGTGCCCTGAGTAGAGACGGCAACGATCGTGGTATCTTTTTAAAAAAAGAGTCGGTTGATGGTTCGTTTCCGTGTTCGCGGTGCTTCTTAATGTCATCCCAGGCGGTCTTGATATCTTCGATGTCTTTGACTTTCTTGTTTCCGAAGACGTGCGGATGCCTTCTTATCATCTTTTCCGATACTGCCTCCATGACATCTGAGATGTCAAAATCACCGCTCTCTTCCACGATACGTGCGAGAAAAAGTATCTGAAAGAGGAGATCGCCCATTTCTTCTTTGATGTCATGCACGGAACCTGTTTCAATTGCATCGACAAGCTCGTATGCTTCACCCATTAAATATTTTACAGTATCCTCTCTTTTCTGTGCCCTGTCCCAGAGACACCCGTCCGGTGATCTCAGTTTTCTGATGATTTCGAGAAGATTGGTAAGATTCTTTTGTGCGTGTGAGTTCGAATCCTTCATGTCCCACTCAACAATCCCCTCAGGGGGAAATTAAGTACCATATCCGGTGTCAGCTTCCCTTATCAGCGAGGAAAACGTCTGAATCCCTGTCCTGGAAGTACACATAACTGTATTGGTTCTTGTGGATCGACGCGTAAAAAAGTTCACCCTCCTTCCGGCATGCGGGGCAACTCTGTCCGGGAATGATGATCGCCAGTATTCTGTTTCCCGTATCAGCGAAAGAATCGATCACGACGAGACCTCCGCAGTCATTGCACACACGGACTGTTTCTTCCTGCTGTTCCCTGATCCCATCAGTGTCATAGTATATGTGTTTTTTCCTTTTGACGTATCGGGAGTTTCCTATGAGGTTTCTTCTTATTGATTCTCTATTTTTCCACAGATCATAGATTTTCGCCGCCTCTTTTTCAATATATCTGCTGATCTCGGCCGATTGCCTCACTGCCGCCTCGTTGTAATCCGGCTCCCGTACGTGGCTGTAATCCAGCCCCGCCATGGCGAGGATGATTCCTACATTCACGTAGGGGAGGGCGTTTTCAATGGAATACCCCCCTTCCAGGACCGCGATATCCGGTGAGAGTTTTTCGTTGAGCCGGGCATAACCCTGAGCGGTAAAACGCATATTGGTAATGGGATCCGTGTAGTGGTTATCCTGACCCGCCGAATTAATCACGAGATCGGGTTTGAACTCTTCCAAGATGGGTAAAATAACATTATCCAGAACGTAGAGAAATCCTTCATCCGATGACCTTGGGGGCAGAGGGATGTTGACGGTGGTTCCTACCGCGTTCGGACCGCCCAACTCTTCATGGAATCCTGATCCGGGGTAGAGAGTTCGGCCATCCTGATGCATGGAGATGCACAGGGTGTTGGGGTCATTCCAGTAAATATCCTGCGTACCATCCCCGTGGTGGCAGTCAGTGTCCACAACGGCGATTCTTTTCGGGCCGTAATGTTTTCTGATGTACTCGATCATAATGCTTTCTATATTCACGTTACAGAAGCCGCGGGCGCCGTGTACGACCAACATCGCGTGGTGTCCCGGAGGTCTCACGAGTGCAAAGGCGTTATCCACTTCTTTCCTCATGACTTTTTCTGCGGCCGTAATCGCTCCGCCGGCTGAAATGAGATGTGACTCGGTGACTACACTTGTCACGTCGGGAATACATATATGTACCCGGTTGATGTCCTCGATCGTTGCGATACCGGGTTTGTACTCGATGATGTTGTCGAAATCGAGTAAGCCCTCTTCAAATACCTGATCTTGTGTGTAAAGAAGGCGCTCCTCCCGCTCCGGGTGGGTTGAGGAAATCGCCCAGTCAAAGGCAGGGAAGAAGACAAGACCGGTTTTTCTTGTTTTTTTCATCACAGCACTTTTCCCGTTGTGTATCCGGCGATCAATCCGGGTTTCACCTGAAGCTTGAGCCTTATATTTTTACCCGTTGTGTGAAATTCTCTTATCATATTGAACTCCTGGTCTTCTATTATCTCGATTTCCAGGTCTTCCTCTCTTGCCCCCTTCTGTATGGCCAATTCCCTCAGCTTCTTTGTTCCCACCAGCGTGGCGTCTCTCCGGGAAAATCCCGGAGGAATCTTAATCTGGATACCTTCTTCGCCAATGCTTAACGTCCTCCGTTCGGTGTCGGCGAGCAGGGTAATCTCTGCCGTTGTCCTGGCAAGAGCCGCGCCTATGGCGTTTGCAACCTCAGCGTGTTCGGGAATGGAGACGGGGCACCCCAGCATACTCCCGAGCTTTGAAGAGAAGGCCCGTGCGGGACCTCCGACTATGTACAGTGACCGTGGACATAATTTCTTCCCCTCCAGCATCTCATGAATCGTATAGACGGGCTTATTGTTGATTTCATCAATCATGCGGATCACGTGTGAGGAAATCTCCCGGCAGGTGCAGTCGATAATGGCTTCTGCGGCTTTCGTTACGGGTACATCCATTTTTCTTGCGATTTCCGTAATGGCCAACGCAGCTTTCTCCCTGTCACCGATCGCCGTCATGCCTGAGACAATCAGCGCATCCGTCGGTGTGGGAAATGGGCCCCCGAATGCGGCGGCAGGTCCTTCCCGTTCAGGCCCGATAGTTATCCTGTTGTCTGCGAATGTTACCCTGCTGTCCCCACCGATACCAATCGATTTTGTCTGCAAACCCCTGATCAGAGTTTTATGCCCGTTTATGGTTACACCGAACGCCTCCAGGAGGGGAATCCCGTCGGCGAGAATAGCGATGTCCGTCGTTGTGCCACCGATATCCAGGGCTATGGCATCTTCCTTGGCCTCACACAGGCTGAGAATTCCCATGATGCTGGCGGCGGGGCCCGAGAGTATCGTCTGGACGGGGATTTCAACGGAGTGGGATATGTCTATGGTCCCCCCGTCCGCCTTGAGAATATAGGTTGGTACGGAGAGTCCCCAATGACGGAGAGAATCGAGAACCTGGGTGACGAAATCATTGTACAGTTTCCAGATGGCAGCATTGAGGAAGGTCGTGGATATTCGTCTGGGAAAATTAAGATGCCCTGACATCCTGTGTCCGAGGGATATATGCCTCAAGCGGCTTCCGAGTATGTCTCTGATTTTCAGTTCGTGGTTTGGATTCCTTGTGGAGAATTTCCCGACGACACCCGCATCTTGTATAGAGTCCCGCTTGAGTTCTTCTCCGAGCCACTCAATCTCTATGGGATCAATTTTCGCGACTTCGATCCCCCGGTGATTGATACAGCCGGATACAAAGTGAGCCATTCCATGTGTGTCTATGAGCGAAGGTGAAATCCCCGGTCCGCTTACCAGGATGAGGCTCACTCTTTCTGTTTTATCTTGTACAATTGCATTCGTGGAAATCGTAGTACTCAGTACAACCCTTTTGAGTTTCGCAATGTTTTCTCCCCTGAGTAATTCGGTCATCACATTGAGAAGTGAATCGATCAGGTTCTTTTCGTTCGTGATCGCTTTCGTCTTTTTCTTTATTTCAAGGTTTTCTATGAGCACCGCATCAGTATGTGTGCCACCCACATCAATGCCCAAAATCATCATCATACCCCGTCATGTGCAGGTCTTTGCGATGGCCTTATATAATGAGACTCGTGCCTTGACAAGGCAAAAAAAATGTCCGCCTCATTATCACCCTTCGTTGCGTCAGATTTTTGATGAAGGATAGTGTAAAATAAAAAATCTCTCAGGGATTGCAATTGTTCGAAATGTCACTCTTTTGCCTTTTCGTTTTGAGTTCGGTCCCTTTTATGTTATACAAAAAAATAGAAAAATCATATTGCCGCTCTTGCCGTGAGGCAGAGAAAAGTTTGGGGTTTCGTTTTTTGAAAGGGAACCGATGTCTGTAAAGTAAGGAGGTTGGGATATGTCTCAGAGAACTGACGATTTTATTAAGGGGTTGCTGATCGGAGGACTCATCGGTGCAATCGTGGGTATTTTGTATGCACCCAAGAGTGGAAAGGAAACGAGGGAAGAGATCGCGAAGAAAGCTGAAGAGCTGATGTTAAAGGCAAAGGAGGAATATGAGCTCGCTCTGGAAAAAAGCAAGAAGACCTATGAGTCTGCCGTCACCCGTTTAAAACATCTGGAAGCTGCAGCGAAGGAAAAGGTAGGAGAGATTGAAGGTAAGGTGGAGGAACTCGCGGAGCACGGGAAAGAAGCGGTACAGGAAACAAAGGGCCGCCTGAAAAAAGCTATTGATGCGGGTGTCGAGGCGTACAAAGAAGAAAAAGAAAAAGTGTAGATACCTGTTTTTTGGGGAAAAACGTGTAAATCGGGGAAGGGTCAGCGATGTTTCTTGAAGTCAGTGTTGTTATTTTGAGTGTGGTATTTCTCCTCATGGTTGTTTTATCTGTTCCGTTTCTCCTTCAGATCTGGAGAACCGCAAAAAGCATGGCAACAACTCTCCATATGTTAAATGAAAGCCTGCCCGGGATTTTAAAAAATCTTGAGGATATTACGTCGAACATTAACAGAGCTACTCAAGTGGTGAACACCCGCATAGAAGGACTTTCACATATGGTAGAGCGAGTTCAGAACACGGTCGGTGTTGTTCTTGAACTGGAAGAGGTCGTCCGGGCACATCTTGGTCA
The DNA here is from genome assembly GCA_016874835.1 of Deltaproteobacteria bacterium. Classification (GTDB taxonomy): domain Bacteria; phylum Desulfobacterota; class Syntrophia; order Syntrophales; family UBA2185; genus VGTB01. Next base: position 7,904 of record VGTB01000028.1, on the reverse strand, counting down.
TCCTCTGGTGAAGATGTTGATAAACATCGCGGCAGTGGTGAAAGGTATACGCGTATTTCTCGATGTATATCGCTCTCCCAGCAGAGAGAAATAATTGTATTGAAGCCAGGAGTGAGAATATTTTCCGTTCTGAAAGATCCAGCGTGTTCCGGCAGCATCGGGCATACCTGGAGGACAGGTGCAAGGTGATGTGAGAGTTAGCCTCCTATGCCGATTACTCTCATGAAAAGTGGAGGGATATATCATGCCCCGTACTTCATACGGAAAAAAGTGGGGACGTGTTCGTTCGGTCGCTCTCAGGGACAGGGCAAAAACGACCAGAGCCGTTGAAGATGTGGTAAGGGAACTCAAGAAAGAACAGAGAAAACTACCTGGTGAGGATTACCGGGAAAGGTCACTCGCGTTGTATGGTCTTGTGTGTGCCCGCTGCGGAAGGGAGTTTGATGATTCCAAGCGGTACCTCCTCACAGTTCACCATAAGGACGGAGATCATAATAATAACCCTCTGGATGGAAGCAACTGGGAAAACCTTTGTGTGTACTGTCATGAGGATGTCCATAGCCGGGGAATGCTCGCGGACTACCTGGAGGGGACATCGGGACCGCGGGAGTACGGTTCCGTGCATGGCGATCCAAAGTCAGCAACTACCGCGTCATCCGGCGCGGGATTGTTGGGGGAAAAACTGAGAAAGGCCCTGGAAGGGAAGGTGAAAGAATAACATTCTCCTATTTTGTGAGAATGCTGAAATTACCTTTCTGCATCACGATCTTATCACCCACTGATGTTCCGCAAAACACGCAGGAATAATCGTACTTGTCACCGTTTGACAGGATGAGCAGGAGTCTTTTTCTCACCGGAACAGCCCTTTTGCAGGAGGGGCACAGGAGTTCCGTCGCATCAAAATCTCTGTAAGTCTCCCGTTTCATGAGATTCAGTCATCCCTGTCAGGTATTTTTTTCGCGTTTTCGAGCCATACCGTCGCCTCACTGTCGCTTGGCGCCCTGTGATCTCCTCTGGGAGAAAGTGAACCTCCCGATCCAACCTTCGGACCGTTGGGAAGACAGGAACGCTTGTACTGACTCAATTTGAAGAAGCGGTGTAAATATACCTGAAGCCAGCGCTTGATTTCACCGATTGTGTACTGATTCCTTTTTTCTTCCGGGACATCTGGCCACTGACCCCTTTGCACATCTCTCCATGCGCAATACGCCATGAAGGCAATTTTGGTGGGAAGGTAACCGAATCGGGTAATATAAAAATTGTTGAAATCCTGCAACTCGTAAGGACCGATAACGGATTCCGTCCTTTGTGCAGGACTGTCCTTCTCGCTTCCCGGGATCAGTTCGGGACTGATTTCTGTTTCGAGAATGTCGAAGAGCACCCGGGAAGTTTCCTCCGAGAATTGGGAGGAACGGGCAACCCAGCGGATCAAGTGTTGAATAAGCGTCTTGGGGACGCCGGCGTTCACATTGTAGTGAGACATGTGATCGCCGACCCCATACGTGCACCAGCCCAGGGCAAGTTCGCTCAGATCACCGGTACCGACAACCAGTGCGTCTCGCATGTTGGCAATACGAAAAAGGTGCGAGGTCCTCTCACCGGCCTGAATGTTTTCAAAGGTGATGTCGTAAATCCTTTCACCGTCCGCGTAAGGATGGCCGATGTCTTTTAACATCTGCATACAACTCGGTTTGATATCAATCGTATTGGATTCCACACCGGTTGCGTTCATGAGTCTCGTGGCATTTATGTAAGTTTTTTCTGACGTCGCGAATCCAGGCATGGTGTATGCCTTTACGTTCGATCGCGGGAGGTTCAGGAGATCCATGGTTTTTGCTGCAACGAGCAGGGTGTGGGTAGAGTCCAGGCCTCCCGAAACTCCCACAACGACGTTTTCGGTACCTAATGAGAGCAGTCTCTGTGCCAGAGAGTGAACCTGGATGTTGTATGCTTCATAGCAACGCTCGTTTCGCTTTGCCGGGTCGGCGGGAATGTAGGGAAATCGTGCGTATTCCCGTTCAAGCAGAATTTTTTTTTCAACCGGATCAATCGCGAATGACACTTTTCTGAAATCTTTCAGTTTTTCCTTATGGGTACGGATGTTCTGGCCGAAGCTCGTCATACGCATTCTGTCCTGGGCGAGGCGCTCCAAATCTATATCGGCGTAGATGACCTGCGAACTTCTGCGGAAACGCTCCGATTCTGCCAGGAGGTTTCCATTTTCATAAATCATGGCGTGACCATCCCAGGCGAGGTCGGTTGTTGATTCTCCGGGGCCGGCTGCCGCGTAGAGATATGCTGCGATACAGCGGGCTGACTGGTTGGCTGAGAGAGAATGGCGGTATTCCGATTTGCCTACGGTAATGTTGGAAGCGGAGAGATTCCCTATGACAGTCGCTCCTGCCATGGCGGCATAACTTGAGGGAGGGATAGGAACCCATACATCTTCGCATATCTCAATGAAGAATCTGAAATGGTTCATGTTTGCTACATCGAACAGGATGTCGGCTCCGAAGGGTATATCCTTCTGCCCGCACAGATCGATTGTTTTTGATTGAATCTCTTCCGCCGGGCTGAACTGACGGCCTTCGTAAAATTCCCGGTAATTGGGGAGATATGACTTCACCGCGATGCCCAGGATGCGTCCTCTGTAGAGAACGGCGCCACAGTTGAAAAGCCTGAAATCAACCCGCAGGGGTACGCCGATGACAAGAACGGTATTCAAGCCTTTTGTAGCCTCGATGATGGTATTGAGTGCATCGATGACGCTCGTGAGAAGAGCTTCCTGGTGAAACAAATCCTCATTTGTGTATGCAGAAATACCGAGTTCCGGGAAAAGGGCAAGGATGGCGTTGTTGGATGAGGCCTCCTCGGCCAGCTTTATGGTGCTGGTGGTGTTGAAGGGGACGTCAGCCACCTTTACCTCGGGAATGCACACCGCAGCCCGGATAAACCCGTGATTGTATAAATTGAAAAACTGTTTTTCTGTGCCTTTTTCCATGGATGCCTCTGATAAATGTGTATCTTCAATAATCACATAATGGTTGTTCCCCTGTGTGAATATGGATGTCTCAAGGGGATTTCTCTCGGGGACATCAATGATTTTCTAAAGGAATTTAAGTATTTTGTCAAAAGGAAAGTAAAGCAGGTCATTCTCATTCTAGGTAAAAGACCCTTTACTGTTTTTCTCGACATACGCGTATGCGCTGTGATTGTGGATACTTTCAAAATTTTCCGCTTCAACACTGTACCAGAGGAAGTTCACATTTTTGTTGAGTTGTTGTGCGACATTTCTCACGACATCTTCTACAAACATCGGGTTTTGATGGGCTTTTTCGGTAACATATTTTTCATCCACCCTCTTCAGGAGAGAATATACCTCCCCGCTTGCCGATTCTTCCACAAGCCTGATGAGATCCTCTATCCAGAAAAATTTTTTGAATCTTACCTTCACTGTTACCATGCTTCTCTGATTGTGTGCGCCTATCTCGCTGATTTCCTTGGAACAGGGACATACGGTAGTTACCGGGACAACGACACCAACCAGAAAATCAGATGAGTTTCCTTTATTGTTCTGTCCGCTGAAGAAACATCGGTACTCCATGAGACTTTTCGCACCCGACACAGGGGCGATTTTTTCGATAAAGTAGGGGAATTCGATATCCATGTGCGCTGATTCTGCATGGAGCTTATCCTTTATTTCCTGAAGAATGGTATGGAATGTTTTAATATTGATCTGCCCTCTGAATTCGTTCAGTATTTCAACGAAGCGGCTCATGTGCGTTCCCTTGAACTGATGGGGCAGGTTGGCATAGATATTTATCGTTGCGTTCACGTGCTGGGTACCATGTGCGCGGTCAAGGACGACAATGGGATACTTAATGCCTTTGACACCGGCTTTCTGTATATCAATTTCTCTCAAGTCTTTTTGGTTTTGAATGTCTCTCATTATTTCTCCCCGCGGTAAGAAGCACGGGCATCTTCTGCTTCCCATACGGTGATGTTTGTCACCGAAAGGTTATGCTGGCATGCCTTTGCGGTTATCCGATCATAAATATATCTGGCAATGTTCTCCGATGAGGGTTGAGAATCTTTGAAATAAGGGATGTCGTTGAGGTATTTGTGGTCCATTTCTTTCAGAATGTCATCAGTCCATTGTTTCAGGGTCCGGAAGTCGACCAGGATGCCATCGTCGCTCAGCGCGAGGGAAGAAACGGATACTTCAACGGTAAAATTGTGTCCGTGAAGTTCCTCACACTTGCCGCCGAGTTCCTTCAGAGTATGTGCCGCCGAAAATGATTTCTTTATCGTGACTTCGTACACAGATATCACCCATGTCTCTTGGTTATGATCACAACTTATAATGGGAATAGCGAGCGGGTGTCAAGATAAGAAATGTCTATGATGTGGTTATTCAATCCGGAAGAGGTAATAGGGCTCTTTGACGGCAACCGCTGAAAGATATTGCCTCTGAAAGTTTAAAAAGAAGGACTTTTCCTCGGGGGAAAAGGTGCTCGGGCTGCCATATACATATGTGTGGTCATAGAGAATGTGGGTAAATCCCCATGCCTTGAGCTTTTGACGGATCATGTCGGGGGATGTTGAACTGGAGATGATTTTTTGCATGGTATAGGATTCGAACATTGAGTCTGAATAACAATCATGGTCACAGAGATAAGTGAGGTTTTTCATATAGATAAGGAATATTTTTGAATCACCCGGGAGGTTTTTGTTCGCGTATTGGAATATGCTGTAGGACGGGAGCATGCGGTGCATAAATGCCTCTGGGCTTTCTCGCCCGATCACCACACCTACAGGCCTGATTCTGAGCATATCGCGGGATATGTGGTAGAGGTTGAACATGACACTCAGGGAGATCAGAAGCACCAGTATTCCGAAAATGAACCTCTTTTTTCTGTAGTAGGTCAGGATCGCCCCGGTAAGGATGGCCAGGAATGGGAAGACGGGAATGAGATATCGCATCTGCTGGGCTGTCGATGACCAGAACAGGAATGTGATCATGCAATAGGCAAGAATTATTTTCATCGTGATGCCGATGTGGCGCATTCCCAGCGCGAAAGGGAGGGTGAGTAGAAAGATCGGCCCGAGGATTCCATCGAACCGGGGACTGTTTATCTCTGCTCTGAAACTCAAATTCCAGGGCAGGAGAATATAATCGGTAAAATCTCTGCCCATGCCGAGATTCTGCACGAAGAAATCGTAGAATCGGGCCTGTTCGCGATCCCAACCTCTTCCGCCGAATATGTCATACAAAAAAGGATAGACGGGATTCCCGGTCATAATCCAGTTTTTCAGGTAGAAGGGGCTTCCCACGACAAGTACGGTCGACAGGTAAAGAAATAAGAAGAGGAGGGCATCGCGATAATTGGTATTATTGCGGCGGGCGCTCCAGAGAACACCGAGACATCCAAGTAGCGGCAGGACAAGGCATGTGTATTTACTCGCAACAGCCGTTCCGGAGAACACACCGCACATGATCAACCACCCGGTTTCACCCCTATGGAACCAGTTGAAGAAGGCAAATACCGCTCCCATGGAATAAAAGGTGACAAAGAGGTCGTTGTAGGCCATGGCAGACGTGATGAATACCGAGGGTATGGTATAAAAAACTGCGAGACTCAAGAGGGGAAAGCTGTTTTCCAGAAACGTCCTGCGAGAAAACTGATACATGCCTAAAAGTACCAGAAGAAGGGCCACGAAGTGCATACACTTGGCCATAACATCCCCGCGAAGGAAGAGTCCGACAAGAAGCAGCATCTCGCTGTGCAGGGGATAGTGGGAAAAGATGTTTCCCTGTATGAAATAAATGCCTCCCTCTTTGAGAAAGAGTTTTGGAACGGCCAGGTGGTATATTAACGCATCCTTACCGGTTTCCGGTGTGAGAACGAGGAGAAGGCCGCATGTGAGGCCAATGACGAGTATGGGGACGGTTGCCATGTCCCATTTGGATTGTAGTTGCGTTTGGGCCGGTCCTGAAATGCCTTTGCGCAGATGAAAGAGTCCTGAGAGTGACGGGACGACAAGGAGGATGAGGAGGGTGTACAGTGGTGTCGGGGAGAACAGCCGGAGTATCCCTATAATAAAAACTGAATACCCGATGGTGAGGAAACCTATGCCCGAGCAAAAAAAGACCTTTTCCGCTGATGAGTCGAAAACGATGCGTGATCTTGAGAGGATGAATGAGCCGAATCCAATGGCTACGAGAATGAAGACGACCGAATAGAGGAAAGACAAACTCTGCTGGAGTATGGCATTATCCATGTTGACCGGGGTTTGCATTTAAGAGAAAAATGGGTATTGGTTCCCGTGCTTATCATGCGGGACGATTTTTTGTAAAGATAAAAGCGGATTGAAGAACCTCTCTCCGGATGAATCTCCAATGATTTAAATTCATCACCGGGAGAAACAGTGATATATTCAGAGAAAAAGAGTAACCGAGGCCGACATGTTACTTTATGTCATTTTCCGGGGGTGAAGTTTACAGGTGGGTGGTGAAATTCACCGGTCTTTCAGGATATTGATTAATGGAAGCAGCGCTCAATGATTTTGTGCAGCGGCATCTAATGTTTGATAATAACAGGCATTGATGCTTAATTTATTTCGCTTTTGGGGTATCTTGCCGATTTGGTATATTAATTGCTAATTTCAAGTGAAATTTTTTACCTGAGAGAAAATTGACATTTACAGGGTAAAGGAGGTGATAAGGACAAGTAATCGCTTTTCGTGAGGAATGATCCAACGTTGATCTATAGAGAACATCTGACATTTTAAAAATAAAGGAGAATAATATGATTCGTGCGTTTTATAAGAAAAGAGGACAGAGAGGTTTTACCCTGATTGAGCTGATGATCGTTATCGCCATCATCGGTATCCTGGCCGCGATCGCGATCCCGCAGTTCACCGCTTACAGGCAGAGAGGTTACAATTCTTCCGCGAAGGCGGATGTGAAGAATGCCTACACTGCAGCGCAGGCGTATTTTTCCGACTATCCCGCGGCAACGATCGGCAGCACGGCTGACATTGCGAACATGGGATTCAGACCGACGACAAACGTAATAACGACAGCAGCCGGAGACATAAACACATTCGCGATTACCGCAAGTCATGCGAGCAGCTCTCCCGCGGTAACGTATTCGTCTGATAGCGCAGGCGTGATCACTCCATAACGTGTACACTCTTCTGCACAGGGGGTAAGGAGAATTCCTTGCCCCTTTTTTTTGAATAGAGTAGGAAGAAATAGTAAAGTTAAACATGTTCTTTTGTCGGTCGGAGAACAATCCATGAATCTTGACAATCCCAGCCAAAACCGTACGCCGCATTTTCGACAGAAATTGGTACTGTGTCTGCTCCTGATATTGGTGAATCTGTCAGTATTCTGGCAGGTTCAGTATCATGATTTTATTTATTATGATGACATCCTTTATGTAACGGGAAACGTTCATGTACAGGGCGGTTTGACCCCGGAGGGGGTCATCTGGGCATTGACGACGGATCATGCGAGCAACTGGCATCCCCTCACGTGGCTTTCCCTGATGGGTGATTATGAGGTGTACCGGCTGAATCCTGCGGGGTATCACTGGACGAATCTTTTGTTTCACATTGCGAACACGGTGGTGTTGTTTCTGGTGTTGCACAGGATGACGGGGGCTCTGTGGAGGAGCGGGATGGTGGCGGTTCTGTTTGCGCTTCATCCTCTTCACGTGGAGTCTGTGGCCTGGGTATCGGAGCGGAAGGGGGTATTGAGCACGTTGTTCTGGATGCTGACGATGTATGCGTATGTGGTGTATGCGGAGCGTCCCGCGGTGAGGAGGTATGTCCTTGTGGTGGTGGCCTTTGCCCTTGGCCTGATGGCGAAGCCGATGCTTGTGACCCTTCCTTTTGTG
>VGTB01000027.1 GCA_016874835.1 Deltaproteobacteria bacterium | reverse complement strand
GTATGGGCCATGACGAAGTGGTACCGGGTGAATACGCAGATGTCGGAAAAGCTTACACTCCTCCTTAAAGATCTTTACAGGACTTTTGGCTGGAAAACAAAAATCCTGGCACCGGTGACCGGATACCATATTCTCACAAAACTAAAACAGGAAGAAAAACGCCTCGCGCAGGGATGGACATATGAACCCGGTTCATTCCATGAAAAAAACGCTGCAGCCCTCGCCCTGGAGCACACAGGCACCCGCCGCATCAGAATCGCCATCCCGGAAACACCGCGCTCCGTCCCTGACCATATACCTGCTCACGGTAGCTGAGGTACACATCTATTCAAGACGTTCCCTGAAGTCTCTGAAGTGCGACGGGAAATCAGCGAATCTTATCCTTCCATTCATTGAGTTTCTGCAAAGCCTCCATCGGCGTGATATTCATGACGTCTATTTCCTTCAGTTCGCGCATGATGATATCCTCCTCCTCCGCAAAGAGGCTTAACTGATGCTTGCCCCCAGGGACGGCTCTCCTCCCGCGGGCAATCTTCGGCATACCGACTTCATCGAATTCACCCCTCTCGAGATTTCTCAACACCTCTCCCGCCCGGGCGATGACTTCCTCAGGCACCCCCGCGATCCGTGCCACTTGTATCCCGTAGCTCCGATCCGTCCCGCCTTCCGTAATCTTCCTGAGAAAGATGATCCTGTCTCCCCATTCCTTGACAGCGATATTGTAATTCTTCACCCCCGGCTTGGTGAGCGCGAGGTCGGTCAATTGATGGTAATGAGTGGCAAATAGCGTGCGCGCCCCGATGTGTTTTGCGTCATGGATGTATTCTGCGGTCGCCCACGCGATGCTGAGACCGTCAAAAGTGCTGGTTCCTCTTCCCACTTCATCGAGGATGATCAGGCTCCGCCGGGTCGCATTCCTCAGGATGATCGCCACCTCATTCATTTCCACCATAAACGTGCTCTGTCCCCGGGCAAGGCTGTCCGCAGCACCCACCCGCGTAAATATGCGATCAACAATACCGATGTTCGCTTTTGCCGCGGGCACGAAACTTCCCATCTGGGCAAGGATCACTATGAGTGCGATCTGTCTGATATAGGTCGACTTGCCCGCCATATTGGGGCCGGTGATGATGAGAAGCCGGTTACCGTCCAGATCAAGGTAGAGATCGTTGGGCACAAAACCTTCGGGCAGTGGCATCCGCTCCACGACCGGATGCCTTCCATCCCTTATCTCAATCCTGTCTTCAGAATCAACATGGGGACAACAGTAATTATACCGTTCTGCAATCTCGGCGAGCGCCGCCACCGCATCAACGGTGGCAACGCAGGATGCGGTCGTTTGAATACGCCTGATCTCGGTTGCAATACGATCACGGACTCCGATAAAGAGAGTATATTCCCTCTCTTTCCGACGATCCTCTGCATTCAGCACGGTATATTCGTATTCCTTCAGCTCCTGGTTGATATACCGCTCCGCATTCACCAGCGTCTGTTTCCGGACATAGTCATCGGGAACGAGATGGGTATTTATCTTCGATACCTCGATATAATATCCAAAGATGTTGTTAAAACCCACCTTCAACGAACCAATACCGGTCCTTTTTCGCTCTTTTTCTTCCAATGCGGCAATCCACTTCTTTCCATCTCTACTGATCGTGATCAGTTCATCAAGTTCAGGATCGTAACCCTCCTTGATGATGTCGCCCTCACGGATTGTCAGGGGGGCATCTTCTTTCACTGATCTCTCAATCAAGTCGCAGATATCCTGCATATCATCGATGGACGCGCAGCTTGTACTCAGGAGAGGAGACGCCAAGCTGCCGAGTAAAGACCTGATCTGCGGCAGAACATTCAGAGAGTTTTTCAGAGCGATGAGATCCCGTCCGTTGGCAACACCCATAGATATTCTGCTTGCCAGCCGCTCCAGATCGTAGATACCGCAAAGAGCCTCACGCAGGGTTGCCCTCAGTATGTGATGTTCCTTGACCTCAGATACCGCAACAAGTCTTTGTGCGATTTGTTCCAAATTCACCGAAGGATAGTTGAGCCACCACCGAAGCCTCCTGCTCCCCATGGAGGTTACCGTCGCGTCAAGGATATGGAAGAGCGACCCCTCTTTTCTGTTGTCAGCAATAGTAGAAAATAACTCGAGATTTCTCTTTGCGACGCCATCTAAAACGAGGAAGCTGTCCATTTCATACCATTGAATGGTATTGATGTGGCAGAGGTGTTCTTTTTGCGTTTCCTCCACATACCTGAGAATCGCACCGGCAGCGGCAACCGCCGCTTCTCTCATTAAAATCCCCTGCTGATCCAGGAGTTTATCAGGGAAATACTCCTTCAAACGGGCAACCGCCTGCTCACGATCGAAGTAGTCCGGAGAAAAATAATTGATCCTGCAGCGGGGTTCTCCCCGGGATAATTCCCTGACGATGGCTCTTTCCTGAATGTCATCACCTACAATCATTTCCCGGAAGTCGATCTCGCTTATTTCGGCGGTGAAATATTCTCTGTCCTGCGATTCAGTGACGCGAAACTCCCCCGTGGATATATCCAGAAACGCCAGGCCGAACCTGTCCTCCCGATACGCAAGGGCCGCGAGGAAAGCGTTCTCTCTCGTATTGATATTATCCGCATCCACGAAGAGACCTGGCGTAATGATCCTTACCACCTCCCTCTTTACAATGCCCTTTGCCAGTCTCGGATCCTCTATCTGTTCACAGATTGCTACCTTGAATCCCTTCTCAATAAGTTTCGCAATGTACGCTGAGGCTGCATGATAGGGAATCCCACAAAGTGGAATACTGTCTTTTTTCCCTTTGTTTCTCGAGGTCAGGGTGATCTCCAGAATCCTGGAAGCAGTAACGGCGTCCTCAAAAAACATCTCATAGAAGTCCCCCATCCTGAAAAAAAGAATGCAGTCTTTATACTGCTCCTTGATTTCCAGGTACTGCCTCATGGCGGGAGTCAAATTCATAATGGTCTTCATTCCCACCTGTCACCTTTCTTCTTAAGGTCGATATAGTGCATCCGTTCCACCCGTCCCCGGTCGCTGATAAAATAATTGAGAAACCAACTTATCACGCTGATAATCAGGGCTCCGAACACTGCGGTCCAGAACCCGTGGACCTCGAACCCGGGAATGACGCCAGACACCATTTTCAGCATCAGGGCATTGATCAGGAAAGTGAAGAGACCGAAGGTGAGGATATTGATGGGTAACGTGAGAATAAGAAGAACGGGACGGAAAAGAGCATTCAGAATGCCCAGCAGCGCCGCGGCGAGAAAGGCGGAAGAAAACCCACTGAGAGAAATCCCCTCCAGCAGGTAGGAAGCAAGGATGATTGCCACGGTAAGGATCAACCAGCGCACTAAGAGTCCCATGGTGACGCTTCTCTTTTATAGAAACCGGGCAAACTGCTCCCTCGCTGCTCCGCAGACGGGGCATTCATCCGGCAGCACTCCGTCCGAAACATAGCCGCACACTTTACACACGTAATACGTCGTTTCCCGTTCCTCCATCAGGTGACCCATCGCCTCTTTATAGAGCTTGCCATGAACCTCCTCAACATCCCTGCTCTGACTGAAATGCAGAACGGCTGCCATATTGCCCTCCGCCTCCGCCTGCTTGATGAAGTTATCGTAGGCAACCTCGGCGACCTGCGTTTCTGATTCAAAGCTCGCCGCCAGATTCTCCTCGGTGCTTTTCACTTTTTTTAGAATCTGGAGTGCCCGGGCACCATGGATTTCTTCGGAAAACGCAATGACACGAAACAGTTTGGCAATCTGGGGGTATCCTTCTTCTTCCGCCTTTTCAGCGTAGACCTTCAACCTCAGCGCTGCCTTCGCCTCACCGGTATACGCCTGGTATAACACATCTTCCGTCTTGCTCATCTTGGAAAAACCTCGCTCACTCACGCCCTTCATTCAGGAGAAAACTCATCTTTACTGGCACCGCATACAGGACAGACCCAATCCTCGGGAAGTTTTTTAAATGGAACACCGGGAGGAATATTACTATCCGGATCACCTTTGGAAGGATCATACACACAACCGCATATACCGCATACATAGTTTTCCATCTCTTCATTCTCCCTTCTCTGAATAATAGTGGAACAACGGAACAAATTTCCTCCCTGTTCAATCCAGCAATTTTCACGGGGCTTTATGGAAGAGAACGCCCCCTCAGACCGTAGTTACTTTTTCCCGTAGTTTTTCCGCAATAAGGGTCCCCAGAGAGAAGCATTTTTTGAGAACTTCCCCATCCGGTCTGTGCCTCACACTGAGGGTATCTCCCACCAGTTCCACTTTCATTTCCGAAAGCTCTTTAAGGATCTGCCCCACCGCTTCACCGCTCCATCCGTATGACCCGAATGCCTGTCCGATGAGATTCGCCGGCTTCAAGCCCCGTATATATGTCAAGACGTCCGCGATATGAGGCAACATGTTGTTGTTCAAGGTCGAAGATCCCACGACAAGAGCACCTGCTTCCAGGAGTTCATACACCACATCGCTGCGATGGAACTCATCCATTGACATGAGTTTTACGGCGATACCTCCCTGGGCAAGTCCCTCTGCGATCGCCCTCGCCATCAGTTCTGTACTGTGCCACATCGTGGCGTAGACAATCACCGTTTTCAAGGCAGGTTTCTGGATGGCCCATTGTCCATAGAGTTCAATGATTCCTTTCATATTCATGCGCCATACCGGCCCGTGATCGGGGGCGATTACCTTGAATTCCATGCCAGAAGATGCCACTCTGTCCAGGAGCTTCAGCACCAGGGATGAGTAAGGAAGGATGATATTGGCATAATATGTGGCCGCCTCGTACCGGAGGATGGCCTCCTCAATCTCATCGTCGAACCTCTCGGAAGTAGCCAGGTGCATTCCGAACGCATCCTGGGAAAACAGGACATGTTCCTCAGCGAGATAGGTAAACATGCTGTCCGGCCAGTGGAGCATCCGCGTTTCCATGAACGAAAGGTTCATGTTTCCCAGATTGAGGCGATCCCCGTCCTTCACCACTGTAATCTCCCGCTTTACAGGGAGAAGTTCCTTGAGGGTCTTTGAACCCATGGGCGAGGCCACTACTTTCTCCGGGTTGATAAGCTCAATGACCTCTGGGAGACACCCGGAGTGATCCATTTCTGAATGGTTGGAAATCACATATTTTATTTTTCCGGGATCAACTACAGAGGCAACCCGGGAAAGCATCTCTTCCCGGAAGGGCTTTTTCACCGCGTCGATAAGGGTAATCTTATCCGCAGTGATAAGATAGGCGTTGTAAGTACTGCCCCTTCTTGTAAGATACCCGTGAAAATCACGGATGGTCCAGTCAATGGCCCCCACCCAGTAGACATGATCACTCACCCTCACAGCCTTGTAGAACTCTTCCATGTCACCACCTCATATTCTCACAACGTAAAATGCCTTCCCAACATGCGAAGGAAACAAGAATAGCACGCAATTCTCGGTTCTTGACAAGAAGGTTGGGTTGTATTATAAGGCGCAACTCAAATCATCACGCCCGTTTTGAAGAAATCGAATGTGAAATTATAGTGAATAAACGGGCTTGTTACCTCATATCCATTTTGGAGGAATTTAGCAAGACAATTTCATTGAACTTACGAAACTTATAAGACTTTTATTGACTTTCACACTTTGTTATACTATTGAGGATCGACGAAATCCGATTGTTCCCCGGTAGCTCAGTCGGTAGAGCAGATGGCTGTTAACCATCGGGTCCGTGGTTCGAGTCCGCGCCGGGGAGCCAGAATATTCATAAGGTAGAACCTCTCATAAGACGTTCTACCTTTTTTTTGTCAACGAAAATGTCGCACAGTACATAGATTAGCGATCTGAGTCAAGAACAGCAGGAAAAGTATTAAACTAATCGCGTGTCAAAATAACAGTTCCCACATTGAACGATTTGTGCTATTCCGCCGGATAAATGCGAAGACATTAACATGAAAAAGAAACTGTTAGAGGAATCGGTTCTCTTCGTCAGTGTTTTAAAATGGACCATAATCGCCGCCTGTTCCGGTGGGATTGTCGGGACAGCCACGGCAATATTTCTGAAAGTGCTCAACTGGAGCACAGTGTATACCGGTCAATATCCATTCTACTTCCTCCTTCTCCCCACGGCGCTATTTCTCAGCGCCCTGACCGTACAGCGCATCGCCCCCGAAACAAAAGGCTATGGAATGGAAAGAGTTATCCAGGCAGTTCATAAGAATTCAGCTCAAATACGGCTCATTGCCGCGCCCACCAAAGCATTCGTCACCATCCTATCGGCAACCTTCGGCGGTTCCGTCGGTCAGATCGGGCCATGCGCCCAAATTGGTGCCGCCCTTACCGCCTTCTCCGCCAACATGCTCAAATTCGATGACAATGACCGAAAAAAACTGGTGATATGCGGGATCAGCGCCGGTTTTGCCTCCGTTTTGGGCGCACCAATCGCGGGGGCGATTTTCAGCTTGGAAGTCCTCGTGGCGGGAAGCATTATGTATGAGGTGTTGTTGCCCTCTTTCGTCGCAAGCATCACGAGCTACCACGTGTCATCGCTCATTGGAATCGTGTATATGCATCACCCACTCGCATCCATACCGCCTTTCACGGAAATAAATTTTCTCAAGGTAATCGCCGCAGGCATGTTCTTTGGACTATGCGCATTTCTTTTCATTGAAATAATGAAACTGGGGGAAAAACTATCCAGGGCGATTCCTTGGTGGGAACCGCTGAAAGGGATCGTCGGAGGGGTTGTTCTTATCGCTCTGACTCTCGTATTCTCCAGAGATTACCTTGGACTTGGCATTGAACTCACCCATCATGTTCTCAAAGGGGGTGAAATCGTCTGGTATGCGTTTTTGCTGAAGACTATCTCCACAAGCATCACCTTCGGTTTTGGCGGCAGCGGAGGTATCATCGCCCCTCTCATCTGTGTCGGTGCCACCGCGGGAAGTCTATTCGGCACCCTGCTGGGTATGGACTGTGCGACATTCGCCGCCATCGGTTTCGTAAGTGTATTATCAGCGGCCGCCAACACGCCAATTGCCACAAGCATTCTCGCAATGGAGCTTTTCGGAAGAGCAATTGGCCCTTACGCCGCGATATCCTGCGTAGTCAGCTTTCTCATTATCGGACATCGGGGCATATTCCCTACACAATTGCTTGCCCTCAGAAAGTCTTCGTCTGTCGAAGTGGAGATAGGGAAAGAAGTAGGTGAGGTGACAACACGTTTCAAACCCCGTGACAAGAGCCTTATCGGAATAGGACTGAAGATCGCAAAGAAAATCAAAAAAAATAAAGAGGAAGGGGATAAATAAAGAATCGAGAAATCTCCTTATTGTTCCCTGACCGTCGATTTTGCCCTGGGTGCTGACTCGCCCGGTTGAACGATGAATTCTTCAGCACTCCCTTTCTCGCTCCGCGGTTTCTGAATATCCTCTTTCCTTTCCATCCCATGGGGTTCCCCTTCCTTTCTTACCCCTACTTCTCCACTTTTTTCAGGTTCACTCATTATCTCTTCATACTCCGGTATGACAATGCCCCTTTTGACCATGATCTCATAGATGCGATCCGAACGGCCTTCCACATAGCGGGACGTCCCTGCAGGGTTGTACCTGCGAGGATTGGGGAGCACGGAGGCCAGACGCGCCGCTTCTTTAGCCGTGAGTTCCGATGCAGCTTTCCCATAGTACCGACGGGCGGCTGTTTCAATACCGAAGAGCCCATCGCCCCATTCCGCAACGTTTAAATATAATTCAATAATCCTCTTCTTGGAAATATTTCGTTCAATCCTCCACGTGAGAATAGCTTCCTTTATCTTTCGTACCGGGTTCTTTGAGGGAGACAGATAAAGGTTCTTTGCCAGCTGCTGGCTTATCGTACTCCCCCCTGCCGCGAATTGTTTCTTTTTTATGTCTTTTTCGATGGCTTTCTGTATCGCTTCGAAATCAAAACCTTCATGTGACCAGAACTTGTCATCCTCGGCGATGATTACCGCCTTGATCACATAGGGAGAAACGTGCGATAAAGGCACCCACTGATGAATGATTTTATTCTTTTTTCCCTTTCTTTCCCACTCTTGTTCGCGATACTTCATAAAAGCCGTCTTTTTCGGATATGTCTTTTTAAGCTCGGAAACATCAGGATAAATAAAATAGAGCCCCATATCCAGGAGCAACGCAGAGGCAAGGACCACAACAATTATGGTAAATAATCTTTTAATCATCAAAATATCCCATCATTACCATTATTTATAAGCGCTGAGAGCGTTCACCTCAAGGAGAGAATAAATACGGTCACGAGTGCTCTTCATATATCAAATTTTACCATTATGAAAGGTTTGAAACGTTATTTCATATTGTTTTTTTTGGACATTATCCCTCCAGGCGAAAATTCACACAGGCGAAAATTTACTTTGACTTGCAAAGCTTTTTTTTGTAGAGATATCCTTTAGTTCATCTGTGTGCAGTTTGTCATCCATTGTCAAAATCTGTGCACCGTTCCCAAAATGGGGGATCCCCCGAATGAAAAAGAGGAGGTACTTCATGATGAAACGGCAGATTTTCCTATGGATGGGACTGGTTGTCCTGTTCGTTGCATGTGGCTTCTGCCAGGAAGCCCTTGCAAGGGAATATATTGTCAAGCGGGGCGATAATCTCGCCAAGATCGCAAAAAAATTCGGCACCACCCCACAGGCCCTGAGAGAAGCCAACAGTTTACAGAGCACCGCTCTTAAACCAAAACAGGTTCTCATCATTCCCGATCAGGGCAAAAAGCAAGCCGCAAAATCAAAGAAGCGCAATTCCCATAAGGCGGGCCACTATGTGGTGAAAAAGGGAGATACCCTTCAAATCATTGCAAAAAAAACCGGCCATTCCGTGAAGGAACTCCAGCGCCTGAATCACGTCAATCCAAAATCGTTGCGAATCGGTCAGAAACTTGCTCTCTCAAAGCCATATCGCGCGCGAGACCTCACAATAGCAAGGATCGATGAACCAGACGATGAGACAGAAGTCGATGACCTGCTGGATGAAGACGAAGAAGTTGTGATGAACGATGAAACCAGCGAAGTGGGAGAGGACGTCGAGTCAAGCTCCGACCCATTGGGTAAATGGAACAGCGCCTATGAGAGGTCGTTATTCATAAGAGTTGCGAAAGGCTTCATGGGCGCTCCTTATCGCCTGGGTGGATCAACGGTAAGAGGTTTAGATTGTTCCGCATTTGTAAAAAAGATCTACCAGTTCTTCGATGTCAGCCTTCCCCGGACGGCGAGGGAGCAAGCCCGTGTCGGCAAGCGCATATCCCGGGAGGAACTGGCGGAGGGTGATCTTGTCTTTTTCAATACGAGGCGGGCGTTCGGTCATGTCGGTATTTACATAGGGAACAATGAATTCGTCCATGCCGCAGCGGGACGTCAAAGGGTAGTCAGGATAGACACGCTTGACAAACCATACTATAATAAAAGATTTGTAAAGGCTGTCCGTGTGAAAGAACTGGACGACGGGGTATAATTTACACAGCCTCCCGCTGCATGAGACATACTTTAAATAAGGGGACTGTTTGTGTCCCTTTTTTATTACCGAAAATGTAAACGATGTGCCCCCAATGCGATTCATGCAGATATTTTTCTATTGATTTATTCACATAGCACTTATACTCTACAATAAATGCCTGGAATGTGAGAAAGGCATAGTCATATAATCTAAATAAATACATTTAGTTAGTAGGCACAGGTGCAACCGGGAAGAACAATACAGAGGCACCGGAATCCACTCAAAAAGGAGGCAATAATGAACAGGAAAGTATTCGTCGTCATCCTCATCCTTACGTTTCCCCTTTTTTTAAGCGGCTGTCTGGTAACGGAAAGTAAATACATGAAAAAAGTTGCTGAAGCGGATACCCAGGCAAAGGAACTTGCATCCCTCCAGCAGAAGTACGAGGATCTTACAAAGGAAAATACCCTGCTGAAAGACAAAATAAAAGAACTCACGGCTGACAGGGACCAGCTCAAAGAGGCTTTTGCCAATGCAACCAAGGCAAAAGCCGATCTGGAAAACGTCCTGCAGGCCAGATCGGATGACCTGACAAAGAACGTCATGGAGCTAAAAAAGAGGACCTCAGACCTTGACTCAGAAAATAAGGCCTTGAAGGAAAACATCGCTCAACTGACGAAGAGCAAAGAAGAAGACCAGTCGATAAAAAAGGCCCAGGATGAGCTCCTTCAGGAAATGAAGTATGAAGTCGCCAAGGGGCAGATCACGATCACGGAATTGAAAGGAAAATTGACACTGGATGTAGTGGAAAAGATCCTTTTCGATTCCGGCGAAGCAGAAGTGAAACGGGAGGGACTGGCAGTCTTGAAGAGGGTTGTGGATATCCTCAAAAACGTGAAAGATAAGACGATCCGTGTCGAAGGCCATACGGATAATATTCCGATAAAAGGCCATCTCGCGAAAATATACCCCACCAACTGGGAACTCTCGTCAGCCCGGGCAATCAACGTTACCCGGTTTCTCCAGAAACAGGGACTTGATCCTGTGATTCTCTCCGCCACAGCATATGGTGAGTATAAACCAATTGCCGACAACAGCACTTCCGAAGGACGGGCCAAAAACCGGAGGATAGCCATCGTTCTCCTCCCGAAAGATTGACAGTGTGAAATTGACACATGGGTAAGACAATTTCCGAAAAAATTATTGCAGCCCACCTTGTTTCCGGCAAATTTATGCCCGGTGAAGAGATAGGAACAAGAATCGATCAGACCCTGACGCAGGATGCTACAGGAACCATGGCATATCTGCAGTTTGAATCATTAAACATACCGAAAGTAATGACCGAACTTTCGGTGAGCTATATCGACCACAACACCACCCAGATCGGATTTGAAAATGCGGATGACCACAGGTATCTCCAAACTGTTGCCCAGAGGTACGGCATTTATCTGTCCCGCGCCGGAAACGGCATCTGCCACCAGATACACCTGGAGAGATTCGGAAAACCGGGGAAAACGCTTCTTGGATCCGACAGCCATACCCCTACGGGTGGGGCTCTGGGGATGATTGCCATCGGTGCCGGCGGCCTTGATGTCGCCCTGGCAATGGCGGGAGAACCCTTTTATTTTGCCTGTCCCAGAATAATCAGAATCAATCTCGTGGGCAAGCTTCCCCCCTGGATCTCCGCGAAAGACATCGTCCTTAAAATACTCCAGACATTTACGACAAAGGGAAACCACGGATACATTTTCGAATTCGGGGGAGACGGTCTGTCAATACTATCCGTACCGGAAAGAGCCACCATCGCCAACATGGGAGCCGAATGCGGGGTCACGACCTCAGTGTTCCCCAGTGATGAGATGACAAGAATTTTCTTGAAGTCACAGAAACGCGAGGATGACTGGCGTGAAATCAAGGCAGATCCAGATGCCCGGTATGAAAGGACTCTCGACATCGACCTTGCCGAACTGGTGCCTCTCACAGCCCGGCCTCATAGTCCGGATAATGTCTGTGCCGTCAGAGACATAGGAGAAATCGAGGTAGATCAGGTCTGTATAGGAAGCTGCACAAATTCATCATACAAAGACCTCGCCACAGTCGCGAAAATCCTGAGGGGCAAGGTAGTCCATCCCGGGGTGAGCTTTGTCGTCGCGCCGGGATCGCAACAGGTTCTGGAAAATCTCGCCAAGGATGGCTACCTCTCGGACCTTCTCCACTCCGGAGCAAGAATCATGGAAAGCGCCTGCGGATTCTGTATAGGAAACAGCCAGAGCCCCCGGACAAAGGGAATCTCCCTGAGAACATCCAACAGGAATTTTTTAGGCAGGTCAGGCACGATAGACGCGGAGGTATATTTAGTGAGTCCGGAGACGGCGGCAGCGGCGGTGATTACAGGGAGATTTACCGATCCCCGCGACCTCGGGATAGATCACCCCGAAGTAACGATACCTGAGGAGTTCCATATCAACGACAGCCTCATTGTAACACCGGACAAAACAAAAGATTCCTCTTCCATAGACGTCTACAGGGGGCCGAATATAGGTCCCCCCCCGAGAAATGATCCATTCCCCGAGACAATCGGCGGCATTGTCACCATCAAGGTGGGAGACAAGATCACAACGGACCATATCATCCCTGCGGGCGAACGAATGAAATACCGTTCCAATATTCCCAAATATTCAGAATACTTCTTTGAACTGCTGGACAGTACTTTCTACAAACGGGCAAAGAAAGTTAAAGATGAGGGAAAACACAATATCATCATCGCCGGGCACTCATACGGACAGGGTTCATCAAGAGAGCATGCCGCCCTGTGTCCCATGTATCTGGGCGTAAAAATGGTCATGGCAAAATCCATTGAGAGGATCCATTCGGCAAACCTGATCAATTTCGGGATACTACCCGTCATTTTTAACGATGAGGAAGACTATGAAAAGACGAGTCCGGGAGATATCCTCGAAATACCGGACGTGAGAAGGGTTCTTATAGAAAAGGAGGAAATCTCTGTTCGCAATGTTTCCAGGGATAGATCCTTTAAAGTTTCTCACAATCTGTCGGCCAGGCAGAAGAATATCCTGCTCGCCGGAGGAGCTCTCAATCTGAAGTTCACATAACCACATGTTATCATGCCAACCATTGCCGACATTTACCGCCGCTGTATCGCCGGACCCTTCAAGGCTGAACTGACAGCCCAGAACGTTTCTCTCTACCATACCTCTCCCTTCACGATCTATTGCGAAAAGTTCGTACCGGAAGCAGAAAAAGACCCTTTGAGTCCCTACCGCGAACTTCTCCAGGAAAGAGGCATTGAACACGAGCGAAGGATTTTAGAACAGGAATATCCCCGATGCCGTCCCATCACTTTTGAAACCACAGAAGAAGGATTCAAGCTCCTCCTGCATGAAATGGCCAAAGGTGCTGAAGCCATTTACGGTCTGCCCCTCCTTTTTCTCCCGGAAAACATGCAGGGGAAAATCGATATCCTGGAGAAAAGGGATGACCACCCTTCTGTTTTCGGGAACTTCCACTACATCGTCACGGAAATCAAACTGGCGAAACACATCAAAAAAGAACATGTCCTTCAGGGTGCGTTCTACACGTACATCCTGTCTCAAATACAGGGCCATCTTCCCCACACATTCCGTATCATCAATCACGACAATCAAGTACGGGAATACTCTTTTGCAGACTGTGAGGAAGAACTGCGACAGGCTGTCCAGGGAACAAAGTCAATTCTGGATGGTACAGTAGTGCCGACTGCCACATACAATGCGTCGGAATGGCCATGGGAACGCTACACCAACCACGAGGCAATCCGAAACAGGGACGTCTCCCTCATAGGACATGTGGGACCGAAAACAAAGGAAAAACTGGTGGCACGAGGTTTCAAAAAGATATGGCATGTTGCCTCCACCGGGATTGATGACCTGTCGGAAATCCCGGGAATCAGTAAATCCACCGCCCGGAAAATAATCCTGGGCGCCCGGTCTCTCGTAAAAAACGAGCCAATCCCAATCGACCCGTCGGTGCTGAATATCCCGACGATTTCTACGGAAATATACCTGGACATGGAGGGCACAGATCAACCCGATCTGGAAGATGCGGTCGATCCGGTAGACTATCTCATCGGAGCTGTTGTCCGAAAAGGCGGAACTGATACATACCATCCGTTCATCGCCCCCAGGATGCAGGATGAGGGCAAGATGTTCCGGGAATTCCTGTCATTCCTGAAAACCCAGAAAGACTACGTTATTTACCACTGGCACAATTACGAATACTGGCACATGAGGCAGTTAGCCAAACGACATAATCTCACAGATGAAGTGGAAGAGTACGTCATTCCTTTCATGATTGATCTCCACAGGATGGCCACCCGGGCATTCGCATTCCCCACATACACAAACGGTCTCAAGGATGTCGCTTCATTCCTGGGATTCAGATGGCGGCATGAGGACGTCAATGCCCTGGACGCCATTGCCTATTACATCAGGTATCAGTCTCACCCGGAAGACTACCGGGACAAACTGCAGGATGTGATTGATTACAACGAAGACGACTGCAGAGCAACCAAACGCATCAAGGAGTGGCTGGAGGAAAAAAGGCGACTTTCGTCATGCCGCCTGAAAGGGAAAGATGAAATAGACAGGGATTCACCTTTATGCTACACATATTCGGAGTGAATGTAAGA
The DNA here is from genome assembly GCA_016874835.1 of Deltaproteobacteria bacterium. Taxonomy (GTDB): domain Bacteria; phylum Desulfobacterota; class Syntrophia; order Syntrophales; family UBA2185; genus VGTB01. Next base: position 7,833 of record VGTB01000027.1, on the reverse strand, counting down.
ATATCGCGCGGGTCACCATGTCATTGCCGGGCAAAATAAAGATGAGGAATCCCATCGTCGAGATTGACGGTGACGAAATGGCAAGGGTCATGTGGAAGATCGTCAAGGAAAAACTTCTCATGCCCTATCTGGAGCTGAACACGGAATATTACGACCTCCACGTGACAAAGCGTGACGCAACGGACGACAGGATTACCCGAGAGGCGGCAGAGGCGATTGTCCGACACGGTGTCGGGGTCAAATGTGCGACCATCACCCCGAATGAGGACAGGGTCAAGGAATACGGCTTGAAGAAGCCCTGGACAAGCCCCAACGCGACGATAAGGGCGATCCTTGACGGGACGGTCTTCCGAAAGCCCATCCTGGCAAGCAATATCCGCCCTTCCGTTACCGCGTGGAAGAAACCCATCACCATTGGGCGACATGCCTACGGTGACGTATACAGCAATGCGGAGATGCGGATTACCGTACCGGGGAAGGCGGAAATCATATTCACCCCTGAGGGGGGAGGTCCGGTGGTCAGACAGAAGATCAAGGATTTCACCGAACCGGGAATCATCCAGGCAACCTACAATATTGACGGATCCATACAAAGCTTTGCAAAAGCATGTTTCGCCTTCGCCCTGGAGGAAAAAACCGACCTGTGGTTCAGCGCAAAGGACACTATCTCCAAAACATATGACGGCCGCTTCAGGGACATCTTCCAGGAAGAGTACGAAAACAACTGGAAGGAACAATTCACTCAGGCAGGTCTCTCGTACTTTTTCACCCTTATCGACGATGCCGCCGCCCGTATCATGAAGTCCGAGGGAGGTATCCTCTGGGCACTGAAAAATTATGACGGCGACGTGATGTCCGACATGATCGCCTCCGCCAACGGAAGCCTTGCCATGATGACCTCCGTGCTGGTATCCCCATGGGGACATTTCGAATATGAGGCCGCCCACGGGACAGTGCAGAAGCACTACTATAAATATTTAAAAGGCGAGGAAACTTCCACGAATCCCATGGCAATTATTTTCACCTGGTCTGGAGCCCTGAAAAAGAGGGGAACCCTTGATGCCACACCGGAATTAGTTTCCTTTGCGGCAACACTGGAAAAAGCCGCCATTTCGACGGTGGAATCCGGAACCATGACCGGTGACCTCATGGCCGTCGCAGTGGAAGATCCCCGCAACAGAAAAGTCAGTACAGAAACGTTCATCAATGCCATCGCAGAACGCCTCCTTCAAAAACTGCACCGCTAAGCCGAATCTGAAAGACATGACCATCGAGGAGATTGAAACCTTCATCTCCGGTCTCGGTAAGGGAAAATACCGGTCAAAACAGATCATGAAGTGGCTTTACCAGATGAACGCCCAATCCTTCGATGAGATGACCAATCTCTCTAAGGATTTCCGCAGCAGACTGCCCGACCTCGCGAGAATCGGAGAGCCTCAAATCAAAAAAACACAGGTCTCCCGGGACGGCACGAAGAAGATCCTTTTCCGACTGGAGGACGGACTGTTCATCGAAAGCGTGCTCATTCCGGGAAAGAACCACTGGACGGTGTGCGTGTCCACACAAGCGGGATGCCGGATGGGATGCACATTCTGCATGACCGGCAGACAGGGATGGAAACGGAATCTCCTTGCTTCAGAAATAACCGGTCAGATAACGGTACTTCGCCGGGATACACCGGAGGGCGACAACATCAAGAATATCGTCATGATGGGAATGGGGGAACCCCTGGAGAACTATGAAAATACGCTGAAGGCGATCGGGATCATCACCTCCGACTATGGCCTCGGGTTTTCGCACAGAAAGGTCACCGTCTCCACCTGCGGGATTGCACCGATGATCGAGCAACTGGGAAGGGATGTCTGTGTTAATCTGGCAATCTCACTCAATGCCCCGGATGACAAAACGAGAAGCAAGCTTATGCCTGTAAACAAAAAATATCCCCTTGCCCAACTCCTGGACACCTGCCGGAATTACCCCATGCCCGGGCGGAGGATGCTCACCTTCGAATACATTCTCATCGCGGGAGTCAATGATTCCCCCGATCATGCGGTAAAACTTGCGCGTCTTCTCAAAGGAATCCGGTGCAAGCTCAACCTGATCGCCTTTAATGAATTTCCCGGCACAGCGTTCAGAACCCCTTCACCGGATCAGATACGGGCATTCCAGCAGATTCTCCTGAACCACCACTACACGGCCATTCTCCGGGCAAGCAAGGGGAGCGACATCCTGGCCGCCTGCGGACAGTTGAGCGGACAGGAATGGTGACTGTGTTCCGGATCGATTATGATTCATTAAAAGGAACTTTACAATGACACATCCGAAACTCGTGGAAGCGATGAGCCGCCCGGATTTTTACCCCCACCGTCCGGAGCACGTCGAACTGGTTCAGACCCACATATCCTACATCTTCATTGCGGGGGATTTCGTGTATAAGGTCAAGAAGGCCGTTGACTTCGGATTCCTGGATTTCACCACCCTAAACAAGAGAAGACGTTACTGCAGCGAAGAGCTGAGACTGAACAGGAGGCTGGCTCCCGCAGTATATCTTGAGGTCGTCAAGATCGGCGTGGACCGGAACGGAAACATCATTTTCGGGAAAGGGAAACACGTCGTCGAATATGCCGTCAAGATGCGGAAAATCCCTCAGGAAAGAATGCTCAAAAAACTGATCCTTCAAGGTGAAGTCGATTGCTCCATCATGGACGTCATTGCAAAAAAACTCGTCGATTTCCACCGGCATGCCGAAACGGGAGGCAAAATCGACAAAATCGGCGGCATCAAAACGATTCGCCGGAACCATGATGAAAATTTTGCCCAGACGGAAAGTTACGTCGATCTCACCATCCCGGGATACCAGTACTCGTTTATCAAATCGTACATATACGACTTCATGAAAAGATACCGCAGGCTGCTTGCCGGAAGGGTTGCGGAACAGAGAATCAGAGACTGCCATGGAGACCTTCACCTGGAACACATCTGTATCACGGGCTCCGGCGCCACCGATGCGAAAGACCTTCTGTCGGAAAAAAGATATACCCCCGATGGTATCGTTATATTCGACTGCATCGAATTCAACGAACGGTTCCGTTACGAAGACGTCGCCGCGGAAGTGGCATTTTTAACCATGGATCTGGATTTCAACGGATACCCCGATTATGCAGACGCGTTCGTCAGTTCATATATCAACCATTCACACGACCACGAAATTGCAAAACTGCTCAATTTCTACAAATGCTACTATGCGTACGTACGGGGCAAAGTGGTGGGGTTCAGGATACACGATATTGCCATCTCACAGAAAGACCGAGATGAGGCGGCAAGAACCGCATCAAGGTATTTCGATCTGGCCTATACCTACGCAGCCTTCCCGGAGAAACCGACTCTGATCCTCATGGCGGGTCTCATGGGAACGGGGAAAAGCGTCCGGGCAAGATGCATTGCCCCCCGCCTGGGTGCCGACATTATCCATACGGATGTCCTGCGGAAGGAAATCCTCCATATCGAACCCACGAATCGGCATCATGATGACTTTGGAAAAGGGATATACTCCGAGGACATGACGAGGACCACGTATGAAAAGGCGCTGGAACTGGCAACAGAGAAGCTGAAAAGCGGCAGATCGGCAATTATCGACGCATCGTATAAAGACCGCCGGTACCGCCGGGATGCCTACAGAGCTGCAAGAAGTGTCCATGCCGACTTTTTCATCATAGAATGCACCTGTCCGGAAGACATCATCAGGGAGCGGCTCGATGCGAGAATGTCGAACAGCAAACGGGCCTCCGACGGAAGGTGGGAACTCTTCCAGGCGCAGAAAGAGTCATTCCATGCGATCACCGAGATTCCGGCCCGATTGCACATCGTCATTGACGCCGTCCAGTCACCGGAGGAATGCGCATATAAAGCCCTCGTGAAAATAAAATCATTCTCCCCCTGACACGCTGTTGGATTTTGCCGTTTCTCCCGCACCATTAAGGCTCTCTCACATGTGATTACGAGAACAAACATACCGTGAGCATGCATTCAGACTGACCGTTGATTTTTACGGCACAAAATTCTATGATTTAACAAGAATCTTTTTACACACTACACCGGTTGCGCGGACTCACAGTTACCCGCGAGCCGGGAATACAAGTCAATCGGGACACCGGCGGAGTTTGTGGAAAATAACAGTAAGTCCCGAAATGCAGATAAAAACAGGAGAAAAGGAGGATCTATGAAAGTTCTTAAAATCGTGTCAGGTGTCGCGGCGATAATTTTTCTCGTTTCCTTCAGCGTGCTGGCGGCTGATTTCGACTGGACTCAGGATTTCAACATCAGGGCTGAGGCGGATTCTTCGGGATTCAAAGCAAAGCTTTCCACCCGGTTCCACTTCGAAGACGCCAGGATCAATGTTGTATTGAACAGCGTCGATAAACCGGCAGATGCATATATAATCCTGCGACTCGGTGAGATGTCGAACAAGCCGCCGGAATATGTCATCAAGGAATATAAGGCAAGAAAAGGGAAAGGCTGGGGAGCCCTCGCGAAGAGCCTTGGAATCAAACCGGGATCGAAAGAATTCCATGCCCTGAAAAGAGGCCAGGATCTGTACGGGGATGGTCCGGGAAAGGCAAAGGGAAAAGGAAAGGGGAAAAAGAGGGAGTAAAAACCGGAAAATAACTGGGCGGTCACCTGACATGCGGCAAATTCATGCCGGGATGACTGAACGGGAAAAAGCGCAATCTCGGCAAACTACCAGGAAGCCCTCTCATATTCCTTCCAGATATACCCGAAAAGGTACTTTCCGAAATCGGACACGACGACGATTTTCGCGGCATCTATCTTCACATTGTTGAGATACTCCAGACGCAACACATCCCCATCATGGAGCTCGGGGATAATTCCGACAAAGAAAAAGCCCAGCATTTCCGCAGCGGCGGAAGAATGTGCAGTGAGCGGATCGGCCAGGGGCAGATCGAAAAATATACAGTCTATTTTCCGGAGACACATTTCCCGTAAATGGTACCGGACACAATCCCGAAAATCCTTCCCGTATTGTATCAGTTTGAAGAAAGCCAAGCCCCAGTCGTGATTCACCGTGATCTCCACATGCGAAAATGTATCCATGTCGCCCGGACTCTCGGGAACGGTGCCGAAAGTTCGGTCGAAGTCGCCGTGCTCATAAATCTTCTCGATGACGGTCCGGTGTTGATACGGCGGATACACCGTACGGCCGGACTCCCGGTTGAGCCTGTTGTACATGAGGACGCAGGTCTGACGCTGTTCCTGAACTTCCTCGATCTTTTTGAACGATAACCGCATCGAGACATAACCCAGAAGTATCCCCGTTTCTCTGGCACCCACAGCCCTATTGGCCTTCTGGGAGTACGGATGGATCGATACGGCTTCAAGATAGAAGCCCTGCAGACCCTGCTCGCGGGCGTAATCGATACTCGCTTTTTTCATGTTCTCGAAGAGTCCCCTGCCCCTGTACTTAGGATCGACGACTCCGGCCCCCATTTCGGCAACAAGACTGCCGGGATGGCTTTTCGTATATCCCTGATGAGCAACAACCTCATTTTCCGGATTCAGGGCCACCATGGATACCTGAATGCCGCTTTCAATCAAGTCCCTGACTCTTTCCGGAAAGTACACGAACTCCTTGTATGAATACCCGTAGACGCGGTAAAGACAGCGGGCGAGGGCGACCCCTTCCTCGGGGCGCATTAACCTGATCACAATCGGGACATCTTCGCTGACTGCTTCGGAAGGAACTCCGGTATCGTCGTGTACCTCACCTTCCGCCTTCAGGCTCCTCTCTTGCGAAAAATCCTTGATGAATTCTATCCGTTTTCCCTGAAAACCCAGATTGACGAAGCGTACCTCATCGGTAAATGCCTTGATAAGCCGCATGCCGAATCCGACCCGCTCATCCCCTTCGATCTTTCTCCAATCCATCGGCAATCCTTTGTCCTCCACAGCAACGACAAACTTGGCAGGGCGGGTTTCGATGACGACATCGAAGTATTCGTCAGGCTTGTTTTCAAAGGCATGTTGAATTACGTTCAGACATGCCTCTTCTGTAACGATTTCTAAATGACCGGCCTCATCCCCGGTCAATCCTTCCCGTACAGCATAGTCGCGGACAAGGTTGCAGATCGCCGGCAGGTATTTTCTCTGGGTCATGACGGTTACTCTGACAATAAGGTTTGACAGTTTTTTTTCTGTGTTCATGGGAAAATCTCCTTTGCCTTTCTCTTTGCATCCACTCCGGTAAGATATGAAAAGATCATGCCGATGATGCTGATAAACCCGAGGGTAACGAAGATGTAGCGAAAGCCAGGATAAAGATTGTCTGCCACAAAGCCCGGACTGCCCAGGGTTTGATCGCTTCTCGACTGATGAATGATCTGGGAGAAGATGGTTTCAAATACGACGACACCGATGGTAACTCCCAGGTAGGTCACCGTATTCAAAATGCCAGAAATGGTACCCTCATCCTTTTCAGAAGCACATTTCATGATCAGAACGTTATTCGGTGGAACGAACATGCCGTTCCCGATCGCCCTTACGACAAAAAAGGCAACCACAAAGAAAAGCCCCTGGAGATGGAGGGTGAATGAGAAAAAGAAAAAGGAAAAAGCCGTGATGGCCATGGCCAGGGTGCTTATGATTACGGGATTCGTTTTTTCGGAATACCTCCCGGCAATGGGAGGAACAATCACGAACACAACAGAGTATATCATCAGAAAGAGGCCGATGCGAGCCGGAGTCATATGTTTGAGCAGATCCAGATAGAAGGGAATCAAGAAATTATGCGCCGCTATGGTCATGTAGATAATAAAATTCGCAACTAAGGGACAGTAAAGCCGCGGGTTCCCCAGGAGCGAAAGATCGATGAGGGGCGAGACAACTCTCTTTTCTCTCACGACAAAGGCAACACCACAGAGGGCAGAGAAAATAAAACCCGAGATGATTCCCACGGAGGCCCAGCCGTATTCCTGGCCGTTATTCAGGGCAAACAACAGCAGGGATATCGCCGCCATGCTCAGGAAGGCTCCCGGGAAGTCAAACGGAGGAACAATGATGTCCCGCTCTTGTTCAATCTTACCGGGAATGACTTTTCCTGCGATGACGATCGCCGCAATCCCTATCGGCATATTGATAAGAAAAATCCAGTGCCAGGAGATATAGTCCGTAATGAACCCGCCCAGTGGCGCTCCCAGGGTTATTCCCAGTGCGCTCGCCGAGGTGAATATCCCGAAGGCCCTCCCGCTTTTCTCCCGGGGAATATGCCGCGAGATGATCGCCAGGGAAGTCGCTGCGAGCATGGAACTCCCCAGTCCCTGCACGAAACGGGAAATCGTAAGCATATCGATGCTGGCGGAAACTCCACAGAGGAGCGACCCCCCTGTGAAGAGAATATAGCCCCAGATGAAAAACCTTCTCAGGCCCGTCCTGTCCGCCCATTTGCCGAACAACAGGAGTGTGCTTGCAGCCGCCAGCACATAGATGAAGACAACCCTGGAGATGTCGCTCAGGCTGGAGTCGAAATATCTTGCCATTGTCGGCAACGATACATTGACGATGTAGCTGTCAAGCCTTCCCATGAAGGTCGCCAGGGCGACACTGAAGATAATCAGGACATCCTTGGAATTTTCATCAGCGGGCATAATGTTTTTCTGCAGGCTCTCAGACCCGAGGGGGTATCACCAAACATAAAAAGAGAATTCTTATCAAGTCGACTATTTCGGTTTCGCACACGATCAACGAGCAGGATAAAAGGCAATGCGAAGCGGCAGGATCTCTTCAATGTCCTTCCGAAAACTATCTCGATCAACGTATTGA
>VGTB01000026.1 GCA_016874835.1 Deltaproteobacteria bacterium | reverse complement strand
AAGGTAGAATTAAAGGAGATTTATCCTGTTCCTTCATGGGCACGGGAGGGGGCATACATTCAGAGCAGGGCTGAGTATGAGAAGCTCTGGAAGCGGTCTATTGAGGAGCCTGATGCATTCTGGGCGGAGGTTGCTTCTGAGTATGTGGAGTGGTTCAAGAAGTGGGACACGGTGGAGGACTACAATTTTGATGTGGGTGCGGGCCCTATTTACCTGAAGTATTTTGAGGGGGGAAAGCTCAACGTCTCGTATAACTGTTTAGACCGGCACCTGAAGACCCGGGGGAATAAGATTGCCATCCAGTGGGAGGGGAACGAGCCCGGAGAGGACCGGGCCTATACCTATAAGGAACTTTACACGGAGGTCTGCAAGTTTGCCAACGTCTTGAAGTCTCTGGGGGTGAAGAAGGGCGACCGGGTGTGTTTCTATCTCCCCATGATTCCGGAGCTTCCCATCGGGATGCTGGCCTGCACGCGGATTGGCGCCATTCACAGTGTGGTCTTCGGGGGATTCAGTTCCGATTCTCTCCGGGACAGGGTTCAGGACAGTGCATCGAAGGTGGTGATAACCTGCGACGGGACCTTCCGCGGTGCCAAGGCGGTTCCGCAGAAGGCGGGTGCCGATGATGCGGTGAAGGCCTCTCCTTCCGTGGAGAAGGTGATTGTGGTGAACCGGGTGGGTGACAAGATTGCCTGTTCCATGCAGCCGGGGAGGGATCTCTGGTGGCATGAGGAGATGGCGAAGGCATCTGACAAGTGTGAGCCGGAGTGGATGGATGCGGAGGATCCCCTGTTCATCCTGTACACCTCGGGTTCCACGGGGAAGCCCAAAGGAGTGTTGCACACCACGGGAGGATATTTAGTGTTCGTGGCCTACACGCACAAGATGATTTTTGATTACCACGAGGAGGACATCTTCTGGTGTACGGCGGATATCGGCTGGGTGACGGGACACAGCTACATTGTGTACGGACCGTTGTGCAACGGGGCCACGTCGGTGATGTTCGAGGGGGTTCCCAACTACCCGGACGTGAGCCGTTTCTGGAAGGTGGTGGAGAAGTACAAGGTGACGATTTTCTATACCGCTCCCACGGCGATCCGTGCCATTGCCAAGGAGGGGTCCGAGTGGGTGAAGAAGGCGGATATTTCTTCTCTGCGTCTTCTGGGGACGGTGGGAGAGCCCATCAATCCGGAGGCGTGGAACTGGTACCACCATAATATCGGCCGGGATGAGCTGCCCATTGTGGACACATGGTGGCAGACGGAGACGGGAGGGATTCTCATCACGCCGCTTCCCGGTGCGATCGATCTCAAGCCCGGGAAGGCGACGGTACCCTACATGGGGGTATTGCCTGCCATAGTTGACGAGTACGGGGAGGAGATCACGGAGATGGTGGCGAGCGGACCGCTGTGCATCAAGAAGCCCTGGCCGGGACTTATGCGGGGGGTGTATGGCGACCCCATGCGGTTCCAGGAGACCTATTTTGTCCAGCGTCCCGCGTTCTATTATACGGGTGACGGTGCGACGAGGGATGAGGATGGATACTATCAGCTCATGGGGCGGATCGACGATGTCATCAACGTATCGGGGCACCGTCTGGGGACGGCGGAGATTGAGAGTGCTCTGGTGGCTCACGAGAAGGTGGCGGAGGCAGCGGTAGTGGGGTATCCTCATCCGCTCAAGGGTCAGTCCATCTATGCCTATGTAACCTTAAAGACGGGGGTGGAGAAGTCGGAGGCCTTGAGGAAGGAACTGGTGGCGCATGTGAGGACGCTCATCGGGCCCATCGCGACGCCGGAGAAGATCCAGTGGGCGGACGGGTTGCCGAAGACCCGGAGCGGTAAGATCATGAGGAGGATATTGCGGAAGGTAGCGGCCAACGAAATCGGTGATCTCGGTGATACCACCACACTCGCCGATCCTTCCGTGGTTGATGATATCGTGAAGAACAGGGTGCTGTAAAATAAGAAAGGAGGAAGGTGTGAATATCGTTGCATGTGTAAAGCAGGTCCCGGATACGGAAACACTGATCAAGGTGAAACCGGACCGATCAGGAATTGATGAGACAGGAATCAAATGGGTCATGAATCCCTATGACGAATTCGGTGTTGAGGAAGCATTGCGATTGAAAGAAAAGTTAAGTGGCGAAGTCATCATTGTCTCCGTCGGCCCGGCAAGAGCCCTGGAAACCATCAGAACCGCTTTGGCCATGGGCGCTGAGAGGGGCATACATATCGTTGACCCCGCTCTTGATAGCGCCGATCCCTTCACAATAGCATCGGCTCTCGCGGCGGCAATCAAAAACATACCCTACGATATCATCTTTTGCGGCCAGCGAGCCATCGACGACGACTGTGGCCAGGTAGGTGCTATTCTCGCCGAGCTTCTTGGAATACCCCAGGTAACGGTCATCACAAAAGTCGACGTGGATGGCAACACCATAAAGGTAACGAGACCCATTGAAGGGGCTCAGCTCATCATTGAAAGTTCATTGCCATGTGTAGTTACCGCTCAAAAGGGATTAAATGAACCACGCTATGCATCACTCCCCGGTATCATGAAAGCGAAGAAAAAGCCCGTGGATGTGAAAGACGCTGCGTCACTGGGCGTGTCAATCGACGTAAAGGCAAAAATAACAAAGACCTTGCCACCTCCAGCCAGACCCCCGGGAAAAATCATCTGCGGTGAAGACCCGGCAGAAAAGGCAAGAGAACTGGCCAGATTGCTGAGAGAAGAAGCAAAGGTTATTTAATACTCTGACGGATGGAGGAACGAAAAATGGCAAAAGGAGTATGGATTGTTACAGAACAGAGATACGGAACCTTCCGCAAAATAAGTTTCGAGCTTGCCAGTACGGCAAGAAAATTAGCAGATCAGTTAGGGGAAGAGGTCGTCGCCATCCTTCTGGGTTCAGGAATAGAAGGGATTGCCGGCGAGTTAGGAAAATACGGAGTAGACAAAGTATATGTGGCTGACAATGCCGTGTATGAACCCTACACCACAGATGCACACGCCACAACCGTTGCTTCGCTGGTGAAAGAACATGACCCTTCCATCCTGTTGTTAGGTGCATCAGCCCAGGGAAAGGATCTTTCCGCCCGCCTTGTAGGCAAACTGGCAACAGGAATGGCTACAGATTGTGTCGATCTGAAAATTGTAGAGGGAAAGTTGCTGGCGTCAAGACCGATGTATGCCGGCAAGTGTTTTGGTGAAGTTATGGTATCGTCGTACCCCCAGATGGCTTCGCTGCGGCCCAACGTCTTTCCCGTCGTGGAAAATGCAAAAAATGCATCGATAACCAAGGTTGACACCCCAATTGACCCGGGCCAGTTGAAAACCAAGGTGTTAGATGTACAAAAAGACACCTCCGGTAAAGTTGACCTCACCGAGGCAAATATCATTGTCTCCGGAGGACGCGGCATGAAAGGTCCGGAAAATTACGTCATTCTGGAAGAGCTGGCAGACATTCTGGGTGCCACTGTCGGAGCATCGAGAGCTGCGGTGGACGCCGGGTGGAGACCGCAGAAAGATCAGGTGGGGCAAACGGGCAAGGTTGTATCTCCAAATCTTTACGTTGCCTGCGGGATATCCGGTGCCATTCAACACCTGGCGGGAATGGGATCTTCAAAATACATAGTTGCGATAAACAAGGATCCCGACGCACCGATTTTCGCAAGAGCCGATTACGGCATCGTTGATGACCTCTTTAAAGTCGTTCCGGAACTGACAAAAGAGGTAAAGAAACTGCTTGAGTAAGAAGACGGGGGCATAAAGCCCCCTTTTATTGTAACAAAGGGGAATTATGGAACTGTCAAAGTTTTCAGTGGGATATGAGGGAAGAGAAGTCTTCTGGAACGCCGAGAATTTTGAAGGTCTCCTTTTTGCTTTCACGGCCGTTGCACTGGCGATCTTCGGTTACGGTATCTACGGAAGATGGCAGATGTGGAAAGCTTTAGGCAAACCGGAAACGAGAAACGACAATCTCAAGGAACGAATAAAATTGCTCCTCCTCAACGGTGTGCTCCAGGTAAAAACATTCAAAGACATCTACCCGGGGATAATGCACGGGCTGATATTCTTCGGATTCTTCGTACTGATATTCGGGGCGGCTTTCGACGCGACGGAATTTCACATAGCCGAACCGCTGGGCGTGCCATTCCTGACCGGGAAATTCTATCTTATCTTTTCCTTCCTCATGGATCTATTCGGGCTGTTCGTCCTGATCGGGGTACTCATGGCGGCTGACAGAAGGTATATCACGAAACCCGATCGTCTCGGATACAAGGGCGAAATGGACAACACCCCGGATGATGCGATTGTTCTCCTTCTCCTGGGGGGAATTATCGTTACCGGTTTCATTATCGAGGCACTGAGAATACATGTCACCAATCCTCCCTGGGAAGTCTGGTCATTCGCCGGGTATACCCTGTCAAAGGCTTTTGCCAGCGTTGACAATGGCACGGCAAAGACTCTTCACAAGATCACATGGTGGGTGCATACGTTCATCTCCCTGGGATTCATTGCCTACATTCCTTACTCAAGATTGCTGCATATCATCACAACTCCCGCCAACCACTTCATGTCCTCTCTGAAACCGGCAGGGTATCTTGAACCGATCCGTGACTTCGAGACGGCAGAATCATTCGGTACAGGACAGCTCGAAGATTTTTCATGGAAGCAGATATTTGACTCCGACGCGTGCACACGCTGCGGGCGGTGCCAGGACGGGTGCCCGGCATACCTTTCCGGAAAACATCTCTCCCCGAAGAAACTCGTCCAGGATATAAAGACCTACTGGCTGGAAAGAGCACCGCTCATCGTGGCTGCGAAGAAGGCCGCCGGTAAAGCCGGAGAAGGCGCCACAGTTGAAATCCCGGCACCGGAGAAGGCGATGGTGGGAGAGGTAGTCAATCTTCACGAACTCTGGGATTGTACAAACTGCATGTACTGCATGGAGCACTGTTCTTCTTCCATAGAACATGTACCCAAGATAGTTGGAATGAGACAGTACAAGGTACTCATGGAGGCGGATTTTGCCCCAGAACTGCAACTGACCTTCCGGAATATGGAGAATAATTCAAATCCCTGGGGAGTGGGTTCCCACCTCCGGGCAGACTGGGCAAAAGACCTGGGCATCAAGACCCTTGCGGAAGATCCGAACGTGGAATATCTCTTCTACGTCGGATGCTCCGGATCATTCGACGATCGCGGCAAAAAAGTATCAATGGCCTTTGCCAAAATACTTCAGATAGCCGGTGTCAGTTTCGGTATCTTGGGCACCGAAGAAGGATGCTGTGGCGATTCAGCCATGAGAGGCGGTAACGAGTACCTCTCGCAGACTCTCATGCAAACGAATATAGAGATCATGAATGGCTACGGAGTAAAAAAGATAATCTGCACGTGCCCACACGGGTACAATACGCTGAAGAAAGATTACCCTCATTTCGGCGGGAATTACGAAGTCTATCATCACACGGAAATTATCGCCGACCTGATTGCCCAAGGAAAAATCATTCTCAAAAAACCGGTTGATGGTCTCTTCACCTTCCACGACTCGTGTTTCTTGGGCAGGTACAACAACATCTATACTCAACCCCGCTCTATTCTCAAGGCCTTAACGGGAATGAATCTGGCGGAAATGGAAAGAAGATATGACAAATCTTTCTGCTGCGGCGCCGGCGGAGGGAGAATGTGGATGGAGGAGCATGACGGCGAAAGGATCAACAACATGAGAACGGACCAGGCAATTGCCACGAACGCACACACCATTGCGGTCGCCTGTCCCTTTTGCCTCACCATGATGACTGATGGACTCAAGGCCAGGTCAATGGAGGAGAAGATAGCCTCTCTCGACATCGCAGAAATTGTCTGGCGGGCCATGGACATTGAGGAGGTAAAACCCCCGGTCGATGTATGCGCGCCGACCGAGTAGCCAATTAACACGCTTCGCGTGTCTGAAAAAAAAGTCCCGGGATCTGCCGACGAACGGGGCTTTTTTTGTAGCATTTTAAGTCAATTTATTTTACACTTCGTGTCAGATATATTTCTCAAAACGTATTTCAACGCTCAATTGTGTTAGAGCCAGCCAGGAAAGTTATTAATACATAAACAAGCTGTATATACGAACATACAGGGGAAACAGGCAGATCGGCAGAAAGGAGGGCATTTCAGGTATGACAGGAGAGATCAGATATCAGGAAAAAACATGGGTAAAGTCGTACGAAAAAGGCGTACCGGAAAAAATCAATTATGAAGAGATATGTCTCCCGGATATTCTGGACAGGACAGCCAAACAATTCCCGGATAAAACGGCTCTCATTTTTCAGGGATACAGTCTCACTTTCAGGCAATTCAAAGACATGGTGGACCGTTTTGCCACCTGCCTTGCCGATTTCGGGATCAAAAAGGGAGACGCTGTGGCGATTCTGCTTCCCAATGTGATTCCCTGCGTCATTGCGTACTTTTCCATATTGAAGATCGGTGCGATCTCTGTCATGAATAACCCCCTCTATACGGACAGGGAACTCGATCATCAGTTCAACGATTCCGGGTCCAAGGTTCTCATTACTCTGGATCTCCTAGCGAACCGCATGATCGATCTTCGACCGAAAACAAAAATCAAGCAAATCGTGTACACATCCATCGGAGATTATCTCCCCTTCCCGAAAAGTCTCCTTTTTCCGCTTGTCGCCAAGAAGAAAAAACTCGCCGCTGACGTAAAACCGGCTCCGGATGTTTTTAAATGGAAGGACTGCATCACAAAATATTCACCAAACCCGCCGGCCGTAAAATCAGGTTTCGAGGACGTGGCCATGTACCAGTACACCGGGGGGACCACGGGAGTGTCCAAAGGTGTCATGCTCACCCATGCAAACCTGAGCAAACAGGTTCAGCAGATAGAAGCCTGGTTCCCTAAATTCAGCAAGGGAACGGAAATCATGTTGGGAGCGCTCCCCTATTTCCACGTCTTTGGCCTGTCCGTGTCGATGAATTTCTCCGTTCACATGGGATGGACACAGGTTCTGGTTCCCAGACCCCAGCCGGAACCCCTTCTGGAAACGATCAGAAATTTTCGACCGACATTCGCGCCCTTAGTTCCTACCATGTATATCGGGATGCTCAATCATCCCGACCTGAAAAAAACCAACATGGGTTGTATCAAGGGAGCATTTTCAGGAAGTGCTCCGCTCCCTGTAGAAATAATCCATGAATTTGAGAGAATGACGGGGGCGATCATCGTCGAGGGATTCGGATTGACCGAAACCACACCGGTTACTCATATTAACCCATTCGGCGGTGTCCGCAAGGTGGGTAGCATCGGAATCCCCATTTCTGATACAGAATGCCGGATTGTGAGCCTCGAAGACGGTACCGCTGATGTCCCGGTGGGTGATCCGGGAGAACTGATCATCAGAGGACCCCAGATCATGAGGGGCTACAAGGATATGCCGGAGGAAACGGCGAATACCCTCCGGGACGGGTGGTGCTTCACCGGTGACATCGCGACAATGGATCAGGACGGATATTTTTACATCGTTGACCGCAAGAAGGATATGATTATCTCCGGCGGCTTCAACATCTACCCGAGAGATATCGATGAGGTATTCTACCAGCATCCGAAGGTACAGGAAGCATGCTCTATCGGCATTCCCGATCCGATGAGGGGGGAAAATGTGAAGGTGTTTGTGGTCCTCAGGGAGGGCGAAACAGCCACCCAGGAAGAACTCTTAAAATACTGCGAAACGAAGCTGGCAAAATACAAGCTTCCCACGGAGATTGAATTCCGCAAGGAACTGCCTAAAACAAACGTGGGGAAGGTTCTCCGCAAGCAACTCAGGGCAGAGGAGATGGAAAAAAGGAAGAAATAGACAAAAAGGTAAAAAACAGAAGGGGTTCCGAGCGAAGCGACGAACCCCTTTTTCTTACCAGTTTCCTATTTTACGCACCGAATTTTTCCAGCCTGCGGGCGTGCGCCAGGGCAAGACCCATGAGATGCACCATTGGCATCCTCCCTATCCCGCCATAGACACAGTCCCTCTCACTGAATCGTTCCACCCGGTCCGGCCTGCACGTCGTTGAATACAGAATAACCGGTAATGGATGCCAGCTATGTGAGGCAAGGGCTGCCGGGGTGGAATGATCTCCTGTTACCACCAAAACGTCAGGATTGAGGTCTGTAACCAGCGGAACTAGGGCATCCACTTCCTCAATCACCTTCACCTTGGCCTCGAAGTTCCCGTCTTCTCCCCTGGAATCGGTCGGTTTTACGTGAACGAAAAAGAAATCATATTCCCTATAATGCTCACTGAGTGCTTTGAATTCCTCCTCGATAGTCTGAGGCAAGGGTCCGATCACCATGCCAAGGAGTCGGGCAATTCCACGATACATCGGGTAGTTCGCAATGGCAAGGGCGTTGAGACCGAACCTTTCCTTGAGGGATGGGTACCTGCGGTACCGCGAATATCCCCGGAGAAGGAGCATGTTGGCTTTTGCTTCATCGGAAAGGACTTCCCGAGCCTTATCGACAAGCTCCTTGAGGAGTGTCGCCGTACCCTCCGCTTCCGGAACTAAGGCATCAGGTGGAAGAAACGGCAGTCCTGTTTTTTGAGGATCCGTTTCCTGAATTTCCTCCCGGAGGTCACCCCCCCTCAAGGCAAGGAGGGCCCGGTGTTCCCGAACCGGCTCAAATATAACCTCCACATCGGAAAGTTTCTTGATGCTGTCCTGAAGCTTGCGGCAGATCCTCTTGTTAGTTTCGTTATCGATCCGGCCCGCCCGCCGATCAACAACCACACCGTTTTTATCGATCGTGGCAAAATTGAGGCGAATGAGAAGATCCCGCTCCGTCATGGGGAAATCGATACCCGCGGCCTCCAGGATTCCTCTGCCTATGTTATTCTTAATCGGATCATACCCGAAAAGTGCAAAATGGGCCGGGCCGCTCCCCGGCGTGACTCCATATCCAATGGGATCTAAGAGCCCGCACACTGATTTTCTGGCAAGCTGATCAAGATTCGGAGTTCTTGCCGCCTCAAGCTCAGTCTGATCCCTTCCATCCATCGGCAGGCCACCGAGACCGTCCATGATTAAAAACACTATCTTCGTATCATTGGGAATCACCAGTGTGTCAATAAATTCCGGATCCATGGTAAAACCTCACGCTCTTTCCAGGACAATGGCCATACCCTGTCCCCCACCGATACAGAGTGTAGCCAGACCTAAATTTACGTTTTTCTTTTTCATCTGCATTGCCAGGGTATACGTGATCCTGGCACCGGTACATCCGATGGGATGACCGAGAGATATTCCACTGCCGTTTACATTACACTTGTCCAAATCAATGCCCAACTCTCTTATGCAGGCTATGGCCTGGACCGCGAAGGCTTCGTTCAATTCGACCAGACCGATGTCTTTCATAGAGAGTCCCAGCTTTTTGAAAACCTTTCGTGTCGCCGGAATGGGACCCAGTCCCATATATGCGGGATCAACACCACCCGCAGCGTAACCTTTAATTTTTACGAGAGGCTCCAATCCCAGTTCCTTTGCTTTCTCCGCACTCATCACTACCACAGCAGCGGCACCATCGTTTATACCCGATGAATTGCCCGCCGTTACGGTTCCACCATCCTTCTTGAAGGCGGGAGGCAACTTCGCCATTTTTTCCAGGCTCGTATCCATGGGACGTTCATCGACTTTAAATACAACCGGATCACCCTTTTTCTGAGGAATCACCACAGGAACAATCTCCTCCGCATACGTTCCATCAGCGATGGCGGCCCGTGCTCTCTGATGACTCGTGAGAGAAATTTCATCCTGCTCCCTTCTTGTAATACCATACTTTGCCGCAATATTTTCAGCGGTAAACCCCATGTGATAGCCGTTAAATATTTCATAGAGGCCGTCATATACCATCACATCCATAATCTGCCCGAACGGCATATTCATGCGGTATCCCCAGCGGGCATCATTAAGCACATACGGGGCGTTGCTCATGTTTTCCATACCACCGGCTACCATGGCGTCCGCATCACCGGACTTAATGATCTGGGAAGCCAATGTGATCGACTTCATACCTGAAGCGCACACCTTGTTGATTGTGATTGCATTGGTTTCTTCAGGAAGTCCGGCAAATATGCTTGCCTGTCTTCCCGGATTCTGTCCTAACGCAGCCTGTATGACGTTTCCCATAACACATTCGTCAAAATATACCGGCAATAACCCGTCACTGTAATCATAGTATTTTTTGTTGATATCCGTCATGTCAAAATCTCCGAAAACATCAGGACGGGAGGATTTCACAAAATCACTTACGGCAGGCCGCAGCCCGGCTCTCTTGATAGCCTCCTTGATTACCAGTGCACCCATATCAACAGTTCTTACGCCATTGAGTGAACCTCCAAAGTTTCCTACGGCGGTCCTCGCCCCGCTTACAATAACAACATCTCTCATGCTCGACCCTCCTTATCTTAAAATGGCATATTTCTCCAATATGAGAACACCCTCCCAGATTGTCTTCACTCACTTCTGTAAACTAAAACCTCTGTCGCAAAAAGTATCTGAGATTTTTCCCTGATGAGTAAATGACCTTTATCCGGATGAATCAATGGACGTGACAAATTCGACTTCCCTGGGAACCTTGTATGAGGATAGGTAAGTTCTGCAGTGCCTCATGATTCCCTTCTCATCCGCCTCCACCTCAGGATTCCTCACAATCAAGGCCTTTACAATTTCACCTCTCAATACATCGGGCTTCCCGATGACTTGAGAAACCTTAACTGCAGGATGAAGTTCCAGAACCATTTCGACTTCCCGTGGATACACGTTGAAACCACTGGTAATAATCATTCGTTTCTTCCGGCCCGTAAGAAAGATATAACCATCCCCGTCAATTTTGGCCAGATCACTGGTATAAAGCCATCCTTTCCTGATAACCCGGGCAGTTGCCTCATCATCTTTGTAATACCCCTTCATCACATTTTCACCCCTGATGAGGAGCTCTCCGATTTCCCCCTGCGGCAACTCATTGTCATTGTCACCCACCACCTTCGCTTCGACACCCGGAATTACCGTTCCGATCGATCCCGGTTTGTGGACCAGTTCCCGCCTGCCCACGGAGCACACGGGGGACGCCTCCGTGAGTCCGTACCCTTCCCTGAGTATCACTTTAAACTTTCCCTCGAATACGGGAATGAATTCGGGCGGCATTGCTGAACCCCCGGTAATGCAAAAATCCAGAGAACTCACGTCATATTTTTCTGCGCTGTCATGCATTATCATGCCTAAAAAAAGACGGGGTACAGCGGCAATATAGCTCACCTTTTCCTTCTCGATCGTGCTGAAAATGGCATCCATAGTAAACCGATCCATCAGCACAATACCGGCACCGATTCGGATGACACCTAACATATTTGCGACAGCACCAAAGGCATGAAAAAGAGGGATAACAGCGAGCCCTCTATATTCCTCCGTGGCATGATATACTCCTCCGAGAAGGTCAGATTGATTTAGCAGATTACGCTGGGTAAGCACCGCCCCCAACGGCTTTCCCGTAAGGCCGGCAGTATAAATCATAACCGCAGGATCATCATCAGTCATCTCAGGCATGTCGAGCGTGAAGGGTCCCCCCTTGAGCATGTCCCCGAAAGGGGAGTCTGCATCCACCCCGCTCGTAGTGATCACATATTGGCAAAGCGGAATATCTTCCCTGATCTCTTCATACCTCTTTGCCAGCGGAGTCTCCGTAATCAGACATTTCGCATCGCTGTTCCCCAGGAGGTGACGAAGTTCATAGGAAGTGGAAAGGACATTGAGGGTAACAGCAACAGCACCGATCTTCTGAACAGCAAAATAGGAAATCACAAATTCGGGACAATTGGGAAGCATCAGGGCAACCTTATCCCCTTTCTGTATCCCCAAGATTCTCAATCCGTTTCCGAATGAATTCACTGCACTGTTCAGAGATTCATAGGTTAAACGCTTCCCATCATAAATCGTTGCCACATTGCCCGCATAACGCCGGCAACTTTCGTCAAACATTCGTCCCAAACCCATAGCGTGATTGACCTACCCGTTTTTTCAGGAACTCTTAGCACATGAGTTACCTTATTTTCAAGAGGAACTCACTTATCGGAATCTGATTTTCCTTGATTGCAGTGTGGTTTTCCCCTATAATCGCACCCGGCAGTGTTTCAACTATAATCAAAGTCATATAAGGAGGAGCAAATGAAAAAAATAATATGCCTGACTCTCTTTGTCCTGATGTGGAATGTATCTGTTGCCGCCGCAGAACTGAAAGTCGGTGACAGAGCTCCCGATTTCACTCTTGCCGATTCTCTCGGGAAGGAATACACCCTCAACTCGCCGGAGTTTCAGGGAAAGGTTCTTTCTGTCTTCTACGTGTCACCGGCGGAAAAGGATATGAATTCACACGTCGAGGACGCCCTTCTCAAGGACAAAGGCCTTGACAGGAATAGGAGATACAGGGGACTCGGTATCAGCAACAACAAGGCAAGCAACTGGCCTGATTTCATCATCAACAGAATCATCAAAAGCAAACAGGAAAAAACTGGGGCTATCATCCTTGTAGACCCGAATTATACCTTACTCAACCTCTGGGGTCTTCAGAACCACTCCTCCAACGTGGTCGTACTGGATAAAAATAGAATTTGCAGATACATTTACAAAGGGGAACTCCCACCTGCGGAAGTGGCAAAGCTGATCAAAATTATTAAGGAATATCAGGTACAGTAAGTCCTGATAACGCCGGACAATGGCCATCATTATCGACGGGAACAAAATTGCACAGGATATCAGAACCGAGGTAAAGAATGCGGTCCTGCACCTGCAAGAAAAAAACGGAACAACACCGGGGCTTGCGGTTATTCTTGTGGGAGATGATCCGGCATCGAAAATTTATCTGAGGCATAAAGAAAACGCCTGCCGGGATGCAGGGTTCATCTCTCGGGAATTCAGACTTCCCCATGATTCTCACGAAACAGACATCCTCTCCCTCATTCAAGAGCTGAATCGTGACGGGGACATCCACGGCATCCTTCTCCAGCTCCCGCTTCCGAAACATCTTAATCCCGCACGCATCATTGAAACAATCGATCCCAGAAAGGATGTTGACGGATTTCACCCGTATAATATCGGACGGCTCTTTACGGGTAATCCTTACCACACAGCCTGTACACCGAAAGGCATCCTGGAGCTTCTGGATCGTCATGCGATCCCGGTTGAGAGAAAGGAAGCGGTGATTGTAGGAAGAAGTAATATTGTGGGGAAACCTCTCGCATTGTTGCTCCTGAACAGACATGCCACCATAACCGTCTGCCACACCAGGACTGAACGTCTGGCGGAGGTGACTAAACGGGCGGAAATCCTGGTTGCCGCCGCGGGAAAGCCTGAAATAATAAAGGCCGCCATGGTGAGAGAAGGGGCAGTGGTAATTGATGTGGGAGTGAACAGGCTGGAGGGTGGTCGGCTTGTCGGTGATGTGGCATTTCCTGAAGTGGCGAAGAAAGCTTCATATATCACACCGGTACCCGGTGGTGTTGGTCCCATGACCATTGCCATGCTGCTTGTCAACACCCTCAACGCCGCCTTCACACTGATTTCGAAATAAAAAATAAAAACCCCTCCCGAGGAACGGGAAGGGGTTTTCCCCTAAGTCTTTCATCGCGTCTGTAATCAGGCCATGCCCTTCAGTTTCTTCATTTCCGCGATCGTGCCCGCGACACTCGCCGATGACTTTTTGAGCAGCTCCTGCTCTTCATCGTTCAACTTGAGTTCGATAATCTTTTCTATCCCGTTGGCACCTAAGATCGTCGGTACACCGAAGCAAATGTCCTTCAGCCCGTACTCACCATCCAGATACGCGCAGCTCGGAATAAGCCTTCTCTTGTTCTTCAGGATGGCTTCGGCCATGATGACCGCACCGAGAGATGGTGAATAGAAAGCACTCCCGGTTTTCAGCAGGGCAACTATCTCGCCCCCAGCTTTCTTTGTTCTATCAACAATCTTGTCAATTTTATCCTTGGGAAGTAGCTCGGTGACGGGAATTCCATTAACCGTTGAGAATCTTGGCATGGGAACCATATCGTCACCGTGACCGCCCAGCAGCATTACCTTGATGTCTTCAACGGAGATGTTCAACTCCATGCCTAAGAAGCACTGGAACCGTGAACAATCTAACGCTCCTGCCTGCCCCATGACCCTGTTCTTCGAAAATTTGCTTACTTTGTATGCAAGATAGGTCATCGTATCCAGCGGGTTGCTCACCACAATGATGAAACAATTCGGTGAAGCCTTCACAACCTGCTCGGTAACGGAACCAACGATATCCGCATTAATCTTGAGCAAGTCTTCCCGGCTCATTCCTGGTTTCCGGGCGATTCCGGAGGTGATGATGACCACGTCCGAATTCGCGGTTTCCTCGTAACCGTTCGTCCCGATGACATTTGCATCAAACCCTTCCATCGGACCGGCTTCCATCAAATCCAAAGCCTTTCCCTGGGGCATACCTTCTATGATATCCATCAAGACGACATCGCCCAACTCCTTTGCTGCCGCCCAGTGAGCGGCTGTCGCTCCTACGTTTCCTGCCCCGACAATAGTAATTTTGTTACGGCGCATAATTCTATCCTCCTCAATTTTATAAATATCAAACTTGTTGAATTCACATACCACTCCGACTACCCTGGCTACATCTCACCATCATTGCCCAATGGTAAAGGGAGCCGCTTCAATTTTCGGTTTGTACGTAGACCTATCGGGTTTCTTACAGAGATGCGCACACTTATGTTTGCCCAACCCAAAGTAGCGGAGCACCAAATCTTTCTTCATGAGCTGGATCGCCCGCGCGGGGTCCACACCCTTAGGACATACGTTGGAACATTCTCCCGCATAGTGGCAGTTGAAGATACCGTGGCTGGCGGCGACGAGATCTCTTCGCGCATCACCCGCGTCATCCCGGGAATCTGTATTGTACCGGTACGCCTGGGTGAGTGGCGCCGGTCCCAGATATTCCTTGTCGGTAGCCATGGTCGGACATGCCGCCATACACGATCCGCACTTAATGCAGTAGGAAAACTGGAGATATTCCTCCAGCTGGTGTGGCGTCTGGAAATACTCCATGGTCGGATTTTCCATCTCTTCCACATCGTTTCTCTGGATGTACGGCTGAAGACCCTTGATGACGCCAAACATGGGAACGAGATCGGGCACTAAGTCCCTGATAAGGTTGAAGTTGGGTAGCGGCGCCAGAGTCAGTGCCGTCGTCGCTACATCAAGAATCTGCGTGTTACATGACAGTCCGGGAACCCCGTTAATCATCATTCCGCACGAACCGCACACACCCATGCGGCAGGAAAAGCGGAATCCGACAGAGGGATCCTGGGTCTGTTTGATCATGTGCAACCCGTCTAAGACCGTCATCCCTCTTTCCACGTGAAGTGTATACTGCTGCTGCCGGGGAGCCGGATCTTTTTCCGGGTCAAATCGACGAATAAATACCGTGATATTAGTTCCTTTTTCCATTTTCTCATCCTTCCTATAGTGCTAATTCCAACGACTTCGCCGCTATGGCTGCATATGTGCCGATGGCAAAAAGTACAAGCCCGACAATCCACAAGAGTACCGTAAATGTATCCTGAAAGGATTTCTTGGGCCCGAGCTCAAACACAATCGTTCTTAACCCATACAAACCGTGATAGAGCGCAGCGCCCAGCAGGATAATATAGGTAAATGCAAGGAACTGATTCTGACTGCGGAAGGCGACATTTCCCCAGTTGGTGACGGCTCCTCCTTCCGGGTTAAAAACCCCAAGCATCGACAGATGCATAACTACCATATGCAATCCTGCAAAGATAAGTATCACAATTGCGGCAATGATAAACCAAGTCCAGTATGCGGTTTCCCTCATAACTACCTCCCTACTAATGACTTCCAAAGAAAGTGTTGTACCCTCCGGCGATGATGAGAATGGCTACAACTACCATCACAATCACCATCAAGGGTCGCTGGTTGTTAAGAGACGACTTGTAAGGATATATCGGCTCCTCTGCTTTCCCTACAGCCAGCCCCAGCTCAATCAGAATGAGCCGGATGCCATTCAACGCATGGAACGCAAAGGCCACAAAGACGAAGAATTCACCTAACTTGAAAATGGGATTTTTCAAAATCGCCATGGCGGCAGCCCAGGTTTCCGGTCCATACATCCTCATGGAACTTGCAAATATATGTATCAAGAAGAACAGAAGGATGCCAAGTCCTGTGACGCGGTGTAAAATATACAGGTAACGTTCCACTCCCCAGCGGCCACCGCCAAGCCATCCAATGATACCTAAATGGTTGTCATATTGTTTATTATCCATCTTTCCTCCCCCTAATATTTACGCTCAACCGGCTTCCACTTGGTAATTGTCACCGGCTTATATGAAAATTTCGGTCCCTTCTCGGTATAAGTGGCCAGTGTATGCTTCAGCCACTTTTCGTCATCACGACTTGGGAAATCATAACGGGCATGTCCACCCCGGGATTCCTCCCTTATTATCGCTCCGATAACAAGAATCTCGGCGAGATCTAAGAGATTTTCCACTTCCATGGCGTTTGTCAGATTGGTATTATAGACGGAACCCCTATCGGTAATATAAATATCCTTGAAACGTTCCTTCAGTTCTTTGATCTTTTTCAACCCTGCGTTCATCTCATCCCCTGTGCGGAACACACCGGCATATTGATCCATGGTTTCCCTCAGTTCCCGCTTGATATCATAAAGGTTTTCCTTCCCCTTTTTCTGGAAAAGATCCTCATAAATGCGCTTGTAATCGCTCTTCACCTGCTCCTGAGGAACATCCAGAATGGGAGGTCCGGATTGCATGTATTTCACAATCTCTCCTCCCGTGATACCTCCATATACTAAACATTCCGTCGTGGAATTCGATCCCAAACGATTGGCTCCATGAAGGGAGTGAGCGGCAACTTCACCGGCTGCCCAGACCCCTCTCATTGAAGTCGCCCCATTGATGTCCGCTTCCACGCCGCCCATCGAGTAGTGGGCAACAGGACGAATGGGAATCGGTTCCAGGATCGGATCGAGACCGATAAATTTTATGCAGACCTCTCTGATCAGAGGCAGAACCTTATTTATCTTGTCGGCTCCAAGGTGCGTCAGATCCAAGTGAATGTAATCGAGACCATCAGGTCTGCTAAACCCTCTGCCTTCCTTGATTTCCGTCATCTCAGAGCGTGATACGATATCACGCGGGGCGAGCTCCATCATCTTCGGGGCGTATTTCTCCATGATACGAGCGCCCGTATTATCCTTCAGGTATCCACCTTCCGCACGGCATGCTTCCGTCATGAGAATACCGTTAGGAATAAGTCCCGTGGGGTGGAACTGCATAAATTCGATATCCTCAAGGTTTATCCCGGCCCGGTACGCGATGGCATGCCCGTCACCGCTGACTGTCTGCGAGTAGGTGGTAAATCCATAGAGGGTCCCAAGACCGCCCGAAGCAATGAGCAAGGCCTTCCCACGGATAACCATATATTTCCCTGTCGCCATGTCGATCCCGGTGATGCCGGCAAACGCGCCATCTTTATAAAGGATCGAGGTGGCGAAGAACTCATCGTAACGGGAAAAATTCCGGTACTTCATCAGTGTATCATGCAACGTCTGCACTTCGAAGAAGCCGGTCTTATCCTGCGCCATACAACTCCTGTTAAAGGTATGCCCTCCGAAAGCACGCTGCATGATTCTCCCACTGGGGAACCGCGACCATGGAATCCCCCAGTGCTCTAAAAGCAGCATCTCCTGGGGCGCAAGCTCCACAAACCTGTAAACAACATCCTGATCAGCCAGAAAGTCTGATCCCTTGACGGTATCCCACGCATGGAGATCCAGACTATCCCCTTCCTCTTCCCGGAGGACGGCAGCGGTACCACCCTCGGCACACACCGAGTGGGGACGCTGTATCTGGACCTTCGATATGAGAGCCATGTTAATCGTGTCTTTGGCTTTCCGGGCGATCTCTACTGCCGCCCTGAGCCCGGCCAATCCCGTGCCAAAAATCAAGACATCGTGCGTAACTGTTTCCACTCCATTCGTCTTCATATTTCCTACCATCCAATTATAAGTTCTGAAAATGAAGAGAGAGTGTCTCTTCGGATCACTCTCTCTTGTATTTCTTTACATTCTCTATGTACAGGTCATTCCCCTTGGTATCGTTAATGACGATGACCGGGAAATTCTCTACTTCAAGCTTCCGCACGGCCTCAGGCCCCAGATCATCGAAGGCGATGACTTCCGCCTTCTTGACCGCCTGGGCCATAAGGGCTCCAGCTCCTCCCGTTGCCCCTAAATACACACACCCATACTTTTTCATTGCGTCCTTGACTTCCGCAGCACGGGGACCTTTACCGATCATACCTCTCAATCCCCTCTCAATGAGACGGGGTGCGTAGGCATCCATGCGGTAGCTCGTCGTTGGACCCGCCGACCCGATGGGACGCCCCGGAGGAGACGGTGTCGGTCCTACGTAAAAAATAATGGCTCCATCAACATCAAAAGGGAGGGGCTTATTACCGTCTAAAAGGTCAACCAACCTTTTATGGGCCGCATCACGACCCGTGTAGATCGTTCCCGTAATAAGGACCTTGTCCCCTGCCTCAAGGGCTTCCACGTCTTCTCTTTTAACAGGTGGCTTTAGTATCGTCAACGTTCTCTCCCTCCTTTAAAAGTCGATTTCTGCATGCCGACTTGAGTGGCAGTTAATGTTAACCGCTAAGGGAAGGCTCGCGATGTGACACGGCTCCATCTTCACATGAACATCCAAGGCAGTTATTCTCCCCCCCAGACCTCCCGGACCAATTCCTAAGTTGTTGATCCTCTTAAGTATTCTTTCTTCCATCTCCGCCAGTTCGGGATCTGGATTCTTTTTCCCGATCGGCTCAAGAAGGGCTTTCTTTGCGATGAGGGCTGCCCTTTCAAAGGTCCCCCCGATGCCTACACCGACAATGACGGGGGGGCAGGGATTGGCCTCGGCTTCCCATACTCGCTGCACGACAAAATCCTCAATTCCCTTTTTGCCATCGGAGGGTGTGAGCATGGTGACCCTGCTCATATTTTCACTTCCACCTCCCTTGGCGCAGAAGGTTATATGGAGCTTATCTCCCTTTACGATATCATAATGAATGATCGCCGGAGTATTGTCACCGGTATTCTTTCTGGTAAAGGGGTTGCATGCCGATTTCCGGAGATATGCCTCCCCGTATGCCTCTTTGGTGGCTTCATTGAGGGCGTCCGGTAACAGACCGCCCTCAACCTTTACTTCATCACCCATCTCCACGAAGAAGACTGCGAGACCCGTGTCCTGGCAGAGAGGGATCCTCTCTTTCCGGGCGATTTCAGCGTTTTCAATGAGCTGATTCAGAATTTCCTTACCCAAAGGAGATTCCTCCTGTTCCAGAGCGCGCTTGAACCCGGCCATGAGATCCTCTCCCGCGATGAAGGCAGCTTCCATGATCGCCGCTTTCACCTTCTCTTTTATCGTATTATAGGGGATGGAACGCATAATCAGAATTCCTCCATACTTAACTGGCTATTTCAATCAGAACCTGACCCGCCGACACAGAGTCACCCGCTTTCACATTGACCGCCGCAACCTGACCGCTCACCGGTGAATTCAAAGGATTCTGCATCTTCATGGCCTCTAAAATGACCACCACATCACCCTCGCTCACCTGATCACCCACCTTGCACTTCACGTCGATGATCAACCCCGGCATGGGCGCAGCCACTTCCTCTCGCGCTCCCACCGGTGCCGCCACAGGGGCCGCCGGGACCACCGCTGGCTTCGCCGCCGGGGCCGCTCCAGGTCGCGGAGGTGGTGCTGCCGCCGGTCTCGGAGGCGCTCCCGGTACAGGTCTCCGGGCCGGTGCCGCAGGGGCCGCCGCGGGCGCCACTACAGGCTCTGCCACCGCCGCCGCTACAGGGGCCGCCACGGGGGCCGCTACCATCACCCCGCCTTCCGCTTCCACCTCAACCGCATAGTAGGCATCATCCACAAACACGTTGAACTTCCGGACACCGGGACCCTTCTCCGGAACCTCCTTCTTCGGTTTCTCCACAAGCTGCCCCGCCTTCGCCTTCTTGATCAGATCATCCTCTCTCTTCACATCCTCCAGGGTCTTCGGCAATACCTCCTTCGGTATCGGCTCCAACCCATACTTCCACTTCAAATACCGCATCCCCGTCATCGGGTACAACGCGTAAATGAGCACATCACCAATATTCTTGGCAATGTCCTTCGTGGCCTCTCGAGCCTTCTCCATCTCCGGCTCCAATAAGTCCGCTGCTCTCCCCGTCCACGGCGTCTCACCACGCTCATATCCCTTCAGCGCCAGCTTCTGCACCTCCGGATCAATCGGCGCGGGCGGCTTCCCATACAGACCAAAACAATAATCCTTCACTTCCTTCGAAATCATCTTCCAGGGAGCCACCAGCACGTTCATCACCGCCTGAATCCCCACAATCTGGCTCGTCGGCGTCACCAGCGGAGGATACCCCAGCGCCTTCCGCGTCCCGGGAAGATCCTTGTGCACCTCGCCGATCCGGTGGAGCGCATTCGCATCCCTCAAGTTAGCCACCAGGTTCGTCGTCATCCCGCCGGGTACCTGATGGAGAAGCACCCCCGTATCGATAACCGCCTGCTTCGTCGTGTCCAAAAAGTCACGATACTTGGGAGTTACCTTCTCCAATTCCTCCCCAATACCAAAAATCAAGTGCAGATCGAGACCCGTATCCCGCGGCGTGCCTTCCAAGGTCACCAAGATCGGCTCAATCGCCGGCTGCGAGGAACGAAGCGCAAAGGGCGCCAGCGCCGTGCACACAATATCCACTCCCGCCTCAGCGGCTTTCAGAATGGACATGGACCCCTGACCGCTCGTATAGTGGGTATGGAGATGCACCGGGATCTTCAGCTCCTTCTTCAATGCCTTCACCAGATCATAGGCATCATACGGAGAAACCATCCCCGCCATGTCCTTGATACAGAAGGAGTCCGCTCCCATCTGCTCGATGATCTTCGCCTTCTCCACATAGTACTCCAGGGTGTACACCTCTCCCCCCATACGCCTCTGCGTCAGAGAGTAACAGAGCGACCCCTGAATGTGCTGACCCGTCTCCTTGATCGCCCGGAACGGCGCCTCAAAATTCCGAGTATCGTTCACCGCATCAAATACGCGAAATACCTTGATCCCGCACTCCGCCGCATACAGCACAAACTCCCGCACCACATCGTCCGCATAGTGGCGATACCCCACCACGTTCTGACCGCGCAAAAGCATCTGCTGCGGCGTCTTCTTCAAATACCTCCGCAACGTCGTGATACGCTGCCAGGGATCCTCTCCGAGATACCGCGTGGGAACGTCAAACGTCGCTCCCCCCCATGTCTCCATGGACCACCATCCCACCTGATCCATCTTATCCGCAAGCGGCTCCATATCCTCCGTCCTCATCCGCGTCGCCAGCGAAGACTGATGTCCATCCCGGAACGTGGTATCACAAATCTTTAAAGGGTTCTTCTCTTCCTTCTTCTTCTTCTCTGCCATAATACTCTTTCCTTTCCTTAGATGAGATTAATTACATGTTCTTTTCTTCAGGAGCTCCTGAAGATATTTTCTGTCACCATTATTAAATATAAATCCTTATTGAACCCCGCTGAAAATTCACCATTCGTTTAAGCTACGCTGTATCACCGGATCCTGTCGTTTGACAACCCCTTTATGCGTAACACGTCATGAATTAACTTAAAGTAATTCTCTTTATGTAACCGCATTGTGGACACATGATTTCAACGTAACCCGCACCAACCGGGGGGGCTTCAACCTCTGCCGCTGCTGTCATGGCAAGCCACTCCTCTGCCAGATAAGCACTTATTGCCGCCGTTATGGCCGCCATTACTTTCGGATCTTTTACCGCCATGATTATACCCTTCTCTCCATTAATTACATGGAAGTACTCCCATGTTTTCTGTTTCCTCATTTGCCTTTATTGTATCAGAAATCCCGGTGATGATTCAGCTGAATCGCACAGGCCCGAGGCTTTCTCCCCCGCTCTTCTTCAACAACTAAATCTTCTGACACAGTTCCACCAGAACACCATACGTGTCCTTCGGGTGGATAAAGGCAATCTTCTTCCCGCCCGCTCCCATCCTGGGTACCTTGTCTATCAGGCGTATGCCCTTCGCTTCCATCTCCTTCAGGGCCTCTTCAATATTGTCCACCACAAAGGCAATATGCTGAACTCCCTCCCCCTTCTTCTCAATAAAACCCGCAATGGGACCATCCGGGGCCGTGGACTGCAATAACTCCACCTCCGTATCCCCCACCGGAAGAAAGGCCGTCGTCACCTTCTGCTCCGCAACCGTCTCGCTCCCCTCCAGCTTCAACCCCAGCGTGTCCCGGAAAAACTTGAGGGCCGCATCAATACTGTTCACGGCAACGCCTATATGATCCACTCTCTCTATCTTCATCATGACCTCCTC
>VGTB01000025.1 GCA_016874835.1 Deltaproteobacteria bacterium | reverse complement strand
GGACAGATGTGATATTGTATTTGAAAACAAAAAGGGGAAGTACGACTTCCCCCATCTCCCCCCCCCGTATTTAACTGGAGGTACCGGCATCTTCGAGAACATCAATACCCGGCAGCTTTTTACCGGAGAGGAGTTCCAGGGATGCTCCGCCTCCCGTTGAAATATAGGTAATCTTATGACTCTCACCGGCCTTATGAATCGCCACATCGGTATCCCCACCGCCGACAATCGTAACGGCGTAGGAATTCGCCACACTGTGAGCCAGGGCCGAGGTCCCCCTGCTGAACGCATCGATTTCAAATACCCCCATGGGGCCGTTCCATATAATTGTTTTCGCATTATTCAGTGCCTCGGTAAAGAGAGTAATGGTTGCCGGCCCGATGTCAAGGCCCAGCCACCTGGGATTTATCTCCTGAGCAGGCACGATCTTCGACTCTGCTTCCGCACCCACATATTCCGCGATGACACAGTCCACGGGCAAATAAAATTTTACTCCCTTCTTCTTTGCCATTTCGATCACTTCCCGCGCCTTCGGTAACAGATCGTCTTCGACGATTGATTTCCCCACTTCATATCCCAATTCTTTCAGAAAGGTAAAGGCCATCCCCCCTCCGATTATCATCTTGTCGACTTTTGTAATGAGGTTCACCAATGCCTCGATTTTACCGGACACCTTTGAACCGCCAATGATGGCAACGAACGGCCGGGCCGGGGTTTCCACCGCCTGCTTGAAATAATTCAATTCCCGTTTCATGAGGAAGCCCGCACCATACTCCTTCATGTATTTTACGATTCCCACATTCGACGCATGTTTCCTATGGGCATTGCCAAAGGCGTCATCTATATACACGTCACCCAGACTGGCCAGTTCCCTGGCAAATTCGTCAGAATTATTTTCCTCCTCGGGGTGAAACCTGAGATTCTCCAGGAGAACAATACATCCCGGCTTCATTTCTGCGACCAGTTTCTTAACCTCAGGCCCCACGCAATCTTTTGCCAATACCACCTGATTATTGACAAACCGCGACAACCTTTTCGCCACGGGAGCCAGGCTCATTTCAGGAACCAACTTCCCCTTCGGCCGCCCCAGATGAGACATGATGACGATTTTCGCTCCCTCGTCTAAGGCATGGTTTATCGTGGGCAGCACAGCCCTTATCCGCACGTCGTCTTTAATGTTCAAAGAACTGTCTAAAGGCACATTGAAATCAAACCTGAACAACACTGTCTTCCCTCTGAGATTAAATTCATCAATGAATTTCATGGCTCCACTCCCTCAGCAATTGTGATATGTGCATACAGGCACCAACATATAGGACTTTCAAAATACCGCTCGAACTGAGCAAACTCCGCACCCGTCCCTCTGTTCCTTATCATCTCGATCAGAGGATCCGGTAAACATACCGGTGTATTTATAGCCCAACAGCCATATTCAGGTCAATACAGAAATCCCCATTTCAGACTGACTTCACCGGGTGTGACTTCTCCTGTGCTGGCGTGGCTTCACCTCCGGCATTGGATTCCCAGCAAACAGACGTACCCTGCTTTCTTCGGGATTCAACACGGAGACACGGCGTGATCCTCTCCTGGAAGCAGACAGGAGTGAACGCATCCTGCGGGATTGTAACTTCACCCCATCGTGTTCCGGAGAGCTTCAATGTGATAACGGAGAAATCACGACGCCAAAATCAGTGCGGCATCGAATGGGCTGATACGACAGGACGGAGGAGACTTCATCGTCACCGCCGGACCGACTACTCATTCAAATAATATGTTCGATGCAATAGAAACATTCCCCGTCGAAATCAGTCGGTGACATACGGAGAGTCGATCGTTTCTCGCATGGCCACTTCCAGCCTTTTGAGAACGGATTCTCTCCCTAATATATTGAAGATTTTTTCAAGTTCCGGGCCTGAGTTCCTGCCGGTTATCGCTGCCCTGATAGTCATAAGTACTTCTTTTGTCTTCAAACCCGTCTTTGCCTGAATCGTTTTGAGAGCATCTGCATAAAGATTCTCCCCGGTGACGCTCTCACCGCTCAATGCTTCACGAAGGGAGATTATCACCCGGGCGGCAGCATCACCCTTGAGAGCAGGCGCAGCCTCCTTGGAAAGGCGATACCGTTCATCAAGAAAGATATCCATGTATTCTCCAACATCCGTCAATGTGACCAAGTTATCTCTCAATGCCTCTGCGATTTTCTTTATCGACATCTGCCCCAACTGCTCTGGCTCATATCCGGCTTCCCTTATAAAAGGGAGCAGTGCGGAACTCAACCTTTCCGTATCACAATTCCTGATATAAACGGCATTCAACCACCTCAGCTTACCCTCGTCGAAAATTGCCCCACTTCTGCCCACCTTTGCAAGAGAAAATACCTCAATAATTTCATCCACGGAAACAACCTCTCTCCCCTCCCCTATGGAACCGCCTGAGAGAGAAAGGTGGTTGAATAATGCCTCGGGAAGAATACCCTTCGACCGGAAATCCTTGACGGAAACAGATCCGTGACGTTTACTCAATTTTGTGCGGTCTTTTCCCAGAATGAGCGAATGATGCGCAAAAACGGGGGGAGAGAAATCAAGCGCATTATAGAGAAGCATCTGGAGAGCCGTATTGGAAAGATGATCCTCGCCTCTGATGACATGAGTAATTGCCATGAGGTGATCATCAATGACTACGGCGAAATTATATGAAGGAATACCGTTGGAACGGACAATAATGAAATCCCCCAAGGTATCTGCCTCGAATTTCATGGGCCCCCGTATCAAATCGTTGAATTCAATTGACCCCGGATTAACGTGAAAACGGTATACAGGGGTTTTCCCCTCGCTTTCGAGCTTCCTCTTCTCGCCCTCAGTGAGATGAAGACACTTTCCCCCATATCGGGGTGCCATTCTCATGGCGAGAAGCTGCACCCGCTCATCTTCAAGTTCCTCTTCCGTACAGTAACATGGATAGACGAAGTGATGATCGATTAGCTTTTTCAAATAGTAATTATATATTTCAAGTCGCTCAATCTGATGATACGGACCGAATCCTCCCCCCTTCTCAGGGCCCTCGTCCCATTCCAGGGAAAGCCACCTCAGATCATCCAAGAGATTTCTCTCGAAGAATAAAGAAGCTCGCTCCCGATCTGTATTTTCAATACGGAGAATAAAACTGCCTTCCTGCTGCCTCGCAAAGAGCCAGTTGAAAAGGGCCGTCCTGGCGTTCCCGATATGAAGGTCGCCGGTCGGGGAGGGAGCGAATCTGACTCTCGTTTTGTGTAACGTCATTATTCACCTTTTTCTCTCACCGTGACAACGGCGAATGCAGCCACTCCCTCATTTCTTCCGATAAAGCCCATTCCCTCGTTTGTTTTGGCTTTTATGTTGACCCTCCCTGCGGGAATGTCGAGGGCATGTGATACGTTCAATACCATCCTGTCAGTATATTCCTGCAACTTCGGTTTCTCCAGCACGACCGTCGAGTCAACATTATTCACCATGAAACCTTTTTCCTCTGCCATGAGCGCCACCTGACGAAGCAACCTCAGACTTGAAACTCCCCTGTAAGCAGGGTCTGTATCGGGGAAATGCCTTCCTATGCCGCCACCACCGATCGCACCGATGATGGCGTCACATATGGCATGGATGAGCACGTCCGCATCGGAATGGCCTGAGAGACCCTTCTCGTGGGGAATTTCCAGTCCGCCGATAACAAATTTTCTTCCCTCGACCAGCCGGTGGCTGTCATAACCGAACCCAACTTTCACTTCAATCCATCCTTGCGCTCAGATCTTTCCATTACACCTTCTCGCGGGAACACCCGTATGATGCCCACACGTCACCTCTATGGCCGCACTCAATGAGTTTTTTCATGAGCGCATCCGCCAGGACAATATCGTCTCTTGTAGTAATTTTAATGTTATCATGGGAACCGAGAATCATTTTGACACCAATACCGATCCTTTCCACAAGAGAGGCATCATCGGTTCCATAGTAATGATCCTGATAGGCAACTTCATAGGCAGTTCTGATAATATCCCTCCTGAAGGCCTGAGGCGTCTGCGCCAGCCAGACCTCATCTCTATCGAGCGTGCCTTTAATCCATCTCTGACTATCAATCACTTTCACGGTGTCCTTCACAGGAATCCCGAGTGTGGCAGCCGACTCAGCAGCCGCTTCAGAAACAACCGCACAAATCAGATCCGCCGTAACGAAAGGTCTGACACCATCATGGATGACAACAATGTCGTACTCAGTCCCGACCAGCTCAATTCCATTTCTAACAGAATCCTGCCTCTCCATTCCGCCGGCCAGGACATGGCTAACCCGGGTAAGCCCGTACTCTTCAACAACACCCCGCTTTACCAGCTCAATGTCATCGGCGGGAACGATGAGAAAAATATCGTCAATCAACGGTAACTCCTGAAATACTCTCAGAGTATGGACAATTACAGGGATTCCATGCAGCAGGAGATACTGTTTCGAAACGTCCGCCCCCATCCTCTTGCCATATCCACCAGCGGGAATTATCGCTACCGTTTTCATCGAGCTGTACCACAAAAAAAGCCCGGTGCAATCGAGCTTCACCGGGCTTCATGAGAATACTACTGTTTTGCACCTACACCATAGTGCTTCTTCTCGGACACCACTTCCTTCAGCTCCGAAAATATCATTCTCCCCGCAGTTGTTTGAAGAACACTCGTGACCGTTACTTCAACACTTGATCCCTGATATTTCTGTGCATTGTCTACGATAATCATCGTACCGTCGTCCAGATATGCGACTCCCTGTCCCGGCTCTTTACCTTCCTTTATAATCTTCACCGTCATAACCTCACCGGGCAACACCACCGGTTTTAATGCATTTGCAAGTTCATTCACATTGAGAATCTTGATACCCTGCAACTCTGCAACTTTGTTAAGATTGAAATCGTTGGTAATTATTTTGCCATTCATTTTCTTCGCGAGAGCGATAAGTTTTGCGTCAACACCCTTGAGCTTCGGGAAATCCTGATCAACAACTTCAATATTAATACCGCTGCTCCTCTGCATCCGGTTCAAAATATCGAGACCTCTCCTGCCGCGGGATCGTTTCATAGAATCAGATGAGTCCGCAATGTACTGCAATTCATCGAGGACATACCGGGGAACCACCAGGGTACCTTCAATGAATCCCGTATCACATATATCCGCGATTCTCCCATCGATAATAACACTGGTATCAAGAATTCTGTACTCGCTGCTCTCCTTTGACTGGCCGAAACTG
The DNA here is from genome assembly GCA_016874835.1 of Deltaproteobacteria bacterium. Lineage (GTDB taxonomy): Bacteria > Desulfobacterota > Syntrophia > Syntrophales > UBA2185 > VGTB01. The sequence goes on along the minus strand of VGTB01000025.1, from coordinate 17,956 downwards.
AATATACTGAACTCCTCGATTTTCTTTGATCCGATGACAAGTCCAAGATAGCCCATTATGACTGAAATGAGTGCATAAATCCAAGGGGCAATCTGTTGTTTTTCCCAGGTAACTCCCAAAAAATTAAGACCATAGGCAAGAAAGAACGCAATAAAGAGACCTATGATCATTCCTACAACTCCCCCGAATATGATTCTGAGGGAAACTTTTCTTATGGATTGCTCCACCTTGATGACAAAAATGGCAATTAGTAATCCAAGTAATAATCCTATAAGTGCAAAGGGAAACCCATAGTAGTTAAAAATAATAAAATAACCACTTATAGAACATGCTGCAATGAGAACAGTCCTCACAACCACCTTATTCACCTCCTTTCCTTGATGGAATAAATACTTTTAGACACTTATAATGTCTCAACAACGCTTCTTTTCAAAGAACATTCATGCCGAATGAATCACACGTACCTACTGGACGGTCAACAACCTTCTGAGATCCTGCTCGACTTTGGTTTCTTCGAGCTTTGATGCTATGGATATTTCCTTGACTAAGAGACTTTTTGCCGTATCCATCATTTTCCGTTCGCCAAAGGAAAGGTTCTTGTCGGATTTCAAAATGAAAAGATCTCTCAGCACCCTTGCGATCTCAAATACCGATCCTGTCTTGATTTTGTCAAGATAGTCCTTGTATCGCTTATTCCAGGTCTGCTTATCAATGATGACATCTTTATTTTTAAGGATTTCGTACACCTTGGGGATTTCCTCCACCGGGATCACTTCCCGCAACCCCACCGATTCAGCGCTATTGGTAGGAATCATGATCTTCATACCGTTACTCATGATTTTCATCACATAAAACGTCTGGCGGTTCCCCATGAATTCCCTTTTTTCAATTGCTTCAATTACCCCTACACCCTGTGCGGGATAAACAGCCATATCACCTACCTTAAACATCTTTTACACACCTAATATGATATTTTCGAAGTAATTAGGCTACCACATTCAGCGGAAACAGTCAACATGCAATATCATGTGGTGTGAATGTACCATCATTATGTCACGATCCGAATAATGATTGACAACCCCCCATCCCTCCTTTATACTTCACCGCGATTTTTTTACCCATATTGAGGAGGTACATAATGGCAAGAAAGAAAGAGCAGGAACCCTCCATCGGAAGGCGAGCGAGAGAAGGCAGGGAGAAATTAGGCTTGAGCCTGGAATATGTGGCCCACGAAACCGGCTATTCCGTGGATGTCATCAAACAGGTCGAGGATGATAAGATCGTCCCCCCGGTTGCACTCCTTATTCAGCTCAGCCGTGTGCTTAAACTCGCTATGGAAGACATGGAAGCGGAAGAGATAAAAGCATCAAAGCAGAGAAAGAAAAGCCACCAGAAAAGAGTAGCTTCGTACGCATATACGCCCCTCACAAAACCGAGCGATGAAAAACACCTCCGGGCATATCTTGTCAGTATAGACCCCAAGACGGAACACAAGGGTGTAGAGTACCATCACGAAGGGGAAGAATTTATTCACGTTCTGAAAGGCGGTCTCATCATTCAGATTGGAGAGAATGTCAGCGAGCTCACCAAGGGAGAAAGCATCCATTTTAACTCTGCCTTGCGCCACAAGTTGAGCAATCCGACGGGTGAAACAACAAAACTCATCGTCGTGGTATATGTGCCATAAGGAGGTCCTCCATGCCCTTTCAGTTAGACTCAGACCAGGAAATGATCAGGTTAATGGCCAGGGAGTTTGCCAAGAAAGAACTGGAACCGTTTGCCCGCCAGAGAGATCATGACAAGATATTCCCCGAAGAAGTAGTGAAAAAAATGGGAGAATTAGGATTGTTGGGCATGATGGTTCCCTCCGATTATGGAGGAGCAGAGGCAGGGGCCGTCAGCTACTGTATCGCTCTCCAGGAAATTGCTTACGCCTGCGCCTCAACCGCTGCAACCATGTCAATTTCAAATCTTGCGACAGATCCGCTCATGAAATTCGGAACCGAAGAACAAAAAGCCGAATATCTTATTCCCCTTGCGTCCGGTACAATGTTAGGCGCCTTCGCCATCACAGAGCCGGGGGCCGGTTCTGATCCCGGCAGTATCACAACACGGGCTGAAGACAAAGGTGATCACTATCTCATCAACGGAACAAAGACCTTCATCACCAACGGCAGTTACGCCGACGTTATCATCCTTATCGCCAGGACAGGAACCGACAAGACAAACAGGGGGTTGTCAGCCTTTATTGTGGAAAAGGGGAGCCCCGGTTTTACCGTGGGGAGTCTCGAGTACTTCATGGGACTGAAGGCCTCAAATACCGCGGAACTGGTATTCGAGGATTGCAGAATACCGAAAGAAAATCTCCTGGGGAAGGAGGGGAACGGATTCAAGATTGCAATGATGGCACTGGACAGCGGACGCATTGGCATCGCTGCACAGTCGGTGGGTATCGCCAGGGCATGCCTCGACGAGGCCACACGCCACGCAACAAATCGAAAGCAATTCGGTAAATTCATCAGTTCATTTCAGGCAATCCAATGGATGATTGCCGATACCGCAACGGAAATCGAAGCGGCAAACTGGCTCACTCTCAATGCGGCGGATTTGAAAGATCGAGGACTTCCCTTTACCAAAGAGGCCTCGATGGCGAAGCTTTTCGCCTCAGAAACAGCAAACAGAGCAGCGTACAAGGCACTGCAGATTCACGGTGGTTACGGCTACGTGAAGGAATACAAAGTGGAAAGACTCTACCGTGACGCAAGAGTTACGTCCATCTACGAGGGAACCTCCGAAATACAACGACTCGTTATCGCAAGAGAAATGTTGAAAGGCTGAATTCCTTAAAGGAAAATGAGAAGCTTTGTTGTATGACTTCGGGAGATATTGATGGTTGGGCGAAAGTATCCCCAGGATAAATACTTCAGGATCGACTGGCAGGGCTATAACACCGATGATCCTACAAAGCGTGAGGAAAGGGTTGACGTATCTCCCGCCGGCACGGAAGGGATATTTATCGAAGGAGAAATCCCGGAATACGAAAACAAAAAGGAATGAAGATATATCCTATCCCCCTTTTTTATCAACCCCGGGGAATATGTATGCCGGGGCATTTTTATGCGAGGAAGCAGGTACATGTTTGTAGAAACAGCAGAACAATGGGTACGTGAATTGCTCCGGAACGGGAAAATTGAAAAACGTGAAGACGAGGAGATCGCGCGGATTACCCGAGAGTATGCACGCCAGCTGGAGGAGTTCTTCCACAGGGAGGTGCTGAAACAGCTCGAACCTTCGGGTAAGGCTTCAGAATTTGAAAGAATGCTGCTTTATGACAGTCACTATATCAACAAATATTTAAACCAGACCATCCCCGGTTATGCCGGCTTCCTGTCCGAAGTACTCACCAGGGCAAAAAAAGCAATCCTGGGTAATTGAATGAGCAGGGTGAGCATAACATGAAGGTAATCTTTTTAGGGACTAACGGGTGGTACGACTCAGAAACGGGAAACACCATATGCACACTCATAAGAACAAAAAAATACGATATTATTCTGGACGCGGGAAATGGATTTCACAAGGCGGACCGACATATGAAAGGGAAGAGACAGAAACCGGTTTATCTCTTCCTCAGCCACTTCCATCTGGACCACGTTACAGGATTACATATCCTGAATAAATTCAAATTTTCTCATGGGCTTACAATATGCGGCCCCTCCGGTGCAAAAAATATATTAAAAACGATCATTAACATTCCCTTCTCCGCACCCCTCAATCAACTTCCCTTTCCGGTAACCATACGTGAATTGCCGAAAGCTCAGAAAATGCTTCCTTTCAGAGTCGAAGCAAGACCACTGTTCCACACCACTCTCACGTTGGGATATAGAATCGAGACCGACGACAGGGTCATCGCGTACTGTCCCGACACAGGGTACTGTAAAAATGCAGTCAAACTTGCCAGAGCAGCCGATCTCCTCATTGCTGAATGCGCATATAAAAGCGGCCAGACCTGCGACGGCTGGCCCCACCTGAATCCGGAAACCGCCGCGCTCATTGCCAAAGAGGCTTCCGTAAAACAGCTGGCCCTCGTACATTTCGACGCAGAAATATATAAAACATTCGCAGACAGAAAAAACGCAGCAGGAGCAGCTAAAAAAATATTCAAAAACACCTTCGCGGCAACCGATAATATGCATATCGAGATATAACAAGGTATTCTTACAGGGAAGCTCATTATGAAAAAAAAATGTGCCTACTGTGGAAATAGCATGAAAAAGGGAGACGTTACCTGTAAAGCCTGTGGAAAAAACATCCCGGAATTGAAATCCCATTCAAGGGGTATTTTTTATTGTCCTATATGCCGAAGGGAAGATTCTTATTGTGATTCAACCAACCAGGTATTTTGTCCTCATTGCCGCAATTATATCAAATGAGAGAATCATCACGAATACATAGTGAACGGAGATTCCCCATGAATGTCATTGAAGCGATTAAGACGAGACGAAGCATCAGGGGATACAAGCCTGATCCGGTTCCGAGACAAACCATAGAAAAAATAATTGATGCCGCGATAAGGTCACCTTCAGGGATGAACACGCAGCCGTGGGAGTTTCACGTGATCACAGGCAGAGTACTGTCCGATGTCAGAGAAGAAAACACACGTCTGTTCTCATCAGGGACCATTCCCAGCACAGACATGCTACGCAAACCGTTTGAAGGTATCTACCGCGAGCGCCAGGTGTCACTCGCCAAGGAGATTTTCAGGTTGATGGACATCTCCCGGGAGGATAAAGAAAAAAGGAATATCTGGATGCAACGGGGGTTTCGCTACTTCGATGCACCCGTAGCCATCATTATCTGCTCCGATAGAGAGATGAAGGAACACTTAGACATGCTGGGGATAGGCGCCCTCTGTCAGAGTATTTGCCTGGCAGCATTGGAATACGGCTTGGGATCCTGTATTGCCGATCAGGGAATTATGTACCCGGAAGTGTGGCATAAGCTGGCGGGAATACCCGAATCCAAAAGGATCACTGCGGGAATATGTCTCGGATATCCCGACTGGGACTTTCCCGCAAACAAATTAGTGTCCGGCAGAGAGCCACTGGAAAAAATCACCACATGGACTGGCTGGGACTAAAAAAGGAGAACGCATGGATTTAGGAGATATGGTTGTGATTGATCATCCCGGACACCCTTTACACGGTTTTGTAGGAAAAATCGTGGGAAGGCGCGGGTACAGAGCACCAGATGATTACTGGATGTTTATTTACGTAGCGTCAAAAATGAGAGGTTACCTGATTCCCCAATCATTTTTACGTTTACGTGACGGGGAGAATAATGTCGCCGGATGCAATAATTCATGCAGGTAAACAGTATGATCGAAATACTCTTCAAAACGGGTAATCTGATTACGAAACTGCGGCAACTCGCCAAGAACCCGGCCGGATTGGAGTCATTGCCGGCTCAGTATCCGCGAGCACACAAAAAATTTTTTCAATTTTCAGGCATATGCACCCTTGTGAACACTTCTCCGTGTGTTGACGATCAATTCAATCACCATTTAGCCGACATCGGCACTTCGCACATATCCTCACGATCCTGACCTCCTTCCCCGCACGATCCCGCTCAGGGAGGTTTGTAAAGCCGAATTGATTATTTAAGAACTACTTGCGACAGGATGGTACCTCATAGCAAAAAGACTAAATCAAGTTGACAGGTGTATGATATTCATTTAACATTACCGTAATGATCATCTAAAAGAACATAACCGAAAACCTTACTGAAGACAGCGGACAGTGAAGGACAATATATACCATACGCATCTATTTATGCAGTATGGTCTCTAACGAGGATAACATCCTATCTGAACAATCAAAATTATATGGATTCATACAAAAAACTCCCTCCTGAGCAGATTCACATTCTTGTCGCTGATGATGATAAATCTATCCGAGAAACTCTGCAGGAAGCCATGCAGCATGTGGGATATCGATGCTCCATCGCTAGTAATGGCAGAGAGGCCCTCACCATTCTGGAACGTGAACCTGTTGATGTCATTATCACAGACATCATGATGCCACACCTTGATGGCATAGAACTCACGAAAATCGTTAAGAAAAAATATGATACGGATATAATTATGATGACCGGCTTCGTCAAGGAATACACTTACTCAGAAATAATCGATCTCGGTGTGAGCGACTTCTTGGAAAAGCCGGTAAGCATAAAAGAATTAATCATACGCCTCAAGCGTGTGCTCCGAGAAAGAGCCATTCTCTCAGAGCAAAAGAAATTTGAATTTATCGTGAATACCGCAAAGGAACTCATCGCGCTTGTCGCGAAAGACTACACCTATGAGGTCGTCAATACCGCATACTGTCAAATCCAGAAGAAAAGCAAAGAAGAGGTGATCGGGCAGAAGATCTTCAATATCTGGGGTGAGGATATATTCAAAGAAAGTTTGAAAAAGCATTTTGATTTATGCTTTACAGGAACGGAGGTACACGACGAACAGAGCATTCCATCCTCATCTCGGGAGCCTCGTTACTTCAATGTCGCCTATTATCCCTACTCCTCCGATGGTAAGTCAATCAGCCACGCCATTGTCGTAAGCCACGACATAAGTGAGCGCAAACGGGCGGAAGAACAGCTCAGGTTAACCATGGACCATCTTCGCAATGCCATGGAAGCAATCATCCAAACCCTGGCGTTGACCGTGGAAGCGAGAGACCCCTATACGGCCGGTCATCAGAAAAGAGTTGCAGACCTCGCCGTCGCAATCGCCCAGCATATGCATCTTGCGGAAGATCAGATAAATGGCATCGCGATGGGCGGTGCCATTCATGACATCGGCAAGATAGCCATTCCTGCAGAGATCCTCAGCAAACCTACGAAATTGACAGAGGTCGAGTTCAGTCTGATAAAAGTGCATACCCAGGCTGGCTATGATATATTAAAAGATATTAATTTCCCCTGGCCCATCGCAAGGATGGTATTTGAGCATCACGAACGGATGGATGGTTCCGGCTACCCGAATGGAATTATCGGAAACAATATACTCATCGATTCAAAGATTCTTGCCGTCGCTGATGTGGTTGAGGCCATTTCCTCACATCGACCATACCGACCGGCTTTAGGTATAGATGCAGCCCTCGAGATGATTTCAAGTAAAAGCGGCGCTTGTTATGATGTAGACGTGGTAAAGACTTGCCTTATGTTATTCAATGAAAAAAAATTCAGATTTACATAATCTGATTCGCCGAACAATCTCGATACATTTCACAGACCGTCCGGTAACATTCAGGAGACAGTCATGATGAACACTGACAAGTGGTTTACGAAGCTTTCGGTGGAAAATCGGGGTCTCTACTATAAACTCACCATCATATTCAGTCTTTTCTTCCTCGTCCCTATTGCGGGATTCATCTATTTCGCAGTCAAACATGACATCCTCAGCGATGACTACATCCCGTTCTATTTTGTGACATTTCTTGTTTTTTCCTTCTTCGGTTTCACGCTGCTTAGAAGATTATTTGATGAAATCACTCATATCTCAAGAAACATTTCAAAAACTATCGCCGAGGAATTCCCACAGGCTCGGGAAGTGAAGGCGGAAAATGAATTGAAAGACATCTTCACCTCCTTTCAAACCCTTGAGCGCGAACTCAGAAACAGCATCCAGCAACAGGAAAAAAAGAGCTCGGAGATTTCAACCCTGAAAGAACTCTCTGAACTTTACTATATAACATTCAACACGGATGATCTTCTTTATATCACCCTCGAACGGGCATTGAAACTGTCTAATGCGGATATAGGGTCCGTAATGATTCTGGAAAAACCAAAGCGGGATTCCTTTGTCGTAGAGGCCACCATCGGCTTGGGTGACTTTATCAGAAAAGGGGATCACGTGAACTTCGCCGACAGCATTGCCAAGTACGCCGTGATCAATAAAGCTCCTCTCGTAGTAGAGGACATTGAAACGGACATACGCTTCGGCCGAGAATCCCGGCCTCAATACGCAACAAAGTCCTTTGTGTGCATGCCTTTGAAAACCATTAACGAAGTTATCGGGGTGCTCACTATCTCCAGAAGGAAGACAGAAAAACCATTCACAAAGGAGGATGTAGATATTCTGATCCCCCTTATCAGCAATGCAGCCTTCACGTATGATAATCTCCGCCTCTTATCCGAAAGCGAAGATCGGTCCAATCAACTCAAGGCCATGGAAAATCTTTCTTCGACTATCAACTCAAGCTTAAGAGGCAGTGAGCTTTTTCATGCAATTTTACACGAAATGAGGCGGGTTGTTCCCTACGAGATGGCTATTATCATGGCTCTGGATGAAGACCATAAAGAGTCGTTATCCATCGTAGATCTTCTGACCTTCATCCCCACCAACCTCACCAAGGGCAATGTATACCGGTACAGTGAGACCGTTTTCAGCAAGGTCGTGAAACAGCAGAGATCAATAATGCTCCACGATACAAGTGACTTGTACCATCCAATAGAGCGGGAGATATTTTTAGACCATGGCTTCCGGAACGCCCTTTTGACACCTCTCAAGGTGGAAGAGAAGAGAACGGGCATTCTGGTTCTTTGCAACATCCAGCATCACTCATTGATCAATGTGTATAAAATAATTGAATCCATGTCAGAAGTACTTTCCCGCGCCATGGAAAAAGAGAGGTTACTGTTCGCTTTTGCCAGAAGAAGTCAGGAACTGGAAACCCTCAGACAAATTGGAAGCGCTCTGGCCGCCTCCACATTTGACACACAAAAGGTCATGCAGCACACAATGGACATCATTCATGTCATTATGAATGTGGAGGCTGGATCAGTTCTGCTCTTAAAGGGGAATGAGCTTGAATTCATTATGGTCTTCAATATCAATCCCGACGCCAATGTCGAAATTCTCAAAGAAAACCGACTCAAGCTGGGGGAGGGAATTGCGGGATATTCCGCTGCGAGAGGCGAACCTATTATTGTAACAAATGTAAAAGAATCCCGTCATTTTAATCCAAAATTCGACAGGCTCACGGGCTTTGAAACGAAATCCGTCCTGTGTGTACCATTGATTTCACAGGGAAGGGTATTGGGTGTCATTGAATTAATGAATAAAAGGCTCGGAGAATTCAACAACAACGATCTCCAACTCCTTCAGTCAATTGCCACTACGGTGAGTATCGCCATGGAGAATGCGAGGCTTTACATGGAAACACTGAACATGGCTGAAAATGAAAGGGGTATCCGCAACATATTCCAGAAATTTGTGCCCAAAGAGATCGTCGATAAAATTGTCCTCGGTACCACCGCAGAAAAGGCCGTGATCGATGAATTCAAAATACTGACTCTCTTGAACATCGATATCAGAGGCTATTCCCTTCTTTCCCAGAAGGTCGGTCCCCAGAAGACTGTCGCCATCCTGAATTACTTCTTTTCGGTGATGGGGGAAATTGTGTTCAATCATCAAGGGATCGTAGACAAATACCTGGGTGATGGATTTTTGGCTATTTTCGGAGCCCCCGTTTCGAGTCCCGTAGATGCCGATAACGCCGTATCGGCAGCTCTTGAAATGCAAAGGGACATGGAACATGTCAATCATTACCTGCAGAAACGCTATGGCACCTCCCTGACCATGGGAGTCAGCATCCACACTGGAGATGCGGTGGTCGGCAACATCGGTTTTGATAAGAAGATGGATTACACAGTAATTGGAGATTCCGTCAATTATGTCTTCAGACTTCAGTCATTATGTAAATCCTGGCCCAACTGTATCCTTATCAGCGAAAAGACCTACTATGCCTCTCAATCGCCCCTGAATGTTGAGGAGATTGGCACTTATGACGCCGGTAACGGACCAGAAAAACTGAAAATATACAGGGTTCTTAACCAGTAAAGGCATCATAAAATAATAACGGTAAGTACGGCTGAGACTGTACCGGGGGAGGACATATTTTTCTCGGTCCCTTTTGCCGGTGTATCCATGTTCCATCCGGACAGAAACTTTTTGTTTACGGGCGGATAACATATCCCCGTCTCTTCTCAACGACTTTTCAACACGTTCTTTTGTCTTGACAAAACCGGCCGGCGGTTATAAACGTCAAGGTACAACTACAAAATATCATTCACAATAATTCCCTGAGAGATTTTATTCCACTATCGGCATCTCTCAAATCATTTACACAGAGATTGCAAAAAGAACAGGATGGAAAACAAACAAAAGAAGTTCACCATTATTGTAATCCGGGACAACAGGAAACTTTACTCCTTTGAAGTATCAAGGGCTTCTTTGACGGTTCTTCTGGGATCGATCGCCGGATTATTTGTCATATCCCTTGCTTCTTTCTTTTTCTATCCGGGAGTGCAAAAAATATTCAAAAATGAACCCACAGCCAAGGTGGAATATGCCGTCAAATCCGCCGGTACAGAGAGTTCTGAACCTAAAATTGACTCCACCTCCAGAATACACACAGCCCAACACAGTACATTGGCCATCGAGGATTTTCAGGCGGGTTTCAATGCCCAAAAGAAACTTTTCAACTACAGCTTCCTGTTAAAAAACAAAAAACCGGAAAGCACCATGACCTCAGGATACACTTTTGTGATATTAAAATCCGCAGGTCTTGCTCCCGAGCAGTGGCTTACCCACCCAAAAACAACACTCCTCGAAGGCATCCCACAATACCATAAAGAGGGCGATCCCTTTTCCATTTCCAAATATAAAATAATCTCAAAAAACATTCCCATTCAACACACTTATGAATCAGCTACGGTCTTTGTATTCTCCAGCAACGGCGATCTCTTATTAACTGAAAACTTTGGCTTGAAACCCTGACACAATATACAATTAAAACTTACCGCGGCATGCCCCGGGCATTCTCAAAACCCTCACAATGAAGATAACGCAGGACAATATATCCATTATAAACAGGGATTGCAAAATTGAGGGGAATCTGCATTTCACAGGACATCTGATTATAGAGGGTATCATCACGGGCACTCTGCATGCGGAATCCGTTTTTACGGAAAAAAACAGCCGGGTATCCGCAACAATCAAGGCAATTTCCATCACAATTGCCGGCCGTTTTGACGGTGAAATTGAAGCAACCGACACTCTTGCTCTTCTGGAATCAGCCCGAGCGAGAGGTCAGTTTCGATGTCGCAAGTTGATCATTGACGCAGGAGGAATACTCAACGGTAGTGTGAAATTCATCTCTCCGGAAAACACGATGCCAACACTCTCCGGGGAAACCATCAAAATGTGAATACAATAAGCCATGAATAGCATTCCCTTATCTTTTCCCGCGGGCAGACATAATCGCTGATCGGGCGAAAAGTATCCCTTCGCTTCAGTCGCTGGTTTCCTTGAAAACCTTCCCCTCGAACTCTACAAACAAAACGTCATGACCATACCCCCGATCACCAAAAAACTATGGAAAATTGGATATGAATAGTGTTATCGTGATTGAAAGATCAATTTCCTTCGGTATTTTACCGTAACAATAAATGGAGGATTTAATGAAAACAGTGACACACAAAAAATCTCTCATATTATTGTGTTTATTTACCTGCATCATCCTTCTCGGCCTCCAGGGCGACAGCAAGGTATCGGCTGCCCTCGACAGGAATGTCTATAAGAACCTCAAGATATTCAACGAGATCCTCGACATGGTACAGAAAAACTACGTGGAAGAGGTGCCGACAAAAGCCCTGATTGAGGGTGCGATCAATGGAATGATGAAATCCCTGGATCCTCACAGCACTTATATGACTGCAGAAATGTACAAAGATCTTGAGGCGGAAACACGGGGAAGTTTCGGCGGCATCGGCATCGAAATCACAATCAAGAAAGACATTCTGACGGTTGTTTCGCCTATAGAAGATACTCCTGCGTTCCGTGCAGGAGTCAAGTCAGGCGATCAGATTATTATGATTGACGGCAAGTCTACCAAAGATATCACTCTCATGGAGGCGGTAAAGCGGTTGAGAGGCCCAAAAGATTCCAAGGTAACGATCACAATTATGCGGGAAAATGTGCTCAAGCCGAGGGACTTCACAATAACCCGTGCGATCATCAAAGTGAAAAGTGTAAGATGGAAGATATACGACGAGCATATAGGATATATAAGGATATCCGCGTTTCAGGAAAGAACCGGAGACGATCTGAAAAAGGCGATGCATGAGGTCGATACCAAGGCCAGCCCTCTCAAGGGTGTCATATTGGATTTAAGAAACAACCCGGGTGGTCTGTTGAACCAGGCAGTTACGGTATCAGATGTATTTTTGAAATCGGGTGTGATTGTTACCACCAGGGGTAGAGTGAAGGGGATGGAATCCAAGGCCGTCGCGCGAGACAACGGTGATGAACCGGTGTATCCCCTCGTTGTAATCGTGAACGAAGGCACCGCCAGCGCCGCCGAAATCGTGTCAGGAGCCCTTCAAGACAACGAGAGAGCCCTGGTGATCGGCGCTCACACATTCGGAAAGGGCTCGGTGCAAACCGTTATCCCTCTTGAAGACGGCTCTGCCCTGAAATTAACCACGGCGAAATATTACACCCCCAGCGGCCGCTCCATTCAGGCGGAAGGAATAAAGCCGGATATTGTCGTGAGATACGTAAAGCCTCATGAAGACAGAGATTCAGCCGAAGATTCCTTAAGGGAACGCGACCTCAAAGGTCACATAAAACCGAAAAGAGAGAATGGCCCGGGGATAGATGAACCCAGCAAGAGTGAAAACAACGAACTGCTCCAGGATAATCAACTCAAAAGTGCAATTGATATCATAAAAAGCTGGGAGATAATGAAAAAAAATCTGAAAAGTTAACCCCCTCCTCTCCGAGAGAAAGCTTGCAATGAATCATGAAACGGCCAAGGAGGTATGCAGGATTTGCATTTATTGCGATAATGTGTCTCGCCGTTCTTCTCTTCTACGCGAGCGATTATCTCCGTGATAAGGATGAAAGACACAGGAAGGAGACATCGGGAAAAGTTCTCGGCAGAAATAAATATGAAAGAGCCAAAAAGGGAGCTTCACCCTCAAAAGATGAAATATCCCCGACCGCTAAGAGAAAAATTGCCATACTCATAGATGATATCGGACACGACCTTGCGTCCTTAGACGCATTTCTCACGATTGACGCCCCTCTCAGTTTTGCTGTTCTCCCTCACTGCACATATTCGGTAGCTGCAGCGAAACGCCTGCATCACGCAGGCAGAGAAATCTTACTCCACCTTCCCATGGAACCTCACAACTACCCTTATGTCAATCCCGGTCATGACGCCCTTTTCATGGACATGAATGAACAACAAATCATGACACAGGTTGAAAAAAACATTAATGCCGTACCATACATAACCGGTGTGAGCAATCATATGGGATCCAGGTTTATGGAAGATGAAGCAAAGTTATCCGTTGTGTTTACACAGCTGAAGCAAAGAAACCTCTTCTTTGTGGACAGCAAAACGACCGGTTATTCCAGGGGGCCTGAACTCGCGAAAAAAATGGGACTCCGCTTTCTCTCAAGGAAGGTTTTTCTTGACAGTGATCGTGATTCAGTAAAAACCTTTTACCACATCACAAAATATTTCAACAGCGAATCCTTACCGGCGACAGACTCCTGGCTCCTCATCGGACATCCTTACCCCAGGACAATAGATGCACTCAAAAAAGCCTTACCCGTACTGAAGGCCGAAGGAATCGAAATCGTGCCTGTGTCCGATCTGTTATGAAGGCAATAACATGCAGGTATTTTTATGTGGGAGAGAAATCAAACCTTTGAAAAAGTCGCAAAACGAGCTATAAGACAAATATCATATTCTTTATTCTCACATGTTGACGACTCGGACAAAATGAACAACGGAAAATACAAGAAGTACTCAGTAATATGCATCGTATTGTTCCTGGCTGGTTGCGCACTTTTTCCGGACGGAGGCAGAGACAGGTCTGTTGGCATAACAGGGGAAGTGCCATCTTTGCTCTCAACGTACCATTATTCTCTGGGAGTGCTGCACAGTCTCGACGACAACATCAACGATGCCATCCTGGAATACGAAAAGGCTCTCAATTATGACCCGCATTCTCCCTACCTGGCGACGGAACTTGCGGCCCTTTATATGGAAAAGGGCGAAATACAAAAAGCTATTTCTTTATGTGAAAACGCTCTGAAAAAAAACCCCGGTTACGTCCAGACACATATGCTTCTGGGAGGATTATACCTTCACATGAAGGACTACGACAACGCCATTAAAAAATACAATACGGTAGTTACACTCAACCCTCAAAACACAATGGCATACCTTTATTTGGGTACCATCTATGCGGAACAAAAAAACTACCGGAAGGCGCTGGAGTCATTTAACCGGCTCCTGGAATACAGTCCCGACAATCTTACGGGAAACTACTATCGAGCGAAGATCTTAATAGAATTGAAACGATATGAAGAAGCGGAAGAAGGACTCAAGAGAACACTTGCCATAAAACCGAACTTCGAATCGGCATTGATTGATCTTGGCATGCTTTACGAAAAACAGAAGAAGTCCAACCAAGCTATAGAAACCTATAAAAATTTCATTGATCTCCATCCGGCGGGGACCGCGGTAAGGATGAGGTTGGGAGAAATTTATCTCAAAGAGCAAAAATACAATGAAGCGGAAAAGGAATTCCGGAATATACTCCAGTTTGATATCAACAACAGAGAGGCTCGATTCAATCTCGGCCTTATATATTTTGAGAATCGGAAGTATGAACAGTCGATTGAGGAGTTTACCTCTCTTCTCAAAATATACCCCGGAGATCACAGAGCACGGTACGTACTCGCTTCGGCGTATGAAGAAAAAAAATCATATCCCCAGGCCATCGACGAATTCAGAAAGATCCCCGCAATTTCAGAACTCTATGGGAATGCACTGATACATATCGGCATGATGATAAAAAAAGAGGGTAAAATCAACGAGGCAATAGAAGAGATAAAAAAGGCAATTCAAACCAAAAAGGATATGCCGGCACTCTACGTATTCCTCTCATCGCTTTACGAGGACAATAAACAACTGTCAGCCGCCGAGGAAATCCTCAAAGAAGGGCTTCTGTTGTCCCCCCGGAACATTGATATCCATTACAGTCTCGGTGTACTTTACGAAAAGACGAACCGCTTTCAGGAAAGCATTCAGGCAATGGAACACATTTTGAAAATTGATCCTGACAATGCGGAAGCGCTCAATTTCATCGGATACACCTTTGCCGACCGGGGAATCAACCTCGATCAAGCGGAGATGATGATTAAAAAAGCCCTTTCGTTGAAACCGGGAAATGGTTATATGATTGACAGCCTCGGCTGGGTATATTTCAGACAAAATAAGTTCGACATGGCAATTCAATACCTGAAAGAGGCACTGGATATTTTACCAGACGATGCAACCATAGCGGAGCACCTGGGTGATGCATATGCCAAGGCCGGCAGAATCAGTGATGCTCTCGAAGTATACCGCAAGGTGCTGAAACTGCTTCCGAACAATGATAACGTCCGGAAGAAAATTGACGAACTGCAAAAAAGAACTCCTTAACACACACGAAAAACTTCCATGGTGGATCAGAAAGCCGTGAGCATCAAGAGGACCGACTGCCATTATGACGATCCCACCAAACAATTCATCCCATGGGAAATTTTTCCTCTCTCTCCTCCTCCTGTCAATCCCCTTATTCTTTTCCGGATGTGCTGCGCCCAAAATACCAAGACCAGAACTTCCACCAAGAAACGGCAGCCTTTCACCGCACACACTCCTGGAAAAGATTGATTTGAACGATCAATACAAAGACACCCTGAAGGCCGTCGCGCACATCGAAGTGATCGAATCGGGGAGAAAATTTCCTCTCAGGGCAGCCCTGATGTTGAGGAGGCCTTCATCAATGCGGGTAGAAACCATTCCTCTTATGGGTCCACCGGATTTTCTTGCATCCGTTGACAGGAACACGCTCAAGGTCTATCACCCCCATAAAGAAGAGCTTTACGTTGGGAAAGCAACAGCGAAAAACCTTGAACATCTTATTCCTTTTTTCCCTTCAGGCATCCGGATAGAGGCCCTCATCTCCATACTGTTCGGCACATACCCGGCAGTACAGGAAAAGGAAATCACCATGAGAGACAGCTTTGAAGATAATTTTTACCGGATTGACATACTGGTGGGGGAAAGGCGGATTCAATCACTCTGGGCGGATATAAAAAGTCATGTACTCACCGGTGTCACCCTCTTTTCTGACGACAATGAGGTCCTATACAGCGTCAAATACTCGGATCACTCCGAGAGAGATAGAGTCACTATGCCGCAGACAATTATCATCACTGCAGGAAAGAATGACACACCGAATGTCACCATCCGCTATTCCGATCTTCAGTTTTCACAGAGAAATGATGGAGATCAATTCGATCTTCAGAGCCATCAGAGCACGAAAATTATGCATCTCGATTAATATCATGGATCCCACCTTTGTCTGATACTCGACAAAGGCGGCAGATGCGATTCCGGAATTTTACATGTATCCGTCCGATTCAATCGTGCGATATCGCTTACAATCTTACATGCTACTTTATTTCCAATAGTTTTGCCCGCGCGATCCTTGCCTGGTTTGTATTCGGATACTCTTTTATGACCCTCTGCAGAATGAGCCCCGCGCTCGATCTGTCACCCAGATTGAGGAATGAGAGTCCCTGCTTGAGCAGTGCGTACGGTACTTTATTGCCGCCGGGATAATTTTTCACCACCTTCTCATATTCCAGAATTGCCTTTTCATACTGCTTTTCAAAGTAGTAGCACTCACCTATCCAGAACTGGGCGTTGTCCGAATACTCTGCATCGGGATATTGTTTTAGAAAATTCTGAAATTCATCCCGGGCCTTCTCATACTTCCCCTCTTTGAAGGATTCATAAGCTGCGGCGTAGGCAGATTCTTTATTTCCTTTCCCTTTAATCGTGGTTTTCGCCGCAATCTTCCCCGGCTTCTCTCCATTTGCGTGGTTCTCTTTCTTTCCAATCCCGAGGAAATTTTCGATGAAGTTTATTTTGAACGATGCATTGTCGAGTTTCTCTTTGATTTCCTTGAGGAGAGATGTATCTTTTCTTAATTGCTCAGTGGCTCCCTTCAGTTTCTGGATATTGTCTTTTATATCAGTAACATCCGCATTAATCTCCGCCTGACTTTTCCGCGACGTCACAATCGCTTCGTTTATCTTTTCAATATCTTTTCGTATATTCGCATTATCCTCTTTCAGTTGCGCAATCTTCCCATCGAACTCTCCATGAACCCTTTGAAGATCTTTGGTCGTCGCACAGCCCGTGATATGGATAACGCACACAATCAGGAGCAAGGGTATGCAGTTTTTCAATTACATCACCTCCAAGGCATGGTACTACTTTGTCACCGGTGTAACTACAAACTGGTCCCGCCTGTTTTTTGCCCAGGCTTCCTCATTGTGTCCCGGATCAAGGGGCTTCTCTTCACCATAACTGATCGTCTTTATCCTCTTGGCGTCTATGCCAAGCTCCACAAAATACTTCATGGCCTCACCGGCACGCCTCGCCCCTAACGCAAGGTTATACTCGTTCGTCCCCCGCTCATCACAGTGACCCTCAATCACTACGCTATACTCACCATGCTTCGCAAGCCACTCCGCATGACGCTTCAAAATCTCCCTCGCCTCCGGCTTGAGATTAAACTTGTCAAAATCAAAATGTATGTTCTCAAATTTCACCTCACCCTTCGCTACCGCCGCCCTCTCCCGCGCCGCCTCCTCCGTCACCGTCGGCGCAGCTTCCGCAACGGCCTTCTCCTTTTCCACCGGTGCCGCAACGGCCTGCTCTTTCGCAGCCTCAGCTTTTACCGCCGCTTCTCCTTCCTTCTGCGCAACTCCCGCCTGCTCCTTCGCCGCAGCTTCCTCCTTCACCACCGACTTCTTCGCACAACC
>VGTB01000024.1 GCA_016874835.1 Deltaproteobacteria bacterium | reverse complement strand
GTAGTCGCCGAATGTAAATTGCGTTTTCGTGCTCTCGATTTCGTCCAGGACGTCCTTCAGCTCCGATCGGGGCTTCTCGTCGGTAACCACAACACGGGCACCCCTGCCTATAAGGAAGCGTGCCGTTGCAATGCCTGTCTTTCCGAGTCCGATTACCAGTATTTTCTTCTCCTTCAGATTCATGACATGCGTATTACCTGAGTTTCAAAGTACTGATCGCAACGAGGGCCAAAAGTATCGAAATGATCCAGAAACGGACTATGACCTTCGGTTCGGCCCATCCCTTGAGTTCAAAGTGATGATGTATGGGGGCCATCCTGAAGATGCGTCGGCCGTTGGACATCTTGAACCATCCCACCTGAAAGATTACGGAGATGGTTTCCAGCACGAATATCCCCCCGACGATGGCGAGAAGAATCTCCTGCTTTGTCAGAATCGCCAATGTTCCGAGAGCACCGCCCAGGGAGAGGGATCCCACATCTCCCATGAAAACCTGGGCGGGGTATGTGTTGTACCAGAGGAAACCGAGACCCGCTCCGACCGTCGCACCGCAGAGTATGGCCAGTTCACCTGTTCCCGCAACGTACGGTATCTGGAGGTAGCCCGCGATTTTGATGTTTCCGGCGAAATAGGCGAAAAGGAGATATGTCATGAAACAGGTAATCGTCGGGCCAATGGCAAGTCCGTCCAGTCCGTCGGTCAGATTCACCGCATTGGCGGTCCCGACGATGATGAACGTGGAGAGTAGTATGTAGCCCCACTTCAGGTCCGGAAGCACGGTCTTGAAAAAAGGTATTGTAACCATGGAGGTAAAACCCGGTTTGATATAGAGAATTATGCTGACGAAAAGGGCGATTAAGATTTCAGCCGCGAGCCTGGTTTTTCCCGAGATTCCTCTGCTGCTCTGGCTTGTCAGTTTTTTATAGTCATCCATGAATCCAATGATACCGAAGCCAATGATCACTGTGATGACAAGCCATACATAATCGACGGTGAGATTTGCCCACAGGAGTGTCGAGATGACGACGGAGAATATGATGAGGAGTCCCCCCATGGTCGGTGTCCCTTTTTTTGCGAGGTGGGTATTCGGGCCGTCGTCCCTGATGGGTTGGTCGATTTGGAGAGACTGGAGTTTTTTGATCAGCCAGGGGCCGACGACGAAACAGATCACAAGAGCGGTAACCGTCGCGTAAATAGTCCTGAACGTGATATAGCGAAATACGTTGAAATACGAAAATGTTTCGTGCAGCGGATACAAAAGGTGGTAGATCACTTTTCAATACCTCTCTTCGTTTCTCCGTTCTTTTCCCAGGCCGAATGTGTCAACAATCTTATGAACGATTTCCTCCATGTGCATTTTTCTTGAACCCTTCACCAGGATCCAGTCTCCCTTTTTCAGGTTCGACATAAGACCGGGAATTACCTCGTCCTGGTGTTCGAAAAAGAAAATCCGGTTCTTCGACATGTTTCTCTTCAATGCCCCTGCCGCCGTTGCGTGCGAGAGCCTTCCTCTGAGATATATGGTATCTATCTCAGTGTCTGCCATGAGACTCCCGATTTCCTCATGCATTGCTTCCGCCTGATTTCCGAGTTCTAACATGTCACCCATGATTACTGTGCTGCGATGCCTCCCCTTCAGCTCTTTCAGGGTTTTAAGGGCTTCCCGGACTGATGCAGGATTGGCGTTATATGTGTCATCTATTACAAATGCACCATTAGTCAACCGATAAATTTCCATTCGTCCGGTAACAGGCTTGAATGCCCTCAATCCCCGGCGGATCACATGGTATTCAATACCAAGAGCCCGTGAAATTGCAGCGGCGGCAAGGGCGTTATAGATATTGTGATTTCCCACTGTTGCGAGCGCAATGTTGTCTTGATTCCCTCCTATTGTGAGGGTGAAACGTACTCCATCAACCCCCTTTCTTCGGACGTTGGACGCCGAAACATCTGCATACGTCCTGAATCCGAACAGAACCCTCTTTTCCTGCCAGAAATTCTCCGGTCGATACAGGTTTTCATCATCGCAGTTTATGACGGCAATTCCTTCCTTTGCCATGTTTCGAAAGAGGTCACACTTTTCTTCCTTCACCGCTTCAATTGATTTCAAACCCTCCAGGTGGGCCGGTCCGATATTCGTGATCAGCCCGATGTCCGGTTCCGCGATTTGTGTCAATCTTCTGATCTCTCCCGGTCTGTTTGTTCCCATCTCCAGAATTGCGACGTCGTGCTGTTCGGCAATGCGCATGATGGTCAAGGGGAGACCGACAAAGTTATTGAAACTGCCTTCCGCCTTGACCACCTTTTTCGTTAATGAGGCAATGCAGGCTATCATCTCCTTTGTGGTCGTCTTTCCGGAACTGCCTGTAATGGCAATGATTGTGGTGGCGAGTTTCCGCCTCCAGAAGTTTGCGATATCGCCGAGGGCCTTCAGGGTATCCTCGACACTGATTGCGGTTATGTGTTTGTCTAAGTGAGGAGTTTTTTTTTCCGACCCCTTCTGGATCAGATAGCCTGCAGCTCCTTCTTTTATGGCGTTCCCAATAAAATCATGGCCGTCAAATGTTTCTCCCGTGAGAGGTATAAAAAGATTTCCCTTTACTGTTTGTCTTGAGTCGGTGGAGATGCCCTGAAAAACAGTCTCGGTTCTCCGGCCGATGATGGTGCCCCCCGTGGCTTTCACAATATCCTGGACGGACAGGGCAGGCTGTTGTGGATTTTCATTCAATGTGATTCTCCCCGGTACCTGTGTGTGAGGGCGTCTCTGGCGACAATTCTATCATCGAAGGGAAATTGCCGGTTCCCGATAATCTGGTAGTTTTCGTGACCTTTACCCGCAATGAGGATAATGTCTGTGGGGTCTGCAAGGGCAATGGCGGTTTCTATCGCCCTTCTCCTGTCGGGTATCACTACGTAACCCTTCTTTCCGTAGTTGTTCAGCTCTTCGGGCAAGAATTTTTTTATTGCATCTTTAGGGATTCCCGCTTCTATGTCATTGATGATTGAAAGGGGATCTTCTGATCTCGGATTGTCCGAGGTGATTACGGCGAAGTCGCTCAATTCCGCAACCACTTCCCCCATCCTGGGTCTCTTTCCCCGATCCCTGTCACCGCCGCATCCAAAGACAGTTATGATGTTCCCCTGTTTCGACAGGGACAGGTTCTGCAGTACCCTTCTTAACGCATCTTCGGTATGCGCGTAGTCGACAAACACCTTGGGCTGACCGGTATCGCCGATCATTTCAAGGCGTCCGGGAACGTTTTTAAGTGATTCGATACCGTTTTGAATGAATCTCTCGGGAACGTTCAGTGATATGGCCGTCGCGGAAGATGCGAGAATGTTGTACAGATTGAATCTCCCGATGAGGGAAGAAACTACAGTAAAATGAATATGATCCGCATGTATGTTCGCTTTGATGCCGTCTAAAGTGAAATTCAGTTGATCGGCCGTCACATCGCATCGGCTTTCGAATCCGAAAGTCAGTACCCTGATATCTGCCCGAACCTCGCTCAACAGTCTTTTCCCCCAGAGATCATCTCCATTGACGATCATTACGTTTGTTTTTCGTTTTTTCCCTGAAGGCAGTATTTCGTCGAAAAATCTCTTCTTTGCCTGGAAATAATTTTCCATGGTGTGGTGGTAATCCAGATGATCCTGGGATAAATTGGTAAAAATCCCTATATCGAAAGCGCAATCATCAGCTCGTTTCAAATCAGCCGCGTGTGATGAAACTTCCATGACCACATGGGTCACTCCGTGATCTGCCATTGTTCTGAGAATTTTTTGCAACTCGAATGATTCGGGTGTCGTATGAGGTGCGGGGAATGTGTTTTCGTTGAATCTGTAATTGATTGTCCCCAGCACGCCGACATTGAATCCCGCTCTTTTAAAAATGGATTCAAGCAGATACGTGACGGTTGTCTTTCCGTTCGTTCCCGTAACGCCCACAAGACAGAGACGTGCCGAGGGATCGTTGTAAAAGTTTTTTCCCAGGGAGCCGAGAATCTTGCGGCTGTCCGTAACTTTTATCGCCGTCACGCGGGGCGGAAGGGGGATATCCTTTTCGTGAACGATAAATGTCGCGCCGTTGCTGATCGCATGAGGAATGAAATCGTGGCCGTCATTCTTCAGTCCGCAAATTGCTACGAACATGCTGTTCTTTCCGCACGTTCTTGAATCATAGCAAATGGTCGAGACGTCTCCCGAGACGTCTCCTCTAATCTGCACTGTCGGGATATTATGCAACACATCGAACAACTGCACGTCAGTTCCTCAGTATCCGGAGCTGAAAGACACGGTGCAGGAACGACTGCCCTTTAATGAGGTACCTGGTTTCGGTTCCTGACTTACCGCCCAGCCGTTCCCCACCACCTTGATGTCAATGTCTTTTTCATTTGCCTTTTTCAGGACCTCCCTTATGGTCATTCCTCTGAAATCCGGCATGAACGGTTCGTCGTTGGTGTCCATATCGGACTGCCCGGTTACTATGGCGGGCGTGGATACAAGCTTAATATTTGGATTTTTATAGAGAGGGTCTTCCACCGGAACGGTGAAGGGGTTCTCACGTATATTGGTTTTAAAACAGGTCACAATCTGTTCGCCGATTTTTTTAAACACGGGAGCTGCCGCAACTCCGCCCCACTTATCTCTTTGAGGCTCATCAAGGGTAATGAGAATGGCTATCTGCGGATCTTCCACGGGGAAGTATCCCATGAAGGTGGTTCTTACCTTTTCAGACGAATAGGCCCTCCGGGCAAAATCGAATTTCTGGGATGTTCCCGTTTTCCCCGCAACGGAGACATACGCAATCTGGGCCTTTTTGCCCGTTCCATCGCTCTCACCGACTACGCCCTTCAGAATGAGGGAAAGCCTTTTGGCCGTCTCCTGGGAAATGGCCCTCCTCACGGGTGTCGGAGAGAATTTCTTGATGACGTTTCCTTTTTTATCAACCACTGCACGGACGATGTAGGGCTTCATCAACACTCCTTCATTGGCTATGGCGGACAAGGCGGTGATGAGTTGTATGGCGGTGACGGAGACACCCTGGCCGAAGGCTATCGTTGAAGTATCAACCCTTGTCCATTTGTGTGCCGGTCTGAGAAGCCCGCCCGATTCTCCGGGAAGGTCGATTCCCGTTTTTGAACCGAATCCGAATTGTGTGATGTAGTGGTAAAATTTTTCTTTTCCCAGTTTTTCCGAGATCTTGATACACCCGATATTGCTTGAGTATTTCAGTATCTCATAAAAGGATAGAGACCCGTATTTTTTCCTGTTTGCCTCATGGATTACCCTGTCGGCCACGACGTACATTCCGTTCTCGCAGTTGAACCGGCTTGTTTCTGTGACGATATTTTCTTCCAACGCCCCCGCCGCAAGAAATGGTTTGAATGTGGAACCGGGGTCAAAGCAATCGCTGATGATCCTGTTTATTCCCTTTCCGTTACCGTAGCTCGAGAATTTGTTCGGATTAAATCCGGGCTTATCGGCAAGGGCCAATACTTCACCGGTTTTCGTATCCATGACGATGGCGAATCCACATTTTGCACCTTTCTCCGTAATCGCCTCCATGAGGCTCGATTCGACTATGTGCTGGATGCGGCTGTCGATCGTTAAGAGGAGATGGTAACCCTCGTCCTGTTTCGTGCTCGTCTTCTCTATTCTCGGGAAGAGCCGCTTTCCTCTGGCATCCCTTGCCCATGTAAGCTTTTCCGGTGCCCCTCTCAGGTAGTTGTCATATTTCAATTCCAATCCCTCAAGTCCGGCGCAGTCCAATCCCACGAATCCGATGAGGCGACCGGCAAGTTCTCCGTTGGGATAAAAGCGTTTCGGTTCCTTGACCAGATAGACGTCTTCGATATTCAGGCTTTCGATCTTCTTTGCCTCATCGGGCTTGATTTTTCTGGCGAGCCAACAGAAGTTTTTTGATCCGGAAAGTTTTTTCAGTATCGGGTCTTTTTCAGCGTGGAGAACCGACGCGATCTTCTCTGCCACCTCGGCGGGGTTACTGATCTTTGAAGGGTCTGCGCAGACGGAATCAACCATAATACTCGCCGCGAGCTTCTCCCCGTTACGATCGAAAATAATGCCTCTTTCGGGTTCAATGTACAGTGTTTTGGTGTGCTGCCTGTCCGCGAGATTCTTGAGGCCTTTCCCTGAGAGCACCTGGATCTGGAAGGCCCTTGATATCAGGGCAATGAAGAGCACAAGAAAAAATATCAGCAGAGTGAAAATCCTGAATCTCAGCCATTTCCTTGATTCGCCCGTCATTTTGCCCATCCTGGATCATTTCATGATGATGACTTGGTCTTTCTCCGGGTATGTCATGTGCAGTTTCTCTTTTGCAATTGCCTCGATACGATGGGGTGACTTCAGAGTTGCCAGCTCAACCTTCAATTTTCTCTGTTCTTCCAGGAGAGTTTCTTTTATTCCCATCTCTTCTGCAATTTTGTATTCCAGTTCGGTGGTGCGAATGTGCGACCATACATAGACGAGTGCGACCGCCATGAGTACCAATGCGGCGATGATGAAGGGAGAATATTTCAGTCCTGAAAATATTCTTGCCTGACTTTGCACACGGTCTCTGATGACTTCTTCTGAATACACGAGTTACACCCTCTCGGCAGTCCTTAGCTTGGCGCTCCTTGCGCCCGGATTTGATTCTATTTCGGCATCCCGCGGTGTTATTGGTTTTTTTGTGAGTACTTTCAGTTTCGGTTCCCTCTCACAGGAACACCGTGGAAAGTCAGGGGGGCAAATGCATCCCTTCTCCAGGGAACGAAAGGAGTTTTTGACAATTCGATCTTCCAGGGAATGAAAGGAGATAATGGAGAATCTCCCCGATTTGGTGAGGAAATCGACGCCACGGTGAATGGCGTTGTAAAGATTCGAAAGCTCGTTGTTGACACAGATCCTGAAAGCCTGGAATGTTTTGGTTGCGGGATGAATTCTTTTTGTTCTGAGTTGAACGGGGATGGCCCCCACGACAATCTCGGCGAGTTCGGAAGTTGATCTTATCGGGGCTGCCTTCCTTCTTTTCACAATCACCTTTGCAATCCTTCCTGCCATTGCCTCTTCGCCAAACTCTCTGATGATCTTTTCCAGCTCTTCTTCCGAAAGCGTGTGAATCATGTCGTACGCACTCGGACCATGACTCTGATCCATCCGCATGTCGAGGGGCGCATCAAGAGAAAAACTGAACCCCCTCTCCGCCGTTTCCAGTTGGTGCGAGGAAACCCCCAGATCCAGGAGAATGCCGTCAACTTCCCTGATATCCAGGGCATCCAATATGTTATTAATGTCCCCGAAGTTGCCTTTTACGAGGAGTTTTCTCTTGCCAAACCGCCTCAGGCGTTTTTCCGATTCCCCGAGTGCATTGGCGTCAATATCGATGCCAATGAGAATGCCGTCGGGGGATGTTTTTTTCAATATTTCGTAAGAATGTCCTCCTCCCCCGACGGTTCCGTCAACGTAGATACCCCCGGAACGACAACGGAGTGACTCGACCACCTCTCGTTGCATAACCGGTATATGGTAGGAGCGCATTTCGTGAGCCTTTAGATCCCTAAGTCAGCCATGTACTTGCTGAAACTCTCAATGTCACGTGAGGATTTCTTCATCTCCTCGTCGAAACGCTCTTTGCTCCATATCTCGATCACCTTGATCATGCCTGCAAGAATTACGTCCTTCTCGAGTGCGGCATATTCTCTCAGGTTCGGGGGGATCAGAACCCTTCCCTGATTATCAAGAGAACAGTCCACAGCGCCGGACATGAAAAAACGCTGGAACGCTCTGACTTCTTTTCTCAACAGAGACTGGTGAGAGATTTTCTCTTCCAGAACCCGCCATTCATCATATGGAAATACCATCAGATAGTTATCCCAGTTTGTGATAACCAATCTGCTGTCATATTTTTCGGAAAATACTTCCCGCAGCTTTGCAGGAAAGATGATCCGGCCCTTATCATCTATGGAGTGAAAATACTGACCCCTGAAAACCGCCATATGGCAATTCCCTCCACAACTAACCACTTTGCTCCACGTTGACTCACTATAAGGAGGGATATTTTGTTTGTCAAGAAAAAAATTACTCTTTTTTTCTTTCAGTTTGATACTTTAGGATCGCCCTTTTATGAGCTGCTAAAGTGGAGGTGAACTGGTGTGAACCGTTATTGTTGGATACGAAATAGAGATAATTCACAGGCGCGGGGTAGAGGGCCGCTCGCAGTGAATCTACGGCAGGGTTTGAGATTGGCCCGGGGGGAAGTCCGCTGATCCGGTAAGTGTTGTAAGGAGTATTTTTTCGCAGATACTTTCTTATCTCTCCGTTGAAATTCTCAATATTGTATATGGCAGTAGGATCGCTTTGCAATTTCATGTTTTTTTTCAATCTGTTGTGAAAAACTGCCGATATCAGGGCTTTCTCATCGCGATAACCCGATTCCTTGCCGATTATGGATGCAAGGGTCACGACCTCGTGGGTCGTCATATTAAGTTCTTTTGCCTTTGCTCGCATTTCCGGTGTGAACATTTTCCAGAATTGGTTTACCATGATTTTAATTATGTCCTTTGTGCTCATTGACCGATCGAGTACGTATGTATCCGGGTAGAGGTACCCCTCACCACTTGTGCTTTCTATCCCCAGGTAGGATAGGAACCTTTGGTCTGACAGAGTGGCCATGAATGACTTCTTATCGGTGAGCCTGAGGGATTCCAGGCGGGAGGCTATCTCCTTTACCGTGAAATCTTCAGGGATGGTAACCTTATATGATTTGATCTCACCCCTGACAAGTTTGTTCACAATTTCCATCGGGGACATGGAGGTTGCCAGTTCATACTCTCCCGCTCTGATGTGACCGTGGGCGTTTTTCGAAATGGCGAGTAAATAAAACAGGTTTCTGTTTTTTACGATACCTGCTTTTTCAAGGATGTCCACGCAACCGGAAAAGCTGGTGCCCCGCGGAATTTCTACCATTACAGTATTGTCACTGCTGTCTATGGGAGTAAGAGCGTAAAAGAGAAGCATAGCCGTGATGAAGAAAAAGAATGCGAGGGCTGATATCAGAACGTTTTTTTTGTGATGGTAAACAATATTCAATATTATCATTGATATGAACTCATCCGGATATGTGTTACTATTTCCCGCTGCTCAGCGAATCAAGGTACCCCTGAAGAATTAGGCAGGCGGCGAGCTTATCTATTATTTCCCTTCTTCTTGCCCCGCGTACATTTGCCTGTGAGAGGATATCTTGTGCGTG
Source organism: Deltaproteobacteria bacterium (assembly GCA_016874835.1). Taxonomy (GTDB): domain Bacteria; phylum Desulfobacterota; class Syntrophia; order Syntrophales; family UBA2185; genus VGTB01. The sequence continues at coordinate 14,402 of VGTB01000024.1, read as the reverse complement.
TTGCGTGGAAAGGGTTTCATCGTATCTCATGACGGGAATGGAGCATGCCTCCTCAAGAAGACTTATGAATCTGTTAACTTTTTCGCACTGGATGCCTTCGGAACCATCAAGTCTCACAGGGTATCCGATCACTATTTTTTCCACGCGATGCGTTCTCACGAGTTTGGTTATTGCTTCAAGGTCAGCGGTCCGATTTTTTCTGGTTATGGTGGTAAGCCCCTGCGCCGTGATGCCTAACTCATCGCAGAGGGCAACACCGATTCTCTTGCTGCCGTAATCAAGACCGAGAATCCTCATAAGTGACCGCTCAACAAAAGTTTCGCTTTTTACCAGATAATATATTTTTTTAAAACAAAAATTTTGTCTCCTGTATTTATCCTTTCGTCAACGCAAGGTCAATTGTGAAAACGAATCTCTTTTCTCGTATTCCAGAGATGCATTGGAGGACATTTATCCTCCTGATGATGTGAAGGTACGGATTAGTGCTGGAGTTTCGTATGTTTGGAAAGTCAAACGGATTTTGCTGTTGTGTAAATTCGGTCAGTTTGCTATTTAAGCGTTCATGAAGCATATCATCATTGGGACAGCAGGCCATGTTGACCATGGCAAGACCGCCCTCGTCAAGGCCCTTACCGGAATTGATACGGACAGGCTCAGGGAAGAAAAGGAGAGGGGAATCAGTATCGAACTCGGTTTCGCCTCTCTCGCACTTCAGAAACACCAGACGTACGGCATCATAGATGTTCCCGGTCACGAGAGATTCATAAAGAACATGGTTTCCGGCGCGTCCGGAATCGACATGGTAATTCTCGTTATTGCGGCGGATGAAGGAGTCATGCCTCAGACGCGGGAGCACCTGAATATTTGCGCTCTCCTAGGGATTAAAAAAGGTCTCGTGGCCCTTACAAAAACTGATATTGTCGAAGAGGATTGGCTTCAGCTTGTAACTGATGACGTTCACGGATTTTTAAAAGGAACATTTCTGGAATCTTCTCCCGTTATTCCCGTTTCTTCGTTAACCGGTCATGGTGTGCAGGAGTTGAAGAACGCAATTGCCATGGTAGCCTCTGAAACAGAAAAGGAATCGGATGCCGGCTTATTCAGACTTCCCATTGACAGGGTCTTCACGATGAAAGGTTTCGGTACCGTTGTGACGGGGACACTGATAGCCGGTGAGATAAGAGCGGGAGAGGAAGTCGAGATACTGCCGAAAAGGAATATCGCAAAAGTCCGAGGAATTCAAATTCACTCCCAGGCTGCCATTATTGCTGAAACAGGGCAGAGAACGGCCATCAACCTGCAGGGAATTGACAGGGAGTCAGTCGAGCGAGGGGATGTTCTTGCCCGTCCGGGAACGCTCAGACCGTCCAATCGCCTGGATATTCATGTCGAGTATCTGCCCGTGAATGAGAAGAAGTTAAAAAACAGGAGCCTGGTACGCTTTCATACAGGAACAGTCGAAGTTATCGGAAGGATAATTCTCCTCGGCCGTGAGCAGATAGAGCCGGGCGATAAGGATTACGCACAGGTCGTTTTTGCATCCCCTGTCGTCACTGTGGCCAAAGACAGATTCGTGATAAGAAGTTACTCTCCTGTGACGACAATCGGAGGCGGAGCCATCATTGATCCTCTGCCCAGAAAGTACAGGAGGAGTAGTGAAAAAACAAAGTCAGAATATGACCGGTTGCTTGGTGGTACTGATCACGAGAGGGTGCTGACGGTCATTGAGCGATCGGGGATTGATGGTCTCGATATCCGCGAACTTGTCGTGAGAACGGGTATCCATGAGAATCTCATAAGAACCATGGTGGAATCCCTGTGTACCGGAAAGCATGCCGTGCTCCTGGATACAGATGAATTTCGAGTTGTATCGTTATTTGCGTATCAGAACTTCCAGAACAGAATTCGTGATGAGATAAGGACGTACCACGAAAGAAATTCACTCAAGGAAGGTATTGCAAAAGAAGAACTGAGAAATACCATAGGTCAATTCCTCACCCCGCGGCTTTTCAATATGGCGATTAGAGACCTTGAGAAGAAAGGAGAAATAGTCGTCGAGAAGGAAATTGTGAGGATGTCCACACATCGGGTCGATCTGAAAGGAGAACTGGGAGAGTTGCGCAATCGCATTGCCGCTCTTTACAGTGAATCCGGGCTTACTCCGCCGACCGTTAAGGAAGTGATGGAAAGATTCGCTTACCGGAAGGCAGCCGTGGAAAGTGTGCTGAACGTGATGGTACGGGAGGGTAAATTAATAAAGATCAGCGAGGACCTTTATTTCAGTAAAGAAGTGTTGTTCACATTACGGGAAAACTATAAAAATCTTCTCCTGAGGGAAGGGAAAGCCACTCCTCTGAGTTTCAAGGGATTAACAAGTCTATCCCGTAAGTATATCATACCGCTGATGGAGTACTTTGACGCAACGAAACTAACCATCAGGACCGGGGAGTATCGCATCCTGAGAGAAAAGTAGAGGAACTTTACGGAACAGATGGCAGGAACTGAAAAGTTTGACGTAACCATATACAGGGAGGGCGTGTCTTCACCTGCTTCGGCGAAAATCGTAAAGGAAGTCGCTCTTGGGATATTTCTCAACGCACGGAAAATTGTCACCATCGCGTGCAACGGCAACCATATCGAGGAGCTTGCGGTGGGGTTTCTTCGGTCGGAGGGGTTTATCGAGAACCTGGAGGATCTGGAAAAAATAGAGGTTCCCCAGGGGAGCCAGTCAGTGTGGGTGTGGACAAAAAGCGGCACGGGAACAGGGCGTATTCAAGATACCCCGGGACACATAGTTACGTCGAGCGGTGCACAGGCATGGAATCGACGCGGGGATAGGATCCCTGCGGAAAATCTTCAGAACATCCGACTTTTCGTTTCTCCCGTACAAGTCTTCAGACTTATGAAAGACTTCATTGATGCTTCTCGTCTTCACGCAATCACCGGGGGGACCCATTCTTCAGCGTTGGCCCATACGGAAGGTGTTATCGCGGTGAGGGAAGATATAGGAAGACACAATACCATAGATATGCTTGGAGGCTACGCACTTCTGAACGGGATTGAATGTTCCGATAAGATAATATTGAGAACAGGAAGGGTGTCATCTGAGATTGTGAACAAGATAAAGATTCTTGGCATACCTGTTGTCGTTTCTCTGTCCGTGCCGACAACCACTGCGATCAGGTTGTCCATCGAGGGGGGCATCACGATGATAGGGTCTGTAAGGGATGGAAGAATGACAGTGTATGCCCACGACTGGCGGGTGTGCATATGAAGATGAAGACTGTTTTTGTCAGGGATATCAAGGCCGGTGAGAAAGTGAGTGATGCGTTTCTCGTGGCTGAAAAGAACCTCGCATATTCCCAGAAGGGATCTCCCTATCTGAATGTTCGACTGAGGGACAGGACGGGGGAGATTGAAGGGAAAATATGGGAAAACGCTCTCGAGTGGGACAGAATTTTTAAAAAAGGTGACATTGTCACTGTTCAGTCCAAGGCGGCAAATTTTAAAAACACCATCCAGCTTTCCATCGTGGATGTCATGAAGCTCGAGGATTATGAGGTTGACATTACGGATTATTTGCCGGCTGCGAAGGAAAACATCGATGAAATGTTTTCATCTTTGATGTCGTTTATCGACAAAATCGACACCCCGTGTCTGAAATCACTGCTGGAGTCTTTCTTCAGCGATCAAGAGGTAACGGCTCTATTCAAGAGGGCTCCTGCTGCGAAGGGTTTTCATCATGTCTATCTCGGTGGACTCCTGGAACACACCCTTTCGGTAACCCGATTATTGGAGTGGGTAGCGGGACATTACCAGGGGATCAACAGAGACCTCTTGATCACGGGCGGCATTCTCCATGATATAGGAAAGATCTATGAGTTTTCCTATCACAGGGTCTTCGATTACAGCGATGAGGGCCGGTTGGTAGGACATATCATCATGGGTGTTGAAATGCTGGATAAGAAAATCGCCGCTGTAGAGAATTTTCCTGAAAAACTGGCAGTTGAACTGCGCCATCTGATCCTCAGCCATCATGGTTCTCAGGAATTCGGATCACCGAAGCGTCCGAAGACTCTGGAAGCTCAGATCGTACACAGTGTGGACGATCTCGATGCCAAAGTGAACGCTTTCCAGAGTTTCATCGAGGAATCGGGGGATGATGAATCGAAGTGGACTCCTTTCCACAAGCTGTTGGAAAGGTTTATCTATAAAGGTTGAGCGAGATCCCCGTGAGTCAGCACTTCGGGCTTGCCTTCACACCGCCTCCAGTGTTGATGGCGGTTTACGGGTGATGTTATACGTAACACTCACCACATCAGTTATTTCCTCGGTGATTCGCGCTGCCATCTCTTCCAGTGTGTCGAATGAAAGCCTGGTGGGTAATCCGGTTTTCGCGTCGTGACTTTCCCAGCAGCGTATCTCAATCTGGTGACCATAATCTCTCCTGCCATCCCTTATGCCGGTCACTTTCTCTTTGTGCAGAATAGCCATATACTGAAATGCACCCGTGTCACTTAGTGTTTCCTCGACAATCTTTGTCGCTTTTCTGACTATTTCGACCCTTTCCTTCGTCACCTCACCAATGATACGGGCGGCCAGCGCAGGCCCGGGAAAGGGGGGGCGGCCATAGATGGTTTCAGGGAGCCCCAGAGCTTTTGCCACGACCCTCACCGCCGGTTTTCTGAGAGCTATCAGGGGTTCAATAACTGTGTAGCCGAATCTTTTTTCCGTATCGATGCCGAGTTGAACAAGAACGTTGTGCTGCCTTTTAACTCCCGCTATCGTCTCTTCGACATCGGTGTAGATAGATCCTTGCAGGAGAAATCTCGCATCATGCTCTTTTACGACTTTGCTGAACACGTCCTTATAGAAGGTTCTGGTGATGGCTTCCCTCTTTTCTTCGGGATCGGTCAGTCCTCTCAGGGCTTGAAAAAACTGTTTCTGAGCGTCAATAATCTCGATAGGTACACCGAGTGCTCTGAATGTCGAGACTACCTGCTGGGGTTCTTCATGGCGCATGATGCCGTTTTCAATGAAGAATGTCTTGAGACGGCGTCCCAGTGCCTTGTAGCCCAGCATGGTAACTACGGATGAGTCCACTCCTCCTGACAGCGCATTTATGGCGATGCCGTTACCTACCGTTGATGAAATCTCTCCGATTTTTTGTGCTATGAATTCCTTCACGTTCAGATCTTCCAATTTCACTTCTACGATATCCACTAATCACAGTCCTCCTTCACTTTTTTCGGATAATGTATGTCAGAATATATCACCATTTTCTATTTTTGTAACACATTTTCCCTTTCTGTTCCGCTGAGGAGGCATCCCGAGAGACATTCGCCGGCGCATTTTCCGTCACATGGTTCCGTGTGAACGGTAACGCTTCCATCGGGGAAACGCTTTTTGATGTTCGCGGTTAGTTCTTCGGTTATGCCGTGCGAGGCTTCAACGGACATGTGAGGATCGAGTTTAATATGAAAGTCGATAAATCGGAAATTACCGGCCTTACGAGTGCGTAGTCGATGAAAACCGCGGATCAGAGGCTGTTGTGTCTCTATCAGTCGTCTTATCCATGTCTCTTCGTCTGCGGGAAGTTTCGTATCCATTAAATCACGTGCCGAATGAAGTGTGAGCTTATAGGCGGTTCTCATTATCAATAGCGCAACACCAATGGCCGCAACGGGGTCGAGCCAATGAATATCCGGTCCCACGGAAATCCAGTGACTTGCCCATATCAGCATCAGACTTGCCAGTACGCCCGCGGAGGTATACACATCGGTGCGTAAATGCCAGGCATTGGCCTCCAACGCTATGGAGTCAGTCTCTTTTGCGACCTTGAAGAGCATTTCCGAAACGACAATATTCACCAGGGTTGAGATTAACATTACCCCGACACCCCAACTCACGTACTCGATTGGTTCCGGATGCAAAAGTTTATCAATCGCTTCGTATATTATCCAGCCTGAGGCGAGGAAGATGAGCAGTGCCTCAATGGCGCCGGAGATGTTTTCAATTTTCCCATGCCCGAAAGGGTGTCCCGTATCCGCTGGTGTGCCGGATTTTTTCACTGAATAGGTGGCGATGAGGGCAGCGAGAAGGTCTACTCCGGAATGGAGGGATTCAGAAATAATCGACACTGAACCGATCATCAGCCCGGCGGTAAGCTTCATCATTACAAGACCGGTATTTGAAAATACTGAAAGCCAGGCAGCATTAAGCTTGCGTTGTTGCAAATCCATAGAGTGTTGTTCGCAGACAGTTATGGAGTATTCTGATTTTTGAGGGGGGAAGTGTATAGTACATGCTTCGGCGTATCTCAATAGCGAAATACCGCCGCCAATGGAGTGACCTCAGGCATCCTTTCCTGTTCAAGCACAAATACGGTGCCACCATTGAGAATTGTCTGGATCGCAGATAGATCAAGGAGGCTTTCGCTCTCCTTTGCTCTTTTTTCATGCACATGTACCTCATTAAGGACAGGATCGAAAATACCCCATTGTTGCATGCCTTTCGCGATGAAGAGCAGGCCTACCCGTCCATGGTACGCAGCGGTGATGATTTCTCTCACATCACTCGACGTCAAACCGGTGCCGGACGATTGTCGGTACTGGGCGATGGCATCGCCTTCAGCTTTCTGGAAGTAGGGCTTTACAATCTCCCATGCCTGTTTGTGCAATTGATCCGTGCTGATCCCCTTTGGATTCCCGGCAATTCCCTCCTGCATGAGGTGAGGATATGTATTCGCTTCCCGATAGATCGGGAAGAGATACTCCACGCCCGCGAGTAACAATGGCCTTCGCTCATCTTTCAGGAGATCATGCAGGCCTCTGTCGATCATGCGAAAATATTTTAAAATGTTCTCTTTTGCATTATCCAGTTCTGCACCATGTCCCGAGATCATCGACGATCGTTCACCACTTCGTGCGGTGCCCCGATGGAATCGGATCTGCTTTTCCGGCTCTTCGTACTGTAAAGCCCTGATGAGGTTTGGAGGTATCGCTTCAAGTTCAATTTCTCTGATGTTCTGTTTTGTGCACTCGAAGAGGTGATTTTCGTTCTGGCTGAGGGTCAAAATGTAAAATTGTCCGTCCCCTGTGAGTAACGGGAGGAGAGGTTTTATTTGAAATCGATCTGAAACAACGGCTGCTTCGTCAAGGTAGACCGGCAGACAATAGTAGCGAAATACTTCAGGTGAGACAAACACGACGAGACCATCACTTTGATGCCTCCAGAAAAGAACGTTGCCGATAAGGTTCTGGACGGGATCGAGCAGTGTTTTCACTTCCTGGCTGCGGAAGCCTAAGGCGTAAAGCTTTTCCTCGGATTCCCGGAGTAAATTCCTGAACCTGATTTGATTTTGCTGTATTTCTGCTCCGGCCCGGTAGGTGGGCATGAAGAGAGATACGCAAGGTGCTTTCCGCACGCTTATGAGAGTTTTTATTTCTTCTTTCGATATTGAGTTCATACGATTAATGCTCCTTTAGAAAATAGAGACACACGTGAATATTACTATATGGAGGGCGGGATGACATATTAAGTCAACTACATTTCATTGAAACAAGCAATACATTTGTATCGGAGAAGGGATCGGTTTCAATCGTCTCATGGTAATCATAACCGGATGTCATAGATTTTTCAATGAAAAGACATTCGTTCTCTTGCTCTTCCGTTTCGCCTAAGCCAAGGTCACGCATCACATGCAATAAAGTGAGGGGTTCTGTTTAAGTTCCTTTTCTGTTGCTAAGTGTTTGGTAAATCAATTTTAACATATAAAAATGAGCCGTCTCAATAACAAATATGAATTTTTTTGCAACATAAATTTTAGCGATGGCCTCTTTATGATAATATTCTTTCCCGTTAAGGAAATTTGTGATAGCAATGAATGGTTTATAAATCTCCTTAAACTCATCTTCTGGTTATGCGTGAAAGAGAAAACAGTACCCGCTGCGGAGCATGGAAAAATATTCCGGAGAAAGACTGGTACGATTGGAGATGGCAATATGCAAATCGGGTAACCGGTATTTCTCAACTACAAAAAATAGTTACGGAATCTCCGGAGACTCTTGAGGCATGCCGGAAAGTGGTGGAGATCTATCCCTTCAGTGTTACTCCTTATTATCTTTCTCTGATAAATGTCGCCGAGAGTGATGATCCCCTCCGCGTACAGTGTTTTCCCGATATAAAGGAAATTGATTTCACCATTGGTGGTATTGCGGACCCCCTGATGGAAGAGAGAAATATGCCCGTGCCGGGTTTGGTGCACCGTTACCCGGATCGCTGCGTTGCGCTTGTCACAAGCGTGTGTGCCATGTATTGCCGGCATTGCAATCGGAAACGCTTGTGGAGAAAGAATCAACCGGCAATAAGAAGCAGAGACTATCTTCGCTGCATGATTGATTACGTGTCGGGGGAACCACTTCTCCGTGAGGTTATTGTCTCGGGCGGGGATCCACTGACCATGACGGAAGAGGGGCTTGACTGGTTTTTGGGGAAATTGCGTTCGATTCCCCATGTGGAGGTACTTCGTATCGGGAGTCGCATCCCTGTAGTTATGCCCATGAGGATAACGCGGGAACTGTGTGCCATTTTGCGCAATCACCGCCCCCTCTGGTTCAATACACAATTCAATCACCCGAGTGAAATAACAAAGGACTCGGCAAAGGCATGCGAAATGCTTCTTGAGGCAGGAATTCCCGTCTCAAATCAATCCGTGCTGCTCAGGGGGGTCAATGATACATATGAGGTAATGTGCGCTCTTCTCTACGGTCTTCAACGGATATCGGTCAGACCATATTATCTATTTCAGTGTGAACCAGTAGAGGGAACGGATCATTTCCGTACAGATATACAGACCGGGATAAAGATTATGAAAAATTTGCGGGAGAAAGTGTCCGGACTTTGCGTGCCCCGGTACGTACTTGATATTCCGGGAGGAAAGGGCAAAATTCCCCTTTTTCCGAGCTCTTTTGCCAGTGTGAGAGAAACAGGGGTGGATACATATTGTTTTGACAGAACAAATCAGATGATTTAAGAGTCGTGAAAAAAGGGGAGATGTTCCGATATGTACAATGCGAGTGATTTGAGGAAGGGATTGAGGATTAAAATTGATAATGAACCCTACGTGGTTGTTGAATTTAACTTCGTGAAACCGGGGAAGGGTCAGGCTCTCTACCGTTCCAAGCTGAAGAATATGATTACGGGGGCCCAATTTGAGAGGACATTCCGTGTAGCCGACACATTTGAACCTGCTGACCTGCGGGAGAAAAAAATGCAGTATCTGTATAAAGAGGAAGGAAAGTATTGTTTTATGGACTCCGAGAGCTACGATCAGCTTTTTCTCACCGAAGGCCAGGTAGGAGAGGCGAAGAGATATCTGATAGACAATCTGGATGTAGAAATCCTCTTTTTTGAAGATAAACCGCTGGGAATAAATTTGCCGAATTTTGTCGATCTTATTGTTGTCAAGGCTGAACCCTGGGCGAGGGGTGATTCGGTATCCGGAAAAACGAAGCCCGTGACCCTGCAAACAGGCTACCAGATTCAAGTACCTCCTTTTATCGAGGAGGGCGAAAAAATCAGGGTGGATACGAGGAGTGGTGAGTATCTCACCAGGGTTAAGGAATGAGTCAACGATGGAATGCAACGCTCTCGGGGAAACGGGATATCCTGGCTGTTCGTGCCCGGATGGTTCAATCGATACGGAATTATTTTATCAGCAGGGATTATCTGGAGGTTGAAACACCGAACAGGATCCCTGCGCTGATACCGGAACCCTATATCGATGCGGTAGCAAGCGGGGAGTGGTTCCTGCACACATCGCCGGAAGTATGCATGAAGCGATTGGTTGCCGCAGGCTACCGGAGAATTTTTCAGATCTGCAAATGCTATCGCGAAGGAGAGCGTGGTTCACGTCACCTCGCTGAATTTACACTCCTTGAATGGTATTGTGAAGGTGTTGACTATTATTCTTTGATGGATCAGTGTGAAGAGATGATCATCGCAGTTGCCCGGGACCTCGGATACGGGGATGTGGTTCACTACCATGGTAACACAATCAGTCTGTCTGGAGCATGGGGCCGCATATCCGTTGCAGACGTGCTGGCTCGCTACGCCCGAATGTCGATCGAGGAAGCTATTCACGGGGATTGTTTTGACGAGGTGATGGTATGCTCTGTCGAACCACACCTGGGAATAGACCGCCCCACCTTTGTCTATGATTATCCGTTGTCTTCAGGAGTTCTGGCGAAGGAGAAGGATATGGACCCACTCACGGCTGAAAGATTTGAGCTGTACATGGGAGGAATGGAAATTGCGAATGGGTTTTCGGAGCTTGTTGATCTGGAGGAGCATCACCGGCGATTCCGGGAGGTAAGGGAATACCGTCGCTCCACCGGTAAAAAAGTATTTCCGGAACCTGCACATTTCCTCAGTGACCTTGTGACGATGCCGGATTCGGCGGGCGTTGCTCTGGGTGTGGACAGATTGGCAATGATTTTTACGGATTCGCCGGTGATTGATGATGTGGTTGCATTCACCCCGGAGATGGTATGATTTGCCGAACGTCTTATGTGTGCGTCTTTTTCCTCTACGGGTGTATTGGTGGTGTTGGTCTGCGTCACTGATCGGAGTCTCTGTCCTAAAACTATTGACAATGTCTTTTTTTTCCATTACAGGTAAACCCGCAAATATCGGTTGGGAGAGCAAAAAGTGAAAGAGATATCATCGGTTAGTGCGGTAGGGCTTGGAGGGCATTTCCATGGCAGCCTTCTGGGCATGATCCTGGACGCGGGAATAATGGTACAATTTGTTCTGCTGCTCCTCCTGTTCTTTTCCGTAGTATCGTGGGCAATCATTTTCATGAAATACAGGAGCATCAAGAAAGTAAAAAAAGAAAATGAGATGTTTCTGGAGATTTATATGAGGAGTAACAAGCTCTCTGATATTTTTCCCGAGTCGAAAAAGTTCAAATATTCAACTGTGGCCGAAGTGTTTCAAGCCGGGTATACGGAACTTGTGAAAATAACGAAAGTCATGAGAGGATCATCTCATGCCAAGGAGAGTGAAGAGAGCAGACTCTCTTCTCTGGAGATGAAAGGTATTGATAATGTGGAGAGGGCCCTGAACAGGGCGTGCGGTTCTGAAGTAACGAAACTGGAAACTACTCTCGGGTTTCTGGCCACAACGGGGAGCGCTTCTCCGTTCATAGGACTTTTCGGCACTGTATGGGGTATTATGGATACCTTCAGGGGGATCGGTACTCATGGTTCGGCTACTCTTGCGGTGGTTGCACCCGGCATTTCAGAGGCACTTATTGCAACCGCCGCCGGTCTCGCGGCGGCAATACCGGCCGTTATTTTTTACAATTATTATCTCAATACGATTAAGAACATGGCGCTGGAAATGGACAGCTTTGCCTCCGAATTGTTAAATATCGTAGAGCGATATTATGTGAAATGAGAGTGTCTCATGAGGTACGGGAAAAAGCGGAATCACTTTGAAAGCAAACTGTTGTCCGAGATCAATGTGACCCCCCTGGTTGATGTGGTTCTGGTTTTATTGATCATTTTTATGGTTACGGCGCCGATGCTTCAGATGGGCATTGATGTGAATCTCCCTAAGGTAAAATCAAAAAGTGTGGATGTAACTGAGGAAAAACTTGTCCTGACTATTAACAGTGCGAAGGAGATATATATCAATAAGAATAAAACCTCACTTCCCGATCTCGGTGTCAAGCTCGAAAGTATCTTTGCGAAAAGGATAGACAGGGAAATTTTCATGAGGGCAGACAGGGACGTTCCCTATGGATATGTCGTCGAAGTGATGTCTATAGTGAGAAAAGCTGGAGTTGATAAACTGGGGATGATCACTGAACCTCCAGAGGAATCAAGATGACTTCCCGCAGATGGTTCAAAGACCGCAGCGATGAAATAGGCCAGATGATTTTTCTCTCCATTGTGTTTCACACCCTTGTCCTTTCCATAATTTTCTGTGCCCCTTCTTTCCCCCCTCCCAAATTGACCTTTGGCCCTGTGTATTCCGTTCATTTGGTAAGTTTTTCTGAAAACATTCTGAATATGAGAGAATCCCAGCATGTTCTGAGAGATTTCAGAGATCATACGTTAGATGGCCGCTCACTGGTGCAGAAGAAGAATATTGACGCGATCTCATCCGTTCCCGTGAGAAGGATAGACGACAGGAAAAGTCAGACGAACGGTGTTGAAAAAGCGATAGATGAGATAAAACAAAGAATGTTTTCGTCAGTACAGCCCCCAGATCGAAGAGATGATGCGGCACAGGATGCCAGAATGAATGAGTACTATGCAGATGTCTGGTCCAGAATCAAGACGATGTGGGCCTTGCCTTCAGATATACTGCCAAAAAGGAATATTGAAACGATAATCAATGTACGGATATCCAGAAACGGGACTGTGATGGATATGAATTTTGAGAAACGTTCGGGGAATCAGTATTTTGACGAATCTACGGTGAGGGCAATCAAAAAGGCGGCTCCCTTTCCTCCATTGCCCGAATCAGTAAGAGAGGGTAGTATAGAGTTGGGTATACGCTTTCATCCGTCGAAGGTAAGAGAGAGGAAATAGTGACAGAGTGCGCTGTGAAAAGAACTGTCTTGTTGAGGTGTGGATAAGGATTGATGAGAATTTTTAGATACATGGCCTATTTCATACTCACGCTCACTTTCCTTCTTCCTGGCGTTGCCGCTCCCGGCAAGATATATATCGATATCGATTCGCCAAACTTTCAGAAGTTCCCCATTGCCATCACTGATTTTCAGATAGTGGATCAGGGGGGGCGTTATGAAAGTTTTTCAGCCTGGTTTTCAGATTCTCTCTCCAGATACCTGGGGATGACGGGTTTTTTCGATGTAATTCACAAGAGGGCTTTTCTCGTAGATCCCAAAAGTGAGGGACAAACCACCGGAAATATCAAATTTTCCGACTGGGGTGCGATTGGTGCCGAGTATCTGGTAAAGGGGAATCTTCTCTTCAACGGTGAAAATCTGGTTGCAGAGATGCGTCTCTTCGATGTGATAAGGGGGGAAATGATAACGGCGAGGAAGTTAAGCGGCAGGAGTGATGACAAGAGCGAGATGGTGCGTACATTTGCCAATGAAATCCTTTCCGTTCTCACCGGGAGTGAAGGACTTTTTGATACCAGTATCGCGTTTGTGTTAAATGATGGGAGGGAATCAGACATTTATCTCATTGATTTTGATGGTTCAAACATGAGGAGGTTTACCGACCACAGATCCATCGTGATGTCGCCCCGCTGGTCACCTGACGGAAGGTACATTGTATTTACCTCTTTTTGGGATGGGAATCCGGATATCTATATAAAGTCCTTGTTCAGTAAGACGGCGGACAAGATTGTCGGTTTCAGGGGAGTCAATTTGCCCGGTTCGTGGTCGCGGGATGGGAGTAAAATATTGCTCACTTCAAGCAAGGACGGGAATGAAGAAATTTATGTAATGGATATCTCAACGAGACGTTTAAAGCGCCTTACGTATGATTATGCGATTGATGTGTCGCCTGCATGGTCGCCGGACAATGAGAAGATTGCGTTTGTTTCGAATCGTTCGGGGTCGCCACAGCTGTACGTGATGGACACAAATGGAGACAATGTCCGAAGGGTGACGTATGAAGGTAATTATAATACTTCCCCGTCTTGGTCTCCAAAAGGTGACAGGATTGCATATGAGGGATTGATAAACGGCCGTTTCCAGATATTTACTATACACGAGGATGGCTCTCAAAGATTACAGCTTACTGCAGGCAATGAGGAATATGAATCTCCTTCGTGGTCTCCGGATGGGAGATACCTTGTGTTGAGCGCGAAAGGTCATGGGAAGACGAGAATCTCTATTGTGAACGCCAACGGGATGAACATGAGAACATTGTATGAGGGTACACAAAGATGTAATAATCCTTCCTGGTCTCCTCGGGGAAGTAGATAGAAGTATCGATGTTTTTTCGCCGATTCCTTTGAAACAGTATTTATTCACCCGGGGATTGATTATCTGTGCATGCGGAATCCTGTTTCGCAAGATGTAAAAGAGTTTTCAGGCGTTACAAAGAGAGGACTTGTCAAAAATACTATTGACTTTTATAGTTGTAATGTTGTTTATGGTGGTGAATTGGGTTTATCTTGTGAGATGTCCTGATTGAATGAAAAAAAGGGGGAAATCGTTATGAAGAATAAAACGATTTTTGGCGTCATTGCCATGCTTTTGTGTTTTTCCTTTTTCATGGTGGCAGGTTGTGCGAAGAAGTCGGTGGTGAAGGAGGAAGCTGCGGCGAAGGAGCAGGCGGGAGTTGCGCAGAAGGAAGGAGAAGCGGCGGTAAAAGCTGAGGCTGCGAAAGAGCAGGCCGTTGCGGCACCGG